>CAJUFB010000100.1 GCA_910585805.1 uncultured Acetatifactor sp.
CGATATCACAGGCAGCGCTCCTTTTATAGACGCCGATTATTTGCCGCTTACAAAAAGTATGAGTTGGAGGAAAAACATTATTGCAGTTATAATGTCAGGCCTTATGTTGGTGAATATCATTTCATTGCCGGTACATGCGGCAGTTGCAGTGGTGGAAACGGAACCAAATAATACGAGAGAAAATGCAATGTTAATCCAGGCTAATCGTGAGACGGCTAGCGGGACAGTGACTGGAAGTAATCCGGGTCATTATGCGGTTGAAGGAAGTACATCAGCCAATGACGATGACTGGTATAAGGTTTTTTTAAGCGAAGGAATACAATATGTTTCGCTTAATAGTGGTGCTAATACATTAGTTTTTGATGTATATTATGATACTGGCGAAGTTCCAATACTATCAGACACATATGAAAAGGCTACTTTTGGTGTTACCGCATATCAGTTTGAGGCACAGGCATCAGGTTATTATTATGTGAGAATTCACACGAATATGTCATCCTCGCAGAAGTACTATTTACTTGTAGGAGATCCAAACTATAGTGTTGCAGAATGCTCAGTTAGAATTGGTAGTGTGACAATGTCCGGTTCAAATAGTACTATATCATTTAATTTGATTAACGAAGCAAGGTTACCCCAAGATGCAGTAGTATATTCTATGAAAGTTAACAATGTTGGAACAACAGATGTTAAAGGTATTTCGATTAGAAATAATTCAATAGACATTACAACAAATTTGAATAGATATACATGGTATAAAAGCGGATTGACTTCATTGTCTCTGCCATTACGGAGTAGTTGGCAAGTTACATTTGAGTACTCGAAAAATATTACATTGACTCCAACTGTAACATTTCAATATGTATATCCGATTACATCAAAGGCGGTCGATGACAGTATAACAATTACTTCACGATGATAATTAGTAAGTTGGAAGTTTATACTCAAGACTGCTGGAATTTATAAAACTATTGGGACTAAAAGTTTGGCTATCGGTCTTAAAGTTACTGTCGCGATGCTTTGTTATCAAGAGTGACTATAGAGCAATTTGATGTACCGTATATATCATACCTTTCTCAAGATAAGTATATTATCAGGTAATGAGAAAGGTATGATTAGTCCATCAAAAGGTATTTTTACCTGATATTGTAGTAATTGTTTGACTATTGTGTCCGCATCAACTCTGTTTTACTAAAGCGTCCTGGGAGGATATAATACAGAATTCTGCGTCCAAATAGCAAAATTGAGTGAGGAAATGGAGGGAAAGTATTATATGAATATCAGATTGGATAATCTGCGGTTGGATCAGAGCATGGCTCGTACCGCTTCGAAAAAGAAAGCACTGAATGCGCTATTGGGAAACAATGCTCTCCAGAACAGGCGTGACGTTTTTGTGAGAAGCAGTAAAGAAAGCATTTGCTACAACACTTACTCCGCAGATGGGAAGGCGAAATATATATCAGATGATTTGCTTACGAAGATTAACGATTGGGATTTTATGATACAATCGGAAGGAAATGTGCATTTTTTGCCAAATGGAACGACATTTACTTCTGACCAGATTCCTTCGATAGACACATCTGGGCTGCAGGAGATCAAGGCAGTGGACAATTGCATGGATTTTGGTAAAAACCAGTATTTTAAATATGTATCAGGAGATGGGCAGGAGCATTCTCTATACACGGGGAACCAATCGATAGGCTCCATTCTTTCGGAACAATTGAAAGGGGCACCTTATGATGGAACTCTGGAAAGATATGCCAGATTTTGGAATTATGTCAGTACTGCAGATGACACTGTTTATATGGGATTGACTTTTTCCCGAGGCGAAACGGAGGGATATTTGGTGGAGGCGGGTATCCAGCCTGGCTTTTTTACGGTGAAAATGGGGGAGACAGAAGTAAAACGTTTTTATACTACAAACAAGTATGCCGGTTCGATCCAAACCCAGGAACGATACGATTTCCGGTACCAGAGTATAACAGCCACCGGGCTTCTTCTTCATAAGTATGATCCAGGGAGTGTCTTTCGGATTCATGGGAAAGAATATGTGTTGAGTGAAAATCATACATTGGATATCCTGTATGGCGAGGATATCTATGATCTTGAATATCCACTCAAATCCTAAAAATTTTACCGGCAGGCTGTCTTCATCAATCGAATGAGTCCTGAATCAGCAATAGAAAAAAGCAATATAAAGAGTATAAATTGATTGGCGAAATGATTTGCCTGCGTAAAGCTGAAAAAAGAATTACATGGATATGGAAAACGTGCTGGATTATCTTTATTCCAGAGAATACGGGGAAGAGCAGGAAATCCGGAAAGACAGACAGGGCGGCAGTGACGGCTCCCAGCTTACCGTGCCCAGTTGGCTGCATCAGGTGAAGAAGCTGTTCCCGAAGCAGACGGTGGAGGTCCTGGAGCGCCACGCCCTGGAAAAATACGGCATGACGGAACTTCTGACGGACCCCGAGGTACTGCAGAAGCTGGAGCTGAAGCACATGATGAAAGGCGACGTGCTTCAGATGGCCAGGGAAATCGTGCGGAAAGTGGCGGAGGAGATTGCCCGCAGGCTGGAGCAGGAGGTCAGAGTCTCCTTCTTTATGAAGAAGTATAACCAGTGGCGTGTCATCATCTGCGTGGACGAGAGCGGTTCCATGCTGGATTCCGTTATCCACAGCGCCATCATGGCGGGGATTTTTGCAAAATTGCCCATGCTGGATACAAAGCTGGTGATTTTCGATACCAATGTGGTGGATTTGAGCGGCTATGTGGATGACCCGGTGGAGACGCTGATGAGCGTCCAACTTGGGGGCGGCACCAATATCGCGGGGGCTTTGTCCTACTGTGAAGGGCTGATCGATTTTCCGTTCAGAGCCATGGTGGTGCTGGTTACGGACCTTTATGAGGGCGGCGGATATCAGAGGCTCTACAGCACATGCAAGGGCATTATCGAAAGCGGGGCCAGGCTGGTGGTGCTCACCGCCCTGGACATGGACGCCAATCCCAACTATGACAGGAATGCGGCGACAGTCCTGGCGGACATGGGCGCTTTTGTAGGGGCAATGACGCCGGAAGAACTGGCCGGGTGGATGGGGAAGATTATCGTATGATGACAAATGAAACATATTGAACCGCACCAGGATGGCTGCGTGGAGAAGCGTCTACAGATGAATGACATCTGGGGCGCTTTTTCTGTTGCAGCATTTATGACAAAGCTCTAAAAGAATGTTACTATGAGTTTATTTATTGCAGACTACCGGGGATACAGATATCTCCAGGGTGGAAGCATTGACGACTGGCGGGGGAAAAGCAGATGCGAATGCGTAAGCGGTATTGGTTGGCAGTGAAGCGGCGGAGGAGAAAAAGCGGCGGACAGCAGCAATGCGCCTGAGGGAAAAACAAAAGCAGCTGCCGGGAAAGAAACCGCGAAGGGAAGAGGCAAAAAGGACAAAGCTCCGGAAAAGGACCAGAGCGTCTGGATCGTGAGTTGAAGATTACTTTAACGGCATGCCTGGCAGCTCCGGCGGCACAGCTCGATGAACTCCAACATGGTTCCGGTGAGGTATTTCTGCCGGTGCCAGATGATATAGTTATTTCGGGTAAAGGATTCATCCGCAACAGGGACAGCGGTTACCTTCCCGGAAGCGATGTCGCGGGCTACAAGCTGCGCCGGCAGGATGGAGATGCCGATGCCGGCGGCGGTGGCGTTTACCAGCGCCTGTGTGCTCATGCTTTCCCACACAGGGTTGGCCGTATACCCGTGGGCCGCAAAAACATGATCCAGAAATGCGCGCCCTGCGCTGCCCCTGTCCCGCAGCAGAAGCGGGCATGCGAGGAGGTCTTGCAGGAGTATTGTATCCTTTGACAGGAGCGGATGACCCGGCGGGACAATCGTCTGGAGGGTGTCCCGGGTGAAGCATTCTCTCCGGATGACTTCGGAAGGTGTCTCACCTTCCACCAATGCCACATCTATTTTATTGTCCGAAAGTTTTTCCTGTATGGTTTCCAGTTTGGATACTGTGGCGTAGATCTTCAGGTCCGGATGCATTGTCTGAAAGGTTTTCACCAGCTTTGGAAGGAGGAAGCTGCCCAGGGTGATGCTGGCGCCTATCCGAAGAAGGCCGGATTCGTCCCAGCTTCTCAGGCTGTGTTCCAGTTCGCTGAAGGCGTCCGTGATATGTACGGCCCTGGCATACAGCTCCTCTCCGCACATGGTGGCGCAGAGTCTGCGTCCCATTCGCTCAAACAGGCGGACTCCGTAGTATTTCTCCAGTTCCTGTATTGCCCTGGTGACGGCCGGCTGGGTCATGTGCAGGGTTTCCGATGCGTGGGTGATATTCATTTCCCGGTAGACGGCCACAAAGATCTTCAAGTGTTTTAATGTCATATGGATATCCTTTCTGTGGATATGTTTTATTGTTTATAGCATATATGCAAACACGATATCGACAATGCGAAACTGCGTAAATCCGACACAGTTATGTAAAGAGCCAGTGGATATATTATACTGCGCACCGATTGAATTTGCAGTACAACCCGACTGCAGACCGCCAGCCAGGTACTTTCCTTGAGGCATCACTGTAAATCCTGGCGGTCTGCAGTATAATAGAACGGTAATCATGCTGATAATGATATGAAAACAATAAAATAATAGCATTTTATATATGAAAATGCAAGTGCTATAATGATGGTAAACATAGAAGCCGGAGCAGACCCTGCAGGCAATGGCATGGGCAGAGAGGACATGGGCTGGCTGGAGCGGCGGCATGGACGGAGAGGCAGGGGATAGCTGGAGCGGCAGCATGGGCGGAGCAGGCGTGGATGCCTGGAACTATGGATTGCATGCAGTGTAGTGTCGGGGCTTGCTGCAATGGATACCCACAGGGGCAGGGAGGAACAATGGAAGGCAGCAGGAAGGGAAAGACATTGGTTCAGTTATTTTTAAGCACGCTGTATATCAGCGCATTTACTTTCGGAGGCGGATTTGTCATCATCACTTTCATGAAACGGAAATTCGTGGATGAACTGCATTGGATCGATGAGAATGAAATGCTGGACCTGGCGGCGCTGGCCCAGTCCTCACCCGGGGCCATTGCAGTCAATGCGGCAATCCTGGTGGGATGGCGGGCAGCAGGCTTTTGGGGCATGATGACGGCAGTCATGGGGACCATACTGCCGCCCATGCTGATATTGACGGTTATCTCCTTTTTCTATCAGGCTTTTGCCGCTAATCCATATGTGGCTCTTTTGCTGAAGGGCATGCAGGCGGGAGTGGTGGCTGTGATTCTGGATGTGGTATGGGGCCTTGGCGGAAAGGTGGCAAAGGAGCGCAGCTTGTTTTTGTATGGGGTAATGGCAGCTGCTTTTGTGGCAACTGCGGTATTTCAGGTGAATGTGATCCTGATCATATTGGCAGCTGCGGCAGTGGGGGTACTGCGGGTACTTTGGCGCAGGCGGAGGAAGGAGGGAGACAGGTGACTTACCTGAAGTTATTCTTGAGTTTTTTAAAGGTAGGGATGTTCAGCATCGGAGGCGGCTATGCGGCGATGCCTCTGATCCAGAGTGAGGTGGTGGCCGGCTACGGATGGCTGAGCATGGGGGAATTCACGGATCTGATTACGATCGCGGAGATGACACCGGGGCCCATCGCCGTAAATTCGGCAACCTTTGTGGGCATACGGATCGCGGGTGTTCCCGGGGCGATAGCGGCTACCTTCGGGTGTATCTTTCCCTCATGCATCATTGTATCTCTCCTTGCTTTTATTTACTATAAGTATAAAAATGTATCTGTATTACAGGGCATCCTGCAGAGTTTGCGCCCTGCGGTGGTTGCCCTGATCGCCGGCGCCGGGCTTTCTCTGCTGCGCACGGTGGCGGTGGGGGAAGAAGCCCTGCTGCCGGAAAATGTGAACTGGTTGGGGATCGTATTGTTTGCCGCGGCATTCTTTGTCCTGAGAAAATGGAAATGGAACCCGATCCTGGTGATGCTGCTGTGCGGAATTGCGAATCTGGGCATCCATGTGATCTCCGGAAGCGTGTAGATAAGGGACTGAAATGCCGGTTCCGTTTACCTTACCCCAAACAGCAGATCGCCATATGTAGGGAAAGGCCAGTCGCTCCTGGCGGTCAGTGTCTCTGCCTCATCGCATGCAAGCCTTAATTCACTCATCCTGGGAAGCAGAGTATCGCGGACGGCGTTGGATTCGGATATAATGTCCGTTTCTTCCTGGAGGGCAGTAATCGCGCTTTCCAGTTCCGCAGTCTTCACTGCAATCCTGTCAGTGAGAGTAGACAGCTTCTTCACCAGATCTTTCTCATAGCTGCATGCCAGGTTCTCATCCACTGCCTTTTTGGCGGCGGCAGTCCGGGCAATTTTCAGCGTATAGGATTCCACTGCCGGAGCAATCAGGGTTCTGGCCATATCTACCATGGTATTGGCCTCAATCAGGACGGTTTTACAATAATTTTCCAACATGATATCACATCTCGACTTCAGCTCCGTCTCGGAGAATACCTTATGGGAGGTCAGCATATCCACATTTTTCTTATCCAGCAGATGAGGCATGCAGTCCGGCGTGGTGCGGTAGTTGAGCAGTCCGCGCTTTTCGGTGGCTTCCTGAATCCAGGTATCGTCATAGCCGTTGCCGTTGAAAATGATACGCTTGTGGTCCCTGATGGTCTTACGGATCATTTCATGCAGTGCAGTTTCGAAATCCGCCGCGTCCTCAAGGCGGTCCGCATAAATCTTCAGGCTCTCGGCAACCGCGCTGTTGAGCATCATATTGGCGCAGGCGATGCTGTTGGAGGAGCCAAGCATACGGAACTCGAATTTATTGCCGGTGAAGGCGAAAGGTGAAGTACGGTTGCGGTCTGTGGTGTCGCGGTTGAACCTGGGCAGGACATTTACGCCAAGCTTCATCACGGTCTTATCCACGCCGCTGTAAGGCTGGCCGGATTCGATGGCCTCCAGAACCGCATTCAGCTCATCGCCAAGAAAAACGGAAACAACTGCAGGAGGTGCCTCGTTGGCACCCAGTCTGTGGTCATTGCCCGCAGTGGCCACAGAGAGACGCAGCAGATCCTGGTAATCATCCACAGCCTTAATGACTGCACAAAGGAACAGCAAAAATTGCGCATTTTCATAAGGTGTCTCGCCTGGAGATAGAAGGTTGACCCCGGTATCGGTGGTCAGAGACCAGTTGTTGTGTTTGCCGCTGCCGTTGACCCCGGCGAAAGGTTTCTCATGCAGCAGGCATACCAGGCCGTGTTTTGCAGCTACCTTCTGCATGATTTCCATGGTCAGCTGGTTGTGGTCGGTCGCCACATTGGTGGTAGTATAAATAGGGGCAAGTTCATGCTGCGCGGGAGCCACCTCATTATGCTCTGTCTTGGCCAGGATGCCCAGTTTCCAGAGTTCCCGGTTGAGCTCTTCCATGTAAGCGGCCACTCTGGGCTTGATGACGCCGAAGTAGTGATCATCCATTTCCTGCCCCTTGGGAGATTTTGCTCCGAACAATGTCCTTCCGGTAAAGCGCAGATCCGGGCGTTGGTCGTACATTTCCTTCGTGATCAGGAAGTATTCCTGCTCCGGTCCCACGGAGGTGCGGACACATTTTACCGTATTGTTGCCGAAGAGCCTCAGGATGCGCAGAGCCTGTTTGTTCAGAGCCTGCATGGAACGCAGGAGGGGTGTCTTCTTATCTAATGCCTCGCCGCCGTAAGAGCAGAAGGCAGTGGGAATGCACAGGGTCTTTCCCTTGATGAATGCGTAGGAAGTGGGATCCCATGCGGTATACCCTCTGGCTTCAAAGGTTGCCCTTAAGCCTCCGGAGGGAAATGAGGAAGCGTCAGGCTCGCCCTTGATCAGTTCTTTTCCCGAAAATTCCATGATGACACCGCCGTCGGGCGAAGGAGAGATAAAGCTGTCGTGCTTCTCCGCAGTGACGCCGGTAAGCGGCTGGAACCAGTGTGTATAATGGGTTGCGCCGTGAGCTACAGCCCAGTCTTTCATGGCGGCCGCCACAGCATTGGCGACGTTGATGTCCAGACGCGCGTTTTCGTCAATGGTCTTCCGCAGAGACTGATAAACCTCAGCGGACAGATTCGCTTTCATGACCCTGTCGTCAAATACCATACATCCGAAATAGTCAGATACCTTTTCCATAATTACCTATCCCTTTCCGTAACCTGCAGGCGCAGGCACTTTGCAGATTTTTACATTTCTCCGATCCGTTATTTTTCAGATATAAAAGGCAAAGGCGCCTCCCATGTATCTACATGAAAGACGCCCTTGCCTTTTTCATTCTGCATTATGCACTACTTGAGGGCATTTGTCAACCCCGGGAATTCGGATTCCTGATTTTTTGTGCGGTTTGCAGATTTTTGGATCGTTTCTGTTTAAATTCATGGCAGTTTTGCCATGGGAAAGCAGTGCCGCTGTTTTTATTCCAGTGCCAGCTTTTTTACTTTTGCAAAAGCTGCTTTTACCTGAGGAATGGACAGGATGATCAGCGTGATGGCTGCTTCGGAAAAAATGTAGATGCCGTTGTAAACCAGTGAATAAGGCAGAGGAGCCCAGCCCTCCCAGGCATATTCCGCGAAGAAGATCCAGCCGGAGATGGTGGAGAAGATCCACCTGCCGATGATGCCTGCGGTATAGCCCTTCAGCAATCCGTTTTTCTTGTCAGTAAACAGACCGGATAACCCAAAGGCGCCGAATGCCAGAGGATAATCCACCAGCAGCTGGGCAGGATGGATTACATAAGGGTCAATGATCAGCTGCAGGATACCGTAAGCCACGCCGGTGATCACACCTGCTTCCAGCCCGAACCAGTAGCCGGGAAGGCAGATGAAGAGCATGGAAAGCAGGGTAACGGAACCGCCGAAAGGAAATTCGTAGAGCTTCAGATTGGACAGCACGCTGCCCAGGGCAACGGCCACGGCACAGAAGGCCAGCTGCTTGGCGCTCAGCTTTAAGCCGGTTTTCTTTCCGGAGGAGGCTGTTTCGGCAGAATGGCTTTCTTTCCCGGAGGGATTCTTCTCTTCGGGATTGTTTTTCGCTCCGGGGGTGCTTTTCTTTCCTGAAGTGCTTCTCCTTCCGGCGAAGGCAACGGCAGCGGCGAGAAGAGCCAGGAAAAGGACGATCAGAAGGGCAGTGCCCAGTGGGGTGGGGAGATAACTGACATCATCTCCGTTGGTGATCACATTGTAGAACATAAAAAAACCTCCTTAAATGTATTGGCTAAGGAGGGACGACATCGGCAATGATCTGACGCATAAGTCCGGCCGGACATGATTGGAAGGCGCGGCTGAAGAAGTGCCTCGGCCTGCCCTGTGTATGCGTTATTCATTGTGCTGCTTCCTTACGCCGGTATTATCCGGGTCAAGTAGTGAGGGTTAGAGGCTTTGGTTCGGATACTTTTATCCGGACGAAAGCTTCAGTCTCAGCGATGTGCTCCCCTAGCGTTTTCAGGAATTGTCAGAAGACATTTCCCTTTGACAGCGGAAAACCGGAACATAAAGCTCAGGTTCCTGACTGTATTTGTGATTTACTATAAGGGATTTTCCGGTAGGTGTCAAGATAAACTTTTGTGACGGCAGAAAGCGGATGACAGAAAGCAGGCTGGAAATCTATGGAAGGGACTTGTAAGGAAAGTTATTTCTTAACAGTTCTTTATCGTCTCGACTAACGCAGGTTCTTGTGGTATACTTGAAAAATACGTAACTGACGGGAGGCATTTTCATGGGCGGACAGGAAGCCAAAGGGGTAAAAAAGAATATATGTGTCGGCCTGCTGGCCCATGTAGATGCGGGAAAGACCACCCTTGCGGAAGGGCTTTTATACACAGGCGGCAGGATACGGAAGCTGGGCAGGGTGGACCACGGGGACGCCTTTCTTGATAATTTTGCGCTGGAGCGGGAGCGGGGGATCACGATCTTTTCCAAGCAGGCGCAGATTTCCTGGGAGGGGCTGGATATCACGCTGCTGGATACGCCCGGACATGTGGATTTCAGCGCGGAAATGGAGCGTACTCTCCAGGTGCTTGATTATGCCCTGCTGGTGATCAGCGGATCGGACGGCGTGCAGGGACATGTACAGACCCTCTGGCGGCTGTTGGAGCAGTATGGGATTCCTGCATTCCTTTTTGTCAATAAGATGGACCAGCTGGATACGGATAAGGAGAAACTGTTGCTGGAACTGCAGGGGAAGCTGGACGGCGGATGTCAGGAATTCGGGTCTGAGGCGGAGAACAGGGGGACGGAATTCCTGGAAACGCTTGCCATGTGCGACGAGGAACTGATGGAAACATATCTGGAAGCGGACTGCCTGGAAGACGGCTGCATTGCGCAGGCTGTGGCCAGGAGGCATGTGTTCCCCTGCTTTTTCGGTTCCGCCCTGCATCTGGAGGGGGTGGAGGAATTGCTGAAGGGAATCCGCAGGTTTGCCCTGTGCCCGGTCTATCCGGAGGATTTCGGGGCAAGGGTATTTAAGATATCCAGGGATGCCTCCGGCAACCGCCTGACCCATTTGAAGGTCACAGGAGGCACGCTGCGGGTAAAGATGCCTGTGAGCAATGCCGGAAGCGCCGCATCCGAAGGGGAGATCTGGGAGGAAAAGGCCGACCAGCTGCGGGTTTACGCGGGGGCACAGTACAGCGCGGCTGATGAAGTGGCGGCGGGCGGCATTTGTGCCGTGACAGGGCTTGGCAGGACGTTTGCGGGGCAGGGGCTGGGAAGAGAGCGCCGGAATGCCTTTCCTGTGCTGGTGCCTGTGCTGACTTACGGGTTGCTGCTGCCGGAGGGCAGTGATGCCGTCAAAGTGCTGGGACAGCTGCGAAAACTGGAGGAGGAGGAGCCTCAGCTTCATGTGGTATGGCAGGAGACAGGGGGAATCGGCTCCGGCGGGGCGGCAGGCGCGGAGACGGTTTCCGATTCCGGCGCACGGTCAGTCCCCGGGAAAAAGGGTTCCGGCGGGCCGACGGGAGGCGCGGCCGTTTCCGGCGGAAGGGCAGCGCCCGGAAAAAAAGGCGCGGGTACGGCAGGGAATCCGGCGTCATTGCAGGGCGGGAAAAGGGCAGTCCCCCAGATTCATGTACAGGTCATGGGCGAGGTACAGATTGAGATTCTGAAAAAGCTGATCTCGGAACGCTTTGGGCTGGAAGTGGAGTTTACGGACGGGCAGATCGTATACAAGGAGACCATTGGGAATGCCGTGGAGGGCATCGGGCATTTCGAGCCGCTGCGTCATTATGCGGAGGTGCATTTGCTGCTGGAGCCGGGAGAGCCGGGCAGCGGACTGCAGTTTGCCAGCGCCTGCAGCGAGGATATCCTGGACAGAAACTGGCAGAGGCTGGTGCTGTCGCATCTGGAGGAACGCACCCATCCGGGTGTGCTGACCGGGTCGGCCATCACGGATATGAAGATCACGCTTCTGACCGGACGCGCTCATCTGAAGCATACGGAGGGCGGCGACTTCAGGCAGGCTACCTGCCGGGCATTGAGGCAGGGGCTGATGCAGGCGGAGAGCGTGCTTCTGGAGCCTGTATTTTCCTTTATCCTGGAGATACCTACTGGACAGCTGGGCAGGGCTATATCCGATATTCAGCGGATGAAGGGACGATTTGACGCATCTGTCACAGAGGGAGAATTTACCACCGTCACAGGTTCGGCGCCGGCGGCCGCCATGAGAGGGTATCAGAGGGAAGTAAATGCCTATACCAGAGGACTGGGACGGCTGAGCTGTACGTTAAAAGGGTATGAGCCCTGTCACAATACAGAGGAAGTCATGGAACTGTCCGGCTATGATCCGGAGGCAGACCTGGAGAATCCGTCATCGTCGGTTTTCTGTGCTCATGGGGCGGGCTTTGTGGTGCCATGGGACCAGGTGCCGGGGTATGCCCATATGGAAAGCGGGTGGGATCCGGAGGCAGCGGGAGAGGAACAGGGCGGCAGGGCGGCGGAATACGGGGACACAGCGGATGGGGACTGGCATTCGGGCCATGGGCAGATGCAGGATGGCAGGCGGAGCCCCGGGATACGGGCAGGAAGTCTTCCGGGCAGGCAGAAGAAAGGGGCAGATGAAGCAAAAAGCGTTTCGGACCATATCACCCAGGAGGAGATAGAAGAGATATTTCTGCGTACTTACGGCAAGGCGAAACGGGATTACGAGCCTTACCGTTATCACCAGCGGAATACGGGAAGGGCAGCAGGAGGGGAGGATGATGCCCGGTCTCCAAATGCCCAAAGCACATCACCGGCTTTGCCTGTGAAAGCAGCAGTGCCCCCAAAAGAAAGTTATCTTCTGGTAGACGGCTACAATATCATTTTCGCATGGGAAGACCTTCATGAACTGGCGGAGGTGAATATCGACAGCGCCAGGGATAAGCTTATGGATATCTGCAGTAATTACCAGGGCTATGAGGGATGCAACCTGATTTTGGTCTTTGATGCCTATAAGGTGAAGGGAAATCCCGGTTCCGTGCAGAAGTATCACAATATCCATGTGGTATACACCAAAGAAGCGGAAACTGCCGACCAGTATATCGAGAAGACGGTACACGGAATCGGAAGGAAGCACCATGTGACGGTTGCAACCTCCGACAGGCTGGAGCAGATGATCATCTGGGGAGAAGGGGCTGTCCGGCTTTCCGCAGGGGGCTTCCGGGAAGCGGTGGAGAGGGCGGCTGTCAATATGCGGGAGCAATATAACAGGAAAGGCAGGCTGCCGCCAAACAGGCCCTTCGAAGCGCTTCTCAGGGAGCGGGATGAGGGGATCTAATCGGCTTTTTTACGTTGTGCAGTGGATTTCCTCGAAGCCTGCCTGCCGATTTGGCCGGGGACTGCGCAGGAGCTGGTCTCTTTCAGGTAGCTGGCATATTTTACCACTGCGTCCCTGGAACCGGTATCCAGCTCCAGGAGAATATTGATGATATGGTACATGGTGTAATCGGGCGTGACATATTTCCCGAAGGATTCCGGCGGGCAGCGGTAGCCGGTGCGCCCTAACAGAAAGTCGGTGGATACATTGAAAAGATCCGCGATCCTGCATAGCATGTCCAGGGCGGGCCAGTATACGCCGTGCTCATAGTTGGATAAGTTGCCCGGGGATATGCTCAGCATGGCTGACAGCTGATTTTGCTTCAATCCTTTTTCTGTGCGGAGCTTTGCGATGATCTCACCGATCTGAGCTGCTGTGGTGGTAGTGTTCATTTTCTGTTTCCTCATTTGTAGAAATCCGGTGGCGTGGAGTTTGCAGGTTTAAAATGATATATTCCATATTATAGAGAGAAAAAATTAGCAATACTAAAGTGACGGCGCGGAATTTTGAAAGGTTCATCTGATTGCAATTCCCACTGTTTTGTGATAAAATCATGATTACTGTACATGTTATAGTGTAAGTGAAAAACAGCACAAAGGTGCGGATAGGAGCCATATGTTACATTTGATTGTATCCGGAGACCGGACATCCCTGCTTGCGCTGGGAGGGATTTTGTTTGCATTTGTGGCCACGGTATTGGCGACGGCGAAGCTGGGAGAGTATCTGCCCAGGGACGAAGGCCGGGAATTTGCCCATGACGGTAAGCGGATTTTTAACACTTGTAAATAGAATAATATGGCAGAAACCGCATAACTGC
>CAJUFB010000101.1:0-2164 GCA_910585805.1 uncultured Acetatifactor sp.
ACGTACAGCTTTCCATTCCGAAGACCTTAAAGGAATTCGGCATCATCGAAGAGGAGTTCAAGGAGAAGATTGCAAGGATTTCCGAACTTGCGGTAGGCGATGCCTGCACGGGCTCCAATCCCCGTCCTATCGACCCTGCTACCATGGAAAAGCTGTTCAACTGCATTTATTATGGAACAGAGGTAGATTTCTAAGTTACATAGGATGAATCATCGAAGCGGAGATTTTTAACGAATCCGTATCTAAAAACAGGGTTTCCCGATTTTGGGCGGCCCTGTTTTTGGCTGAGGTTACCCATAAGCGGGAGAGCACGAAATCCCGATGCTTCGAGTATGTCGATCCAGATGTGTATCAGCTGCCGGGGCATAAAAGGGTAGGTTATAGCTATGATATCTGCTCAAAATATTGTTTATTATAGAGATACGCTTTTGAATAAGGTTTACAGAGCCCGGCTTTGTCGTTGTATTCTCTCGCCTTTTCCCTGTCCCCTAATTTGTCATGGCATACGCACAGCTGCAGTAAGGGGATATAGTCGTAGCAATCCGGCAAAACGAATCCGCCGGCCCGGTCATTGCGTTCCCTGCTTAAGGCAGTCTCAAACCAGTAGACGGCGTTTCGGTAATTTCCGCATTTCAGAAAATGATTTCCGATATCGCAACACAGTTCTGCCCGGGGCGTGTCAAAGCTTAAGCCCCGGAGCAGCGCCAAAAGGGCGGAATCGGTTTTTCCCAATCTGTTGTAGCAGTCGGCGCAGACGGTACAGGCTTCTATTTTATTCTCCACCCAACCCTCCGGCAGGTTCAGGAACTGTTCCAGCACGGACACGGCTTCCTGGTACTTTTGGTGATAATACAGTTCCCGCCCATAGTAATATAATTGGCGGGGGTCCAGTACTTTGCCGTCAGAGAGCATTTTTTGATAGATTCTCAAATTCCGGTCGGGATCCCCCGGGCCTTCTTTTCTGTGAGAGACGGCTATATCAGAGTACAAGAGCGTTCCGGCAGGGGATATCACCTCGTGGACCGCTCCCACCCAACGATATTCCGGTACATTTTTGATCCAGCGCTCTCTGTAATAGGAGAAGGCCGGCGCGCCTGTTTCGTCAAAAGAAGTATGGTACTTCATCATTACCATATCCGTATCCGGAGGCAGAGACTGCTTCAGCCGAAGAAATTCTTCCCTCTCGGTCTGCTCGATAACGTCATCGGCATCCAGCCACATGCAATATTCCATGGCGGCTTTTGAAAAGGAATGGTTTCTGGCGGCGGCAAAATCGTCCTTCCAGGGATATTGGTATATCTTGTCGGTAAATTTCCCTGCGATTTCCGTTGTCCGGTCAAAAGAGCCTGTGTCCACAATGATAATCTCGTCCACCAGGTCATGCACGCTGTTCAGACAGCGTTCCAGAGTTTTTTCTTCGTTTTTCACGATCATACAGAGGCTGATTGTTGCCATAGGTCACACTTTCCTTTCTTTTTTCGGTATTGTTCATGCGGCAGTGCCGGCAAAGACATTCTGCACACAAAATCAGTTTCCGACTGCACATATCTCATCTGCACAGCTTCTGCACTGTCATGTTCATACTGTCGATCAAAGCGGTTTCCGAACAGATCCACACGAAAGAAAGAGTAGAAACATCCTCTATTTCGACTATAAAGTACCTGGACAGCTCAATTCTCTGGCGGCGTTTTTTTGTGACGTTATATCCCATATAAGATGACTGTATACAGTTGTTGAACACCGGCGTGAGTTTTGCAAATCCGGGCGATTTCAGCTCCGCGGAGACAAAATAGTAAAGTGCATAGAATCCGGGGGTCAGGTTGACGGAATGGCTTCCGCAGGGGGAAATATTTCCGGTGGTGTCCGTAACGCCCGGCCTGAGAGGAAGGCTAGCGCTTTCGGGCATTGTGAACCTGGGACTGGAAAAAGCCGCAAAGATGCTGCTCTGGGGATATCCGGGAGGTCCCGACGGTCCCCTGGGGCCCTGCTCACCCTGAGGACCCTGGGGGCCTGTGACGCCCTGGGGGCCCTGTGGACCCGTAACACCCTGAGGCCCGGGCTCGCCGCATTCTCCCGGACAGCCGGGCGGCCCGGGCTCGCCTCTTGGCCCCATAGGTCCGACAGGTCCTATAGGTCCGACAGATCCCATAGGTCCGACAGATCC
>CAJUFB010000101.1:2264-5356 GCA_910585805.1 uncultured Acetatifactor sp.
CATAGGTCCGACAGGTCCCATAGGTCCGACAGGTCCCATAGGTCCGACAGGTCCCATAGGTCCGACAGGTCCCGGAGGTCCTATAGCCCCTGCCCCCGCAGACCCCGGAGATTCCATAGCTTCTGAACCCATAGTTCCTTGCATTCCCCCAGTTCCGGGGAATCTCGCAGGGCATGGCTGGCCGGGCGTCATTCCGGCCCTTCCCTGAGCGGACATGTTGTTTCTGTTATAGAAATTCAATCTTTTTCACCTCTTTGCATTTCGTTTTTGCAATCTTGAACCAGATGGAGAGCGCGTCTTTGAAGCCTGCCTCAGACCCAAAACCGGCTCCCCAATATCATTATATGAAGAAAGCGCAAAAAAGGTCGAAAAAAGGTGCCCGACATGTATGGCAGCATACATGGGGCACCGGAATACCTTCAGGAAATCCTTCAGGAAATTTGCTTCCAGCAGCGTGTCCGTTCCCAGGAACAGCCCGTCTACGAATTCAGCCGCCCCGGCCCGTTCCAGGCAGTCCCTGATCCGGGTGTCGTCCCTCTCACAGGCCGCGGCAAGGCTCTTTCCTTCGGAATTGTCGGAAAATAACCGCTGCAACTTATTCAGTCAAAAACGAGAAATACAATAATGTGAAGACCAGATAAACAGACTGCAGTATCAATGGGGCTGTGGGGAAATGGATGTATTCCCTCACAGCCCCGCTGCTTTTCCGAAATCCTTACGTTATGCAGGGCAAATCAGCAGGTGGCTCCGCCCTTGACCTTCTTCTCCAGTACTGCGGATTTGTCAATCTCCGCATGGAGCAGCTTATCCTGTACATAGTCAAATCCAAGACGGTTTACCGTGTCCGCAAAGCGCTCTCCCGTAATCCCCTCGTCCCGGAAGAACAGGATTGCCCTCTCCACCGTATCCAGCACTTCCTCCTCGCTGATGAAAAGCTTCTCCAGGGGACGGCCGTTGGCAATTTTTTTGCCCCATCTTCCGCCTATGTAAATCTTATAGCCGTCAATGTACTCTTCCGTCACGCCGAAAGGGCACTTTCCCTTGCAGCGCCCGCAGCCGTTGCAGCTTTCGGCATCCACCCTGAGACACCCGTCTTCCACCCTGGCCAGTTTGATGGGACAGGAAGTCTCCACCTGGCACTTCTTACAGCCCCTGCACTTGGAATAGTCAAACAAAGGCACTCTCTGACCGATGATCCCCAAATCGTTCAGATCCGGCTTCACGCAGTTATTGGGACAGCCGCCCACTGCAATCTTGAATTTATGAGGCAGTGTCACATGATGATAACCTTCGTAAAAACGTTCATGAATCTTCTCACTTATGCCAAATGTATCAATCAGGCCATACTGGCAGGTAGTACCCTTACAGGAAACCACAGGACGCACCAGGGAGCCCGTGCCGCCGGTCTCCAGATTGCGCTCCGCCAGGAAAGCGATCACAGGATCGATATTTTCATACGGAACCCCCTGAATCTCCATGGTCAGACGGGTGGTCATGGTAATCTCCCCGCTGCCGAACTTCTCTGCCGCCTCCGCAATGGCGCGATGTTCCTCAGCGGTGATCTTGCCATTCTTCGTGATCACGCGGACATTGAATACATCGCCATAGCGCTTATCCTGCAGACAGCCCAGGCCCTTCACCCGCTTGATCTCCTCAGGAGAAAGCGTTCCGCCTGCGGGGACGGATCTCTTGATCACGTTAAACGTAGCGCCGCCTTCCAGTACGCGGGTATTCGTAAATCCCAAAGCTTTCAGCTTATTCTGGGTCAGATACCCTCTCTTGCCCTTGGCGCAGACCAGGAGAAGCTTCTCCTCTTTGCCGTATTTCGCCGAAAATTCCTCCGCTTTCGTCAGGTTAAACCACTCCCCGCCGGGCAGAGTGGGAGCCGGATGAGCGTCTATGAGTTTATATCCTGCCGCCGCGCCTGCCGCATATTCCCCGGGAGCAAAGGATTCCAGCCTTCCGGTCATCTTGTTCACCAGTACGCCGCAGGCCGCCGCAAAGGGATGGATTGCGGTGGAGAAAGGCGGCGCATAGGCGAAGTCCAGAGTCAGGAAGTCCTCGGCTTTTGCCCCGAAGGAAATCCCTGTGACGGCAATATCAGCCATCTTATCTACCGCCCCCGCGCCGATGACCTGCATTCCCAGAAGCCTGTGGCTGTCAGCGTCGGCAACAAGCTTGGTGATAAACATATTCGCATCCGGATAGTAATGGGCTTTGTCATCGGTGATAGCCATGGCTGAAATCACCCGGAAGCCCGCCGCCCTGGCCTGCTCCTCGGTAAGTCCCGTGCGGGCGGCGTTCAAATCCGCGGACAGCTTCACCACGCCCGTTCCCATTGCGCCAGGATAGGCCATCTTATCGCCGCTTAAGGACAGAGCCAACGCGCGGCCCGCGATATTGGCGGTGGAGCCCATGGCGGACCACTGGCGTTTTCCCGTGATACGGTTCTTCACCAGAGCGCAGTCGCCCACCGCGTAGATGTCCGGCAGGTTGGTGG
The DNA here is from genome assembly GCA_910585805.1 of uncultured Acetatifactor sp. Taxonomy (GTDB): domain Bacteria; phylum Bacillota; class Clostridia; order Lachnospirales; family Lachnospiraceae; genus Acetatifactor. The sequence continues at coordinate 4,765 of CAJUFB010000101.1, forward strand.
CCTGGTATTCGTCGGTGAGGATGCAGCCCCGGTCCATCTCAAGCCCTGTGTCTGCCAGGAATTTTGTGGCGGGACGGATACCTGCCGCCAGGATTACCATGTCCGCAGGCAAGGTGCCTGCGCCGGTCTGTACGCCGGTAACCCTGTCCGTGCCTGCGATTGTCTGCAGGGCCGTTCCGGTAAGAATGCGCATACCCCCCGCCTGGAGTCTGCGCCGGACATAATCCGCCATCTCCGTATCAAAAATATTAGGCATCAGCTGGGGCGCCATGTCCATCACGGTGACGGAGAGGCCCTTTGCCATAAGATTCTCAGCCACTTCCAGGCCGATGAAGCCGCCGCCCACCACTACGGCGCGCTTACAATTCTGCTCTTCGGCATACTTTCTGCAGCCGATGGCATCCTGGGGCGTGCGCACGGTAAATACGCCGGGAAGTTTTGTGCCTTCCACCGGCGGAACTGAGCTTTCGGCTCCTACGGCGATGACAAGTTTGTCGTAGCTGACGGTTTCTGTCGCTGCCGCCTGCGCCCCGGAAACGTCGGTTCCTGCTCCGGGCGCCTTTCCTCCTGTGACGTTGCCTTCCGCTCCGGG
>CAJUFB010000101.1:5456-13473 GCA_910585805.1 uncultured Acetatifactor sp.
CTCCTGTCCTCCTGTGACGTTGCCTTCCGCTCCGGGCTCCTGTCCTCCTGTGACGTTGCCTTCCGCTCCGGGCTCCTGTCCTCCTGTGACGCCGTTTCCTGCTCCCTGCCGTCCTGCGTCATACGCCTCCGCACCGCTTCGCCTGACGGAAATGGTCTTTGCTCCGGGATCAACCGCCACCACTTCACTCTGTGTATGTACCGTGGTGCCTGTGAGTCCCATAAATTTGGCAGGGGTGTTCACGATGAGCTCCCCTTCCGTCTCAATGGCTCCGCCGATGTAGTAGGGAAGCCCGCAGCCTGCGTAAGAGATGTCCTTCCCCTTGGTGTAGATGACAATTTCGTCTCCGGGATTTTCCCGTTTCAGCTTCGCAGCCACTTTTGTTCCGCCAGCCACGCCGCCGATAATGACAATTTTCATGTTCTTCTGCCTCCTTTGATCTGTAATATATTCTCAGAATCTCCAGGCTGCTTTTCATGCAGCTTTCCGGAAATTATGCTTTCAACCGGCCTGTCAATATCCCACCCTTGTCCTGTTCCATTTTTATCGGTATATGGTCAAAAGAAATACGTTCTCCAAAATTCAATGCCAGACGCTTTCCGCTCCGCTCCTCTTGATACCTTTAATTTCCAACCCATCTTCGGCCTGATTCCCCTCTCTCCAAACCTTTTTCCATTTATATTTTCCCTTGCTGCTCTGCAGCCACTTCCCGGAGCAGCACATGGAAATAAATCTGCTCCACTGCCTGCATCCAACCCAGCATATGACAGCCTCCCACCTTCCTCCCTGTCCACACTCCATGCCCATTATATCAGATAATAAGTTCATATGCAAAACTTTTCCCTGCAGATTTCAGCTTGACAGAAAAGTTCCCTGATAGTATGATTTATATAGCACATTTTATTAAAAAGCTTTTTCATTAACACCGAATAAGGAAGTGATACGAAATAAATTTGCAGGCTCTTGCCGAGGAAGAGACCTATACACCTGTGTTTCTTTCCTGAAAGCGCAGATTTATTTCTTCACAATAAGAAGCACGGAAGGAACTGACAGATGGCAAACGGACAGGAAGAACAGATCAGAATCGTACAGGAAACCGTAGCCGGCAAAGAAATCACATTTGCACATGTGATGGGCGGGCCTGCACCTATCATATACCAGAAGCTTGGATTGAATCCGCAGGTGGATTATCAATCATCTGCTATCGGAATTATGAATATGACTCCGCCGGAATCAGCCGTCATCGCATCTGACATTGCGGTCAAGAGCGGAAATGTCTATCTGGGCTTCGCTGACCGGTTTACGGGAACGCTGATCATTACAGGCGAGATCTCTGATGTTATGTCAGCCATGACGGAGGTTGTGAATTATTTCCGGGATGAACTGGAATATGTAGTCTGCAAGATCACAAAGAGATAGGAAGTGCAGCCATGGCGCGAATAACTAAGGAAGAACTATTGGAAAAACTGTTCCATGAGGATTATGAACATCTGAAGGGAAAGAAACTGCGCCTGACACGTCTGCGGATTCCCGGAAAAGAAGTCTGCCTCGCCCATATCATAAGCGCTCCGCAAGCTTCCGTTTATCAGAATCTGGGACTGCATATCGGTGTCCATGAGGGCGAGGACCACACCGGCGAATCCATCGGCCTGATCCGGTTTACTCCCTGGGAGGCAGTAGTGGTGGCTGCCGATGTGGCAATGAAAAGCGCAGATGTACAGATTGGCTTTATGGATCGTTTCTGCGGTTCCCTGATCCTCACCGGCGGATTGTCCGAAATACAGACCGCAGTGGAGGATGTGGTCAGGTTCTTCAGAGAGGTACTGGGCTTCCACACCTGTGAGATCCATAAGAAATGAAACTCCCTGCGGCAGGGCTGGGGCGGAACCGCCCCCGGAGGGATAACACTTTAAAATGCAGATAAAAGCCAACTAACGGCCTGCTGAGGAAATGTCTACAAATAACTGTTGCAAGTCTATATTAATTTTACTGTATTTCCGGGCTTTTGCCTGAACAAATTGCAGCAGTTATTTTCCTGCAGTTCCTGATATAAATAAAAGAAACGGGATGGACAGAGCATGAAGAAATTATTTCTGATGGGCAGAAGCGAAGCCGGAAAAACTTCTCTGACTCAGGCGCTGAGAGGAGAAGAACTTCATTATGTCAAAACCCAATACACCAGCTCCGATGATGACACCATCGACTCCCCGGGCGAATATGCGGAATCCAAGCACTTCAGCGCAGGGCTTGCATGTTTTTCCTTTGAGGCTGATGTGGTGGCCGTTGTCCAGGCGGCTGATGAGCCCTACAGCCTGTTCAGCCCGAGCCTTCGCTCCTTTATCCTCCGCCCGCTCATCGGCATCATCACAAAGATCGATTCCCCCTACGCCAATATTCCCATGGTCAGGCAATGGCTGATCAATGCGGGTTGTGAACGCATTTTCCTGATAAATAATGTGACCCGGGAAGGCATCAGCGAGCTGATGGGCTATCTGGAGGAGGATCTGCCTCACCTGACGTTTGAGCAGGCAAGATATAAGCAGAGCCTGGGATTAGGAGAATGGGAGCCTGTCCCGGAAAAAATGAAAGCGACCATAAATTGAAAGCGACCTGGCGCTCCCGGTGCCGCCCAGAATGCCGATGGTCTCCCCCGGCCTGATATGGATGGTCAGGTCGTTCAGCACTTCCTTTCGGTTGCCTGTGTCGGTTTTCCGATCGCCCGGAAGAAAATGCCTGTCGCCATCTGCAGCCCGTTGATCGGACAGGCCAGAAGAAAGATTCGGAAGCACTTCTTATCCAGCTTAATGCTCTTGAATCTCCAAATGCAGGCAAGATACAGGAAAGCGTTCAGTATCTGCCCGGCGATCGTTGCCCAGGCCGCTCCTTTCACGCTGCACCGCACCACCCGGACGGTGACCCTTACCCCGGCAGGCATCAGCTTTCTGGAGGACGCGAAAAACGTAGTCGGAAGACCGGACGTCGCATCGCGGAAGTTTCCGTCCATAATCAGCCAGTTGGCGTTGGCGTGTTCGTCCGCTAACTGGCTGATCTTCTTTTCCCCGATGCGGAAATACTTTGCGGCTTCCTCAATGGTGAGGGTGCATGTGAGGATGCATTTCTCCCAGATGGGAATCTCTGCATAGATTATCTCATTTGCCCACTCGACAATCCACTTATTCCTATTTGTACTTATCTCCACGTTTTACCCTATAAAAAACTTCTACACAAAAAACAGTTATGAAAACAAAAAACACTACATCTACGATATACATTAGATTTTCCCCATCCGATGTTATCAGCAAAAGTTGATTGCCAAACAAAATATTCAACATACTGGATATGGGATGTGCCCCTGCCAGGTGTGAAACTCCGATTGTTCCTGCCAGCGAATAGATAAAGCAAACTGTACTTGAAAAAATCGTGTTTCCCGATGCCAGAGCAGTTATCAGAAACACAGGAAACATTGCAAATGGCATAGACAACGCAATAGTCAGAAAGAATCTTATCAGCATTAAAGTCTGATAAGCAGTTATGTCTGTAACCCTGCATATGACAGCACTTATTATAATGAGCAGACAGTTCATCAGCATGATGATAACCGCAGCCAAAAACAAAAACAGAATTTTTGCATAAAATAACCGGCTCATTGGGATGGGGATTTGAAGCAATTCCTTCAACGTATCATTCTGGTATTCTGCATGGTATATCTTAATAAACAGTAACCCCAGCAGAAATGGAAGGAGCATGGCTATATAGCTGCCATACTTCATATAGAAATCTTCAAAATTCTTTTGCGGGACATGATAATTCCAAAACGTCATACCCACCCAAAACAAGAGCAGCACTCCCATAATGGTAAATATAGTTTTCTGTCTCTTGAGTTTTGAAAACTCAGTTTGTATTAAATTAATCATCACGTTTCCTCCGTAATTCTCCACCATTTCCATGCGTTCTGGATTTGCCGTTATAAAAGGCAGGCTGCATCGGAGCAATAAAATCAATGGGTTCTCCGTAAACCTTTGTCAAATTCTCTGTTCTAATCACCAAATCATTCATAGTTTTTCCTTTCTCGCATAATTGCGGTAGAAAACATTGATACTTTTGTATAAAATTCATTATACGTCATAAACCTTGCCAAAACCTTGCCGAAACCTTGTTTTTTTCATGTTTTGCAAAAAAACCCTGTATGGTCACAGGGCTTTCCGAAACGTAATTGTAAATGTTACGTCTGCACCGGGGGTGCTTTCCGCCTTTATTTTCCCCTTGTGCGCGCTTACCAGTTCCTTTACAATAGCTAATCCTAATCCGTTCCCATCTGCCAGACGGGAATCATCACACTGATACATCCGTTCAAAAATATGTGGAAGACTGGACGGCAAAATTCCGATGCCGTTGTCCGGAATCTTATGAAAAAAACAGAGGAGCTCTGCTGATCTCTGCAGTTCTCCCCTGTTTATCCTATGCCTCAAATTTATAACCGCTGTTTACCACGGTTTTTATATATCCGCCTTTCGGATTCCCCTGATCAAGCTTTTTCCGTATATGACTGATCGTATTTGTCACAACGGCCTCACAGTTTTCAGCCGGTTGCTTCCACACCGCCTCGTAAATCTGCTTTTTTGTAAACACCCATCCGGAATGTTTCGCCAGATAGTAAAGTATAAAAAACTCATAGTAACTGAATGGTATCTGTATCCCATCCTTATATACCGTCTGCTCTTTCAGATGAATCTCCAGGCCCGGATAAAGCAGAGCCTGCGGTTCTGCTTCACTCTGCTGAATCTCCGTGTCTGTGAAAGACGCGAGGACCATCTCCGAAACATCCTCCGTTTCCTCTATTTCCCGTATGACAATCTCTATCTTTTTTATACCTCACCTCCTGCCTTTTTATCACTGCTCTATTTCAGGACGACTCCGTTGACTGCCTCCACCAGGTCCACCACGCTGGCTCTTGCCACCAATGCCACCGGTTCCCTGTCCACCACCGCGATACACTCCTCTCCGTTATATCGGCAAGTTTCCTATTTCGCTTCATTCCGCTTCCTCCTTCCTATGGTCACACAGATTCCAATCCCCAGATAAACAAGAGGGAATACACCGATCATGATCAGCTTCAGGAACGAAGCCGTGGAATCGCTGATGGTAAGATAATGATAATTCAGCGACTTGCTGCGGATGGCTACCGCTTCATTTTCTCCGATCACGGAAGACATGGCATTCATTGCCAGATCCAGGTTAGCGCCTGATGAATACGCGTTATACATTTCATCCAGGAAATGGGAAGAAGCAAACCAGATGATCTGTCCTCCGTTTTCTGCTTCCACCGAAACAGCCAGGGCAAAGGGACCGTCAGTATCGCCCTCTTCCTTTTCATAGGAATCCAGTTCGTATCCTGCCGCTTTGCTGTAGGCAATATCAGAAGTGGTAAGCAGCTCTGTCACATGTTCCCCGTCCTTAACCAGCAGTCCCTGGGCAACAGGCATGATGGCGAAATACCTTTCCTCGATCAAAGGATCTGTGATTATTGCTTTTTAAATCCGGCAGCAGCACAAAAGGCGTCCGGAACGCGTCCAGATTTTCCGGTTCGTCAAATGTTACCAGTTTCCCTTTGGCGATGATCAGAACCTTTTCACAGATTGTCTGGACTTCCGACAAAATGTGGGAACTCAAAATCACAGTATGTTCCTGTCCCAGCTGCCGGATCAAATCCCGAATCTCAATAATCTGGATAGGGTCAAGGCCCACAGTAGGTTCGTCCAGAATGATCACTTTGGGATTCCCCAGCAGCGCCTGGGCTATACCCACCTTCTGCTTATACCCTTTTGACAGCTTTGAGATCAGACGGTTTTTCATCGCTTCCAGTTTCGTCTGTGAAATCACAGCCTCTATCTGCGCGGCCAGTTCCCTGCCTCTCAGCCCCTTTGCCTCCCCTACAAACTTTAAGTATTCCACGGGAGTCTCATTGAGATAAAGGGGCGGCTGTTCCGGAAGATAACCCATCAGCCGTTTTGCCCTGTCCGGCTCTTCAAAAATATCATATCCGTCAATGGTGACATGCCCCGCTGTGGCGGACAGACAGCCTGTCATAATGTTCATGGTGGTGGATTTTCCGGCCCCATTGGGGCCCAAAAAGCCATATACATGCCCTTCCTCAATCTCAAAGGACAGATCATCCACAGCCGTAAAATTTCCATAACGTTTCGTCAAATGCTCAACTGTTATCATGTTCATCCCCTCCTATCTGAATCTGTTGCCCCAGGGAAATGACATCTGTCCGTTTCCCTGGTCTTCCTCTTCTGATTTTTCATCCGCCCTGGCCGGCTGTACATCCTCTCCGACGATGACCTTCAGTTCGATGCTTTCACCTTTCCGATAAACCTTGAACACAAGTTCATCCCCAACAGAGGCGTTCCTGACCACATCCACCAGCGCCTTACTACCATCTATCCTCAAACCACATCTTAATATATTCCGCCAGCACAGGAACAATTTCGATAGCTGGACGGTGAAAAAAGAAAGAGCCGATAGTCCGTCTTTGTAACGAATTATCGGCTCTGCGTCTTTGCGTCTGGCTCTTTGATAATTGATATTTTCAGTTGTTCCGCATTAATTAAAGTTTCCTGTCTGCACTTCGGACAAAAAAGCGGGAAATGGGCAAGTATGGTATCTTCCCTGATCCTTATCCGTGTTTTACTTGTACAGTTCGGACATAGTATCCATTCCTGATTTTTCAAACGAATCACCTCCTCGTTTCATAACATCGTTTTCTTCCTCAAAAGCAAATTTAAGGCATTCTACAAATTCCTCCAGTATCAATAAAATCTGTGGAATATCTTTTAGAAACAGTTCCTTACTTCAATGCAAAACTTTTGTTACTTTTTATCATACACAAAATTGTATAGCTTGCGACTGCCAACTCTGTAACCGGCATAACCCACCATAGAAGTTTTGCACCAAACAGCGCCGGAAGCACGAACACTAATACGCCACATAGAACCATGCCCCGCGCCATAGAAATGATTAACGCCGTTTTCGGCTGCATCACAGACTGGAAATAATAAGTTGCGAAAATATTCAGCGGCAAAAGCAGATACGCAAGGCCATAGATCCGCATAATACCGGGAGCCATCTGCAGTACGCTGTCTGTCGGGGACATGAATACTTTCACAAAAGTAGTCGGGAACAAAAGTACTGCAGCTGTCCATAAAACACCGAAGCCTGCAACTGTCCACAGGGAATATTTCCGTGTTTTTTTGATGCGCTCCCAATTATGCACGCTGTAGTTTTCAGAGATAATTGGCTGTGCCGCCTGTCCCACAGCATAAGTAAAGCATTGGACAAGACCGGAAATCTGGACAATGACCCCAAATACCGCCAGCGCATCTGAACCAAAATAATTCATAATCTGACGGTTAAATAACATCGCAATCATTCCCATCGCGATTTCTGAAACAAAAACAGAACAGCCGTTAAACACCAGCTCTTTTGCCTTATGAATATAACCATGAACCCGGGATAACCTGAGCGCGTTTTTCCTGCTGAAAAAATGAGAAACCATAACCGCAATCGTCAGCGTTACGCCGATAGCAGTCGCAAGGCCTGCGCCAAATATACCCATGTTAAGCCCAAACACAAAATACAGATCTCCGAAAATATTGAAGCATCCGCCGCACAAAGTCGCAAAGGCTGCAAACCCCGGCGCATTATCGTTTCTCAGGTAAGCGGCGAGCATTTGCGTGAACGGATATGCCGGAATCACAAATTGAATCGGGCGGAGATATGTCTTTGCCAATGGCAGAAGAATATCATCCGCACCAAACAGGCGGAGCAGCTGGTCATCAAAAACAGTAAGTCCAATCCAACAGATTACAGCTATTGTTGATGTAAGAAATAAGGACAAGGTAAAGTAAGCATTTGCTTTGTCAGTCTTCCCCTGTGCCTTGTAATATGTATATTTAATAGAAACCTCAAGCAAATTTTCAACCTATCTTTTCATATCTCGGCAAATGGCGATAAG
>CAJUFB010000102.1 GCA_910585805.1 uncultured Acetatifactor sp.
CTCTGTTTATGCGGTGTTCATGGCATTTTTTACTCAATCCCTTGCAAAACTCAGGTTATTGTAACACATGGACAGTCTGTTTTCAAGTCCTATTTTAAATAAATTTGTTTCTTTTTACCATTTGTACGAATTCGTTGTTGCTTCTTGTCCTTGAGAACATATCCAGGATGCGGTCAGTGGCTTCATCAGGCTTCATACCGTTCAAGGCCCTGCGCATGATGTTGATGGCTTCCAGCTCCTCGCTGTTCAGCAGCAGATCCTCTCTTCTGGTGCCGGATTTTGCCAGATCGATGGCCGGGAAGATACGCTTCTCGGAAAGTTTGCGATCCAGGATCATTTCCATATTGCCCGTACCCTTGAATTCCTCGTATACCACATCATCCATTTTGCTTCCGGTATCCACCAGCGCCGTAGCCAGGATGGTCAGACTGCCGCCCTCTCGCATATTTCTCGCCGCACCGAAAAAGCGCTTCGGCATATGCAACGCCGCCGGATCCAGACCGCCGGAAAGCGTACGTCCGCTGGGCGGTACCACCAGATTATAAGCCCTTGCCAGACGCGTGATGCTGTCCAGAAGGATCACCACGTCTTTCTTATGTTCCACCAGACGCTTTGCACGCTCAATGGTCATCTCGGATACCCTCTTATGATGCTCCGGCAGTTCGTCAAAAGTAGAATAAATAACCTCTACGTTATCGCCGCTGATGGCTTCCTTGATGTCCGTCACCTCTTCAGGACGCTCGTCGATGAGCAGTATCAGCATATGCATATGCGGATTTGTCCGCAGAATGGATTTTGCTACCTCCTTCAGCAAAGTCGTCTTACCAGCCTTGGGCGGAGATACGATCATACCGCGCTGGCCCTTACCAACGGGGCTGACCAGATCCATAGCCCTCATGGCCACGCTGCTGCCTGCTGTCTCCAGCCTGATGCGTTCATTCGGGAAAATAGGAGTCATATCTTCGAAAGCCATACGCTTCAGAGCCTCTTCGATCGTATAGCCATTGATAGTCCGGATAAACAGAAGTGCGCTGAACTTCTCCTGCTGTGTTTTGATGCGCTTGTTCCCCCGCAGGATATCGCCTGTCTTCAGCCCGAAACGGCGGATCTGGCTGGGAGCCACATACACGTCGTTCTCTCCTGGCAGATAATTCTCACACCGGATAAATCCGTATCCGTCAGGCATAACCTCCAGGATGCCGCTGGCCTCCTCGCCGCTGTCCAGTTCCCTGGGATAGGTCTTCTCATCATAGACCTCGTTGGAACGATTCGGCCTGGGGGCTGCCGACGCCGCCTGAGGGGCTGTCTGGGCCGCTGTCTGAGTTGTCGGCGCCGTCTGGGCCGCCGCGGAACCACCAGGCGCTGCTGCCGGCGCATCCTGCTTCTCCTCGGGCTTCTGGATGCTCTCGCTCTGCACCGTAGCTTCGGCCTTATAGCTGCCTTCATTCATGATCGCTCCTGCCGCACGGTCCGTTCTCTGGGGCGGGGCAGATTTCGTATTCGTTACAATATTACGCTTGCGTACAGGTCTGGATGGGGAGGCACTGTCACGGAACTGCTGTGTCTCCTCACTCTTCGCAGCGCTTTCTTCTTCCTGTTTTTTCACCCTTTCATCTTCCGCCAACATGGCTTCCACCAGCTCAGCTTTCTTCATGGACGATGTTCCTTTCAGCCCACGCGCTTTCGCCAGCTCTTTCAGCTGTACAAGTGCCAGTGATTCATACTTTTCTCTCATAAATTCCTCCTGATTTCTATAGTGTCAACAAATAAACGGGGAGCACAGCCAGATTCGTCATTGACATGCTGCCTTTGAAGCATAATTGAATATCATGCCGTACCGACATTATAATACACTTTTCCAAAAATAGGAAGCCCTAATTTTAATTATGACAAGGTTGTCTTTCTTATACATAATTTCGAGATTTCCAACCCCTGAAAATAATCCTGCAGAATCTCTTGCGAAGTACCGAAATCTATTATATGATATTGAATGCCCGCAAATATTTCATTTTCGGAAAGGGATGGTGATACATGTTTCAGGACACGCTGACTCTCTATAAATTAATCGTACTTTATATGCTGGACAGGGTCAATTTCCCGCTGACCAACGCACAGGTCAGTGATTTTATCCTGGAGCGGGAATATACCAATTATCTGACACTCCAGCAGGTTATCAACGAGCTGCTGGATGCGCGGATGATCACCTCCCGCACTATCTTAAACCGCACCCATCTCTCCATTACGCCGGAGGGGCGGGAGACTCTGCACTTTTTCCAGAACCGTATCAACCACGGTATCAAAAAGGATATCGACAGCTATTTCCGGGAAAACGAATATGTCCTCCGCAATGAAGTCTCCGTACTGGGCGACTACTATTACCGGGCCGGCATCGGCGAATATGAGACCCACCTTGTGGCAAAGGACAGAGGCGTCAATCTGGTGGACATCCGGATGGCGGTTCCCACGGAAGAAATAGCCAGAAATATATGCGATAACTGGCAGAAGAAAAACCAGGAGATCTATCAGTATCTCACGGGACAGCTGTTCTAAAAACTTTTTCGTCCCGAACCGTCCAGGGAGCGCCGCTTCCTGTCAGGATGCTCCGGATTCCTTTACCTCTGCCCTGATTCTCCGCATGTGTTCCCGTATCTTAGCCTCGTAGCCGTTTCCGGTGGGCTTATAGAATTCCTTCCCGTTCAGTTCATAAGGAAGATACTGCTGCTCTACATAGTGATTGGGATAATCATGGGCATATTTGTAACCGGTTCCTCTTCCCAACTTCGCCGCCCCCTTATAATGAGCATCCTGAAGGTGCGCCGGAATGGGCAGATTCCCGCTGCGCCTCACTTCCTCCATAGCCGAGAACACCGCTCCGCAGGCTGCGTTGCTCTTGGGCGCGGATGCCACATAGGAAGCCGCCTGGGACAGGATAATCTGAGCCTCCGGCATGCCGATACGTTCTACCGCCAGAGACGCGTTAGTTGCCACTACCAGCGCCTGAGGGTCTGCATTTCCCACATCCTCCGCCGCGCATATCATGATTCTTCTGGCTATAAACGCAACGCTTTCCCCTGCATAGAGCATCCGGGCCAGATAGTACACAGCCGCATCCGGGTCTGAGCCTCTCATGCTTTTGATAAAAGCGGAAATAGTATCATAATGGTTGTCGCCGCTCTTGTCATAACGTACGGCCTTCTTCTGGATGCACTCCTGAGCCACTTCCAGAGTGATATGTATCCTGCCGTCCTGACCGCGGGCGGTACTCATAATGCCCAGTTCAATGGCATTCAGGGCATGTCTGGCATCTCCGCCGGAGACATCCGCCAGGAAATCCAGCGCGTCTTCGTCTATCACCGCATCATAGGTTCCCATCCCTCTGTCCGTATCGTATACAGCCTTTTTCAGAAGTTCCCGCACAGCCTCCAGCGGAATGGGCTTCAGTTCAAAAATAACGGAACGGGAAAGCAGAGCGCCGTTGACCTCGAAATAAGGGTTTTCCGTGGTAGCGCCTATCAGAACCAGCGTGCCGTCCTCCACAAAGGGGAGCAGATAGTCCTGCTGTGCCTTGTTGAAGCGGTGTATCTCGTCGATGAAGAGAATCGTGCGTTTGCCGTACATCCCCTGGATTTCTTTCGCTTTCGCCACCACCTCCTCCATGTCCTTTTTCCCCGCCACCGTGGCATTGATCTGGGTAAATTCGGCGCTGGTGGAATTTGCAATCACCCTGGCCAGGGTGGTCTTGCCCGTGCCGGGAGGTCCGTAGAAAATAACGGATCTGATCTTATCCGCCTTGATGGCACGGTAGAGCAGCTTGTCCTTCCCCACGATATGTTCCTGCCCCACTACCTCTTCCAGAGTTCTGGGACGCATTCTGGCAGCAAGGGGCGCCTCCTTTTCCATGTCGTTATTCCGCATATAGTCAAATATATTCAAGTCCATTTTCTTACCGTCCGTTACCTTTTCTATTCTCCTCGTTCCGGATATACTCGAACCCGAAAGTTACAACTTCTTCTCCTTCATTCAATAAACCGCGCGCCGATGATACACCCTGTACTCTGCATATAACCGTCCTGTTGGGCGGTATTATTACATATACTATACTCGTAAGCGCATCAATCCCTTAACAGGTTACTTCTTCAGGGACACTTCATTTTCATGGACCGTAACGGAACTCAGACTGCGCAGAAAGCTGGAGATCCGGTTATACCCGAACTGCTTGAAATCCAGCTGCTTATATTTCTTATGCAGTTCGTCGTTCAGGCTGGCCAGGTTCTCTACCATACCTCCGTTCTTCGCTATCATGCGGCAGATTTCCTGCTCCAGCTCCTCCTTGGTCAGATTGGAGCGGCGCTCCACATAATACTGGTTGCTGATCTTTTTTACGTGCAGGTCGGGAAGCTCCTGGTCTATCATGGTGCTCAGCTTATAATATCCGTAATTACGTACGTCAAAATCCGTAAATTTATCATTCAGCCGATTGCCTACCCTGGCAAGGTCCACCTGCCTTCCTCCGCTTTCATTGATCAGGGTCAGTATCACCTGCCGTACATCCGCAATGGAGGTCACGTTCTGTTCCTCGGTAGATACTGCATCCTGACTGCCGGCATATTCCCCTGTCCTGCCATGCTTTTCATCCGGATTATTTCTTGTGTCCTGAGAATTCCTTGTCCCCATGGCAATGTCCTCATCCATATTCTGCTCCGCCACCAGGTTCAGGTGGATGAATTTATTACAGGCCCTGGTCAGCGCCAGAGGCGTCTTGGATTCGCCCATGCCCAGCACGAACATGTTCTCCTCCCTCAGCCGCATGGCAAGCCGGGTGAAATCGCTGTCGCTGGTGACCAGACAGAACCCCTGCACTTTATTCTTATAGAGAATATCCATGGCATCAATGACCATCGCCATATCCGTGGCATTTTTCCCGGTGGTATAGGAAAACTGCTGCACCGGCATAATGGAATGTTCCAGCAACAGCCCCTCGGACCAGCCGTTTCCCTTTGACCAGTTGCCGTAGATACGGCGATAGCTGGTCAGGCCGTATTTTTCAAGCTCCTCAAATATGGTAACCGCGTATTTGGAGCTGATATTATCCGCATCGATCAGTACTGCAAACTGCATTTTCTCATTGGCCATCGATTCCATGATTTCTTCCATATTATTCTCCCTCTTGTTATGCTTCGGAAATTGTGGATGCCGGTACTCCCGCCCGGACACACTTCTCGTGTCAGAAACTGTTGATCTGCTGCTTTGTGTCTGTGTATGAGAACTTCACTTCTCCGTCCGGGGCAATTATATCATATTTTCCGGATTTTTCCTATCCCTTTCTTTTCCGCATATCAGAATTCGGGGCCGAAATGTGTTTCGGGTTCGTATTTCCGTACTTGCTTCTTCCGTTTCCTCCTTCATGACAGTCATGCTGACCCGGTCCGCTGTCTGGAATTGGCAGAAAGCGGGAAAGAGCCTCACAGGCCCTCCTGGATATGCACCACCACCGTCTCCTGCCTCATCTGCTCAGACACGGCAAGAAATGTACCTCTGTCCTTCCCGGGAGTATGCCCCAGCGTCTTCACATAGGCCCTGTAAAAGGAAGAGTAATCCCCGAATCCGCTGCTGAAGGCCGCATCCTTCGCATGGCATCCGTTATTCAGCAGCAGCTGCGCATGAACCACCCTTTTCCGCAGCAGATAATCCATCACCGTAGTGCCGGTAGCCCTGCGGAATACCTTGTTCAGATGATGCTTGCTGATATAGAAATGTTCCGAGATATCATCCAGTGTTATCGCTTCGCTCAGATGTTTGTTAATATAAAACAGAATATCCGTCACCGTATTTTCCGCCGTATTCTTCGTATCGGGAGCGGCGGCAAGGCTCATGGCCGCTATCTCCGATAAAAGCGCTTCCACACGGATGGGCAGCATCTGTTCCCGGAAGGGTTCCTGCAGCGGAGCGCATTCCTCCAGACTTTCCAGAAGAACCGGCAGACGGTATTTTTCCCCATGTTCGAAATAGATCGGCCTCTCCTCTCCCCGCCCTGACTGAGGAAATGCCCGCAGCAGAAAAGCCCGCCTCTCCTGACTTAACAATTCCGGATGAAAATGCAGGGAATATCTCTTGTAAGGAATATCACGGTTGATCCGGACACCGTGAAAGGCATGGGGAGAAAGGAGCAGCAGGCTGTGGGCTGTGGGCTTGTAATGCTGCCCTTCCACCAGATAATCCACGTCTCCCTCCAGAAAGTAATATACTTCATAAAAGTTATGACAGTGCAGGGCATATTGTTCCGTTACTTCCCGGGATACGGAATAGCCGAAGGATATTTTCTCTGTATGGATGCCTGCATTCGGATTCATAGATACCCTCCCCTTCTTTTCCCGGATAACTGACCCTGACTGGCCGGAACCGGAATCTTCCCGGAATGCACAGAATCTCACCTGAAACTGTTTCAGGCCGGAAAAATTTCTGATCGCAAAGTTTTTGAAGCGTTTTCTGCCACTTGATATTATTTTAACTTACCACCGCTATATTTGCAATGTTTTAATTGTTCCTTGCAATGGATTTTCTGTCCGTTATAAACTATAGTAACCTGTAAGAACAGCAGAGGCATCTGCAAAACCATAACCAGGCCAGCGGTCATTCCCCGCCGGATTCCGGAGCACTTACGGACGCATGCCCCCGGCAGCCGGAAATCTTCAGCGGCAAACGGGTACTGCATGAGGAGCCGCAGAACCTGAAACAACATGTGCATCATGCAGCTGACAAGCGCTTTACACAGGCTTTCAACAGCAGGAACCGCTTTTTTCGCGCCCCGCAGCATACCCTGCACACGCAGGCTCATCAGGAGGTACAATCATGAAAACAGGAGCACAGCTATACACCGTCAGGGCTTACACACAGACCGAATCCGATTTTGCCCTGACCATCTCAAAAATTGCAAAAATCGGCTACAAAACCGTCCAGATTTCGGCCATCGGCAATATCCCTCCGGAGACTGTCCGGGAAATCTGCGACAGAGAGGGTTTGGAGATCGTCCTGACCCACAGCAACCCGGACCGTATTCTCCACGACACAAAGGCATTGATCCGCGAGCATGATACCCTTGGCTGCAAATACATCGGCCTGGGCTGCATGCCCGAAAAATACCGCACAAAGGAATGGCTCCACCGCTTTATGCAGGACTTCAGGGAGCCTGCAAAGGAAATCGCCGCCGCAGGCAAACTGCTGATGTATCATAATCACAATCTGGAATTCGAAGCCTTTGAAGCAGAACAGCTGCCGGATGCGGCTCCCCGCAAACGGATCATGGAGTATTTGCTGGAGGGCTTTGGGCCGGATGAACTGGGCATCACTTTGGATACCTACTGGGTCGCAGCCGCCGGGGCAGATGTATGCCAGTGGATTCATCTGCTGAAGGACAGGATTCCCTGTGTCCATCTGAAAGATATGCAGGTGAAGGGAATGACCTCCTTCATGGCGCCCGTCATGGAAGGCAATCTGAATTTTCCCGGCATACTGAAAGCGCTGGAAGAAACCAGCTGCGAATATCTGCTGGTGGAACAGGATACCTGCCAGGGAAGCCCCTTTGACTGTCTGGAAACCAGCTACCGGAACCTGAAAAATACCGGGTATTGTTAAGGGATTGACCCTGATTCTCTACATTACATGGAATAGAAGGAACACTATCACCATTATGTCAATCTGTCTCTGCGGTGCCTCTGCCTCGGGCAGACACTGCCACAGACAGCCATTGCCATGACTGAAAAACTTCATACATATAAAAGGAGCCGACTATGAAACAAGTAAAACTGGGCATCATCGGAATCGGGAACATGGGAAGCGGCCACTGCGGCAATATTCTGAACGGCCTTACTCCTGAAATCGCTTTAACTGCGGTGGCCGACCTTCGGGAAAGCAGGCGCGACTGGGCAAAAACAGCGCTTCCCCGCACTGCCGCAATCTTCAACGACGGAGACAGCCTGATCGCCTCCGGGCTGTGCGATGCCGTACTGATTGCCACCCCCCATTATGACCATCCCCGCCTGGCCATGCTGGCAATGGAACATGGCCTGCATGTCATGTGCGAAAAGCCTGCCGGCGTCTATACGAAACAGGTTCGCGAAATGAACGAAGCCGCCGAAAAATCAGGGCTTGTCTTCGGCATGATGTTCAACCAACGCACCAACTGCATTTACCGAAAAATGCACGAGATTGTCCAAAGCAGGGAATACGGCGAAATGAAGCGCATGAGCTGGCTGATTACGGACTGGTACCGCAGCCAGGCTTACTACAACTCCGGCGGCTGGCGAGCCACCTGGGACGGAGAAGGCGGCGGCGTTCTTCTGAATCAGTGCCCTCACAATCTGGATCTGCTGCAGTGGATCTGCGGAATGCCCTCCCGGGTACGCGCCTTCTGCCATAACGGAAAATGGCACGATATCGAGGTGGAGGATGATGTGACGGCATATCTGGAATTCCCCAATGGCGCAACCGGCGTATTTGTCACCACCACCGCCGATGCTCCCGGCACCAACCGCCTGGAAATCACGCTGGAAAAGGCGAAACTGGTAGCCGAAAATGATAAACTCACCCTGTACGAACTGGAAATCAGCGAGCGGGAATACTGTTTCCAGACCACGGAGGGCTTCCAGAAGCCGCCCTGCCATGAAAAAGAAGTCGTTCTGGACGGCGCGAATCCGCAGCATGTAGGCGTATTGAATGCCTTTGCAGGCGCAGTTCTGCGCGGAGAACCGCTTGTGGCAGACGGTGCGGAAGGCATCCATGGACTTGAGCTGTCCAATGCCATGCATCTGTCCTCCTGGCTGGAAAAACCGGTGGAATTTCCCATTGACGAAGACCTTTTCCTGGAAAAGCTGAATGCTCTGCGCGCTTCTTCCGTAAAAAAAGAGGCGGTTCAGGAAATCACCTTCGATACAGCGAACAGCTATGGAAGCCAGGTCCGTTAGGAATGCCGTACTGTTGTAACCATGAATACAACAATCCGCTCAGGAGTACGGAAAACACCCGGGCACCGGCCATATCCGAGCCTTATAAGCAAATCGGCTCATAACGGAGACCGCAAAGCATTCACCGGTGCCCCCATGAAACATAAATCTAATGGTGTTAATCAATAACTGTGTTGGTCATAGTGTTTTAGTGATATCAGGATACCAAGTTTGCGGCGCTTCCGAACTGCACCAATATATATTGACTAACACCAATCGAATGAAATCAGGAAAGGAAAATGCAATATGAAATCCGCAATTGCAGGCTGTGGAAGCATTGCGCAGCTTCACGGCCGGGTCCTGACAAACTGGATAGACACCGCTCTTGTGGGGGCTGCAGACATTGATGCACAGAAAGCAAAGACATATGCCGAAATCTGGCATACAAATGCCTACACCTCCCTGGAGGATATGCTTCACCGGGAAAAACCGGATGTCCTCCACATCTGTACGCCCCATTACCTGCATGTGCCCATGGCGGAATATGCTCTGGCACAGGGTATCCATGTCTTTATGGAAAAACCCCCCGTCATCTCCCTGGAGCAGCTTCACAGCCTGGAGAATGCAGTCAAAAATTCCGATGCCAGGCTGGGCCTTTGCTATCAGAACAGATACAATCCCAGTGTCCGGGAAGCCCGCAATATTCTCGCTTCCGGCAGGGCAGGAAAGATTCTGGGTGCCCGCGGTATCGTAACCTGGCACAGAGATTCCGCTTACTACACGGACAGCACCTGGCGCGGCAGGCTTGCCACCGAGGGCGGCGGTGCCCTGATCAATCAGTCCGTTCACACCCTGGACCTGCTCCAGTATCTGTTGGGGCAGCCTTTGGCCGTGGAGGCTTCCACAGCCAATCATCACCTGAAGGGCATCATTGAGGTGGAAGACACCATGGAAGCATATATCCAATTTGAAGGAGATATCAATGCCTCCTTTTACGCCACCACCGCTTATTGCACCGATGTGCCGCCTCTGATTGAAATTGCCTGCGAACACATGAAGATTCGGATTGAAGATCTGGAGCTTACCCTCTTTTACCCGGACGGTCACCAGGAAAAACCGGTGCTGGAGCACAAGGAAGCCCTGGGGAAAAGCTACTGGGGCACAGGGCATCGGGACTGCATCTCCGATTTTTACCGTACACTGCAGACCGGTGAAGCGTTTCCGCTGAATCTGCCTGCCATGGATGCCAGTATCCGGCTGATGCTGGGAGTTTATGAATCCGCCGAGAGCGGGCGGGTAGTACGGTTAGAATGAACGCCCCCCGCAGCAAAGCTGCGGGGAATTAGACCCTGAGAGATTAAAATGCCGTCCGTACCTGAAGGAACTCAGGCTATCGGAACTTCCCTTCCCGGCACTCCTCTCGTCAGGTTCCCTCCCCTGTAAAGCAGGGGCAATGTTTTAATGCCGGCTTTCTTATACTTGTGAGCATATGAGCATATTCTTTTGTCGTTTTCTTTACCACATCGCAAACATGCCCGCGAGTTATAAAAAAACAGACAACTATTTCCGCTTTTACGTTAACCAAAACATATGTCAGGTATCCGAAACCTGACAGGCATAATGTGCCGTCTTCCATGGCGGCGAAATGGAGATTATTATGAGCGAAATGAAAAACAGACTGACACGTTCTTCCATCACCTGCTTTGCCGATGAAATCGCAGATTCCCTGGACCGGCAGATTGAAGTACTGCAGGAGCTCGGCATCAAATGGATTGAGCTGCGCAGTGCCGACGGAATCAATGTATCGGCATTTACACCGGAGTATGCCCGCACCGTTAAGCAGAAACTGGACGCGGCAGGCATCCGTGTGTCCGCAATCGGCTCTCCCATCGGCAAAATCAACCTGGCAGATGACTTCCAACCCCATATGGAAAAGTTGACAACAGTTGAACGCCTTGCCGATATTTTTGAGACACCTTACATCAGAATGTTCAGTTTCTACCTTCCCGAAAACAGGACTCCCGAAAACTGCCGCGATGAGGTTCTGACGCGGATGGAGCAGATGGTGACGGAAGCCGAAAAAAACCGACTGGTTCTTCTGCATGAAAACGAAAAGGCAATCTATGGCGACACTGCCCCGCGCTGCCTTGACCTGATGAAACAGTTTGCCGGAGAGCATTTCCGGTGCACCTTCGATTTTGCCAACTTTATCGAGTGCGGCCAGGACACACTGGAAGCTTATCATATGCTGCAGCCATACATCGCTTATGTGCATATCAAGGACGCTGTCCGTGAGACAAAGGAAATCGTTCCCGCCGGGCAGGGAGACGGAAAGCTTTCCGAGATTTTCACGCTTCTGGACCGGTCCGGCTATGACGGCTTCTTAAGCCTGGAGCCGCATCTTGCCAACTTCAGCGGTCTGAACAGCCTGGAGAAAGATGCCGTCGTCAGAACAGAAAACAACACGGAAAAAGCTTTCCTGATTGCATACCGCGCTTTGATGCAGCTGCTTTCCTGATGCTGCCTGTACTGCCTGCTTCAAATTATTTCCTTTGGATTACGGGGTTCGCAAAACGGTTCCTGTAATTTTGCAGACGCTTTCTTACTTTCAACGCCGTCATCGCGTGACGTTCAAACAGGAACTGCCGGGAGAATATGCCGGATTTTATTCCCGACAGTTCCGATAAGCCGGTATTTACGGCGTTACTATGGGCTTTCCCTCCTTATCCAGCAACGGTGTAAAGCCTGATGCATTCCCGTCCCTGTGAAACAGATAATTGACACCGGTCTTGGTGTCCACCCAGATTTCGGTTACAACGACAGCGCCCTGACTGTAAACCTTTTTAAAGCGTTCCATAAGTATCCCTCCTGTCAATTTGTATATTCGGTGATTGAATCCTGCACACAAACCAGATAAGCGGCATGACTTATCCGAAAACATTTGCAACCGGCGGGCATGCCTGCCTCAGAAACTATCGGAAAATAACTGCTGCAACTTGTAGCTGTTATTTGTAGACACTTCATTACCCCCGCCGCCACAATGTGAAAATACAGCCTGCTGTCATGAGAACGATTGCCACCGTCTGCAAAAAGCCTTTCAGAAACCCGGCCCAAAACGCCATCTGCCCATCTGCGCCTATCTCCGGAATCATCAACGCCACCCCGTTCAAAAGGAATCCTGCTGCAAGGTAACCTGAGATCTTTCTCGTCCTCCCCGACTGTATTTCTTCCCGGTCAGTTCCAATCCTTCCCTTCAGTTCTGTCAGAATGCCGTTGACACGCATCAGCTCCTTCAGCATTGCAACCAATATGGCCCCCAGGATAAAGACAAATGCCCATGCTGTGGAAACCCCGCTTACCGCCCCGAAAATCTCCATAAACAGGCATGCGATTTCCAGAACTGCTCCCACCTTCAGCATCTTCTTTATCCTGGCGTAATGCTCAATGTTGGATTCCACATCCGTATAGAGTTCAAACGCTCCTTCGCTGGCCTTTTTCCGCAATATCACCCAGGGTCCCCACAGGCTGACAATCTCCACATCCATATCCTTCATGAATTCTCTGTAATCATTACTGACCCGGAACAATCCCTCCGTGATGTCAATCTGATAAATATACTCCCCGGGCTCACATTTGTCAAAATGATAGAAACCCGCAAAAAATCCGGTCATGGCATAGCCCTTTTGAGACATCTCATTTAAAAATGCCGTCTCCTTATCCTTATCAAAATACAGATGAAATTTCGTCATTTTTCCTCCTGTTTTAAGTTCCGCATGTCCACTGCTGTTTTTTAGTTCCGCAGGTCCCCCCATACTATTCATTTCGTACCTGTGAGTTCTGTTCAGGTTCTTCCGGGTTCCCGTCCACAGGCCTCCACATAAGCTGTCCGTTGTGCAGGAGCTCTGACAGACGCTTTATTTCCTCTGCAAAAACAGTTTTTCCCAGGTCTGTGATGATGTATTCTTTCTTTTTCCGGGAATCTGTCTCCGCGCTGTATATCCTGATCCATCCCTTTGCCGTCATTGTCTGAATCGCGCCGTAGAGGGTTCCCGGTCCCAATGACACCCGGCCTTCCGTCAGCTTCTCCACTTCCTGGATAATCCCATAACCATGGTTCGGTTTTCTCACTGACAGCAGAATGTAAAATAATGCCTCTGTCAGCGGAGTGTTTTTTTCCATTCAGCATCCTCCATTTCTCCCGGCTCTTTCCTGTAACGGTTTCATTCCATGTATCGCCCGTTAGAGATTTCGTCCTGCCATATTAAGGAAATGTCTACAACCAAACACTGTCATTTCAAGTAATGCCTGGCTATATTATACAGATTGCCAAGTGAAACACAGGATAACCCGGCAAGCAGATACATATTATTCTCTCTATTTCGGAACAGCTCTAGTCCCAGAAACAAAATTCCCGCTGACAGCAATCCGCCTGCTGCTATGCCTAACAATCTGTTTGCCAACTTTTTGGGCTCTTCAAGGGTGATGGTGGGTAAAAAATACCCACAACCCCAGTGTTTATGC
>CAJUFB010000103.1 GCA_910585805.1 uncultured Acetatifactor sp.
ATACTACCAGAATAGGAGACTAATTATAAGACGCCGATTATTTGCCGCTTACAATCCGTAATACCTGTATTAGGGAAGACTGTGGCCGTTGCTGATATACCCGTGATCGCAGTACCTGTATTCCATCTGCTGCCACGGGTACCCGTTGCCCCCTTTGCACCTGTTGCTCCGGTATTCCCTTTTGCCCCCGTAGCTCCAGTGGCGCCTTTCAGATTTTTAAAGACAAAGCTAAAAACTTTAGCAGTATTGGGGCCGGATGCAGTTACTGTAACAGACGGAGTCCCTACATTTGCATCAACAGTTGCCGTTGGTGTTCCAAAACCTGCCGCAGCCCCTGCCGCACCTGTTGCTCCTTTAGCGCCGGCAGCACCCTGTGGCCCGGTTGCTCCTGTTGCTCCAGTGGCACCCCTGACATTTCCCTTATATACCCACTTAGCAGCACCTGCTGCTCCAGAAGCTGTACACCGATAAACATTCCAGGTATCTGTATTCAGATACACGTCATTCACAAATGCCGACGCTATACCGGAACCACTGAATACGGCAGCTGTTGTGCTGGTTCCGGTAATCGCAGTCCCCCAATATATCAGAGACCCCCTGGTACCAGTTGCACCGGTGGCTCCAGTACCTCCTGTTGCTCCCGTACTTCCTTTGCTTCCGTTCTTAACTTTAAAGTTAAACTTTGTTTCGTCCGACAACGTGACCGTAATTACATTTTCACCGCTATCTGAAGTTGATGTGGTAGTTTGCTCTATATTAGCAATAGATATTCCCCGGGGTCCTGTCGGTCCGGTATCGCCCTTAACGCCAGCTTTCCCTGCGCTCCCCCGTGAACCGTTTTTAAATTCAAATACTGATTTCTCCCCATTGGACAGGGTGACCGTAACGATATTTGTGCCACCATCCGCTTCTGAAACAGTTGTCTGCTCCACTGACGCAATTGATATCCCATCCTGGCCACTATCTCCTGGTTCTCCTTTCGCCCCGGCTGCTCCGACATCACCTTTGTCGCCTTTCTCACCTTTGCTTCCCTGAGAACCATTCCTGACCAAAAACATTGATGTCGTCCCATCACTTCTCTCAAAGGTATAGACGTTCACCCCGCCATCCTTCACAGACTCTTCCGTCTGGGAACCAGAGACTATATAATCAGTTGGAATGCCATCCACCTTCTTTTTGTCCTCTGCAGTATAGTCATTACTCGAAAGCCCCTTACCACCTTCCTTTTTGACAAAAAATTTCGTAAAATTGTCTACCATCGCAGCCGCAAAAATTTCCAGATGCCGTTTCTCAACCAATATTCTTTCAATCAAATCCATCCTGTCACTCCCCCCTTGAGAATGCAGTGTCAACGATTTCCCTTATTTCCTCATCTGTTATGCCTTCTTCTTTGTCATCCGGCAGATCAGAATAAGTACCGTCAAGTATCCTGTCAATATCCTCCTCCGTGGCCAGTTGCATCTCGCTCAACGCCTTCCCGTCCTCGTAACATTGAAAAATCCCATCATGAATTGCTTGTCTGACATCTTTTCCGTATACAGCCGACAATATTTCATTCAAATAGTCTCTTATATTCCCCATTGTCAATCACTCCCTTCCAACGCACTCACACGCCTGGCAAGATCTTCGAAAATATCGGCCTTCACATAATCCGCTTCTGCCTGTTCCCCTGTCAGATACCCTGCATCATTTTCAAACTCGCTTACACTGGACGGCACATACGGAATCTCTTCCTTCATAGCACAATCCGATAACCTGCTATTAACTTCGCTCTGATAATCTCTAAACACATCAGCGTTCACGTAATCAGCCGGCATCTGCACAATAACCTGTTCTACCTGTTTCACGGTATTACTTGCCTGAGCCGCGCTGTCCTGAGCGGACTGCGCTACTGACTGAATTGCAGCAAACGTGCTCTGTGCCGTTTTCTGCTGACCAGCCTGCCTGTCTGTCAGAGATGTGAATGCCACTCCCAGTGTAAATTCCGTATTCTGGGGATTCACAAGATCGTAAGAAATTTTCGAACACAGGAAGTATTTATCCAGCCTGTGGGGCAGGGAAATCACCCGAATATAATCTCCCAATTTGATCCTGTCGGTATCCACATCCAACAAATGTAAGTCCACTGCTTTGATAGACAGCGACACTGCCATCTCTATGCCCTCAGCAAGATGCTGTTTTCCCTTTCTTAACAGATTTGTGGCAAGTGTAACATTATCCCACTCATGTATTCTCACTATTCTTCCGAACAGTGAAATTGCATTGCTGTCCTCAATATAATCCTTTCCCTCATTCACGCTGGTGATGGTCAGTTTTCCTGCCGAATTGCCATCAGCATCCTGCTGTTCTGCACCCAATGGAATTAAAACAGTAAACACATCCTCTGCGGAAATATACTCTGAGATATCAAGCAGATTGCGGCCAAATTCAATCGTCTGGCCAGATACACTGCCATATTCCTCCACATAATCCAGATAGCGAATACCCTCTGAAAGCCTTGGTCTCAGATATCCCCCCAGAAGCTTGACCAGTTTGGCATTCATCTCATCTGCCGAATTTGGATAGCCGCTGGAAGCTCTGGTAATGTAATCATTCGGATCTGTAACTGTAACAGTTCCTGACCGAAACTGCTTCCATGAATCCACCTGGCTGTTATGGTTATCCACAAACTTCCTGAACAAAGCTTCCACACCGCCCTTGTGAGAGTACGGCCTTACTATTGAATCCATGAGAAAAGCAAGTTCCCCCTCACAGTAAATATCTTTCCGGTTATAGAAATCTTTTTCATCATGCAGTACCCTGCCCCGGAATATTTCTTCGTCCCTGTCATATATTGTTACAACAGATTTCAGTTTCTGAATCCTGTCATACATGACATTATCCGGAGGCAAAATAAAACCTGCAGAACCTGCCTTATTCAGTTCCACTTCCACTTTTGGACTGATAACGGCATAACCCTCCCCGGAAAGGGTTGGCGCATACACCAACTGCCCATCTGCATAAATCGTATACACTTATAGCCTGCCTCCCCTGTAATCAATGCTGACTGTCCCGTTCCCGGCAAAATGCAGAATATTACCGCCCTCCCTGATAGCAATATTCAATATCCTGCTGGTACCATCCGGAAGCCGATACACATTACCTTCAAATTCTACTTCCATTCCGCTTCCGTCCGCAGAACTTACAATAAAAGAGGGGATCACCTTTTTCCGCCTTCCCACTATCATAAAATCCAGGAAGCCTTCCACGGCCAGCCCCTTATACTCCCGGATAATCCCTTCCTCAAAATTAAAGCTGTCCCATTCCCAATCCTCCAGGGAACTGGACCGCTCATATTTATAAGGCTCAACCTCTGCACTGACAGCAATGGTGGAATACTTCTCCGAAGATTTCCATTCATCCACTGATACCCGTCCAATATAATAAAAAGCCGGGTCCTCATCCAGAATTATCTTCATTCGTTGCCCATGGAGATACCCCTGGATGTCAGAGTAGAGGCTGGACCATTTCCTTCTGGCTTTCAGGGTAGTGAATGTAAATCCCATCGTCCTTGTTTTATACTGGACATCCCCTGTCAATGACTCTGTCAAATCCAGAATGCCGTCTCCTCCGGGGATATCAATATAATTTGTTTTAGGAACCGGCGAACTGATCTCCGGGCGGCTATTCAGCAGCAGCTGCCAGTCCCTGTGCGAATGCTTGTCTCCAAATAACACGCCATAAACCATATGTCAGTTCCACCTCTCCTTATATCCCTGAATCATCCCCAATCGGCCGTCCATTTTCGGCGCCAGCTGCCCTACCAGTGCGCCGCTGTCCAGCACGACATCCCGCTCCATCCGGCCAACCACCTGGGGGAAGTACTGCTGCACAACCGATGTCAGCCTGTCCACCTGCTGCCCCAGCTGCCCGTACTGCTCCCGGACCACGCTCCCGATCAGGCTGACAAGGTGGTCTTCACCGGAGACGACTTCCCGTCCGGCTTCCCCGCCAGCCAGCAGCCGGTTTGTTTTCGCGTTATACCCGAATACCGTGGGGGCATCCATTACCATGGCGGAATCCATGGCCTTTTTATACCATTCAATCCCCAGGTGCGGGACGGAAGGCGGGCTCAGGCTGAACTCGCCCTGGATGCTGAAATGCGGGAGCTTCAGGTGTGGGAACTCCCATTCAAAGTCGAATATATCCAGGATAAAGTTGATGGCATTTTCCACGATGTCCCTGACCAGATCCATCGGCTTCTCAACAGCATCCTTGATACCGTTAAATATACCCGTAACAATATTCAGTATCCCTGTCAGTGCCTGATCCCAGCTTCCGGTAAATACTCCCGTCAGGAAATCACATATACCGTCAAAAACAGGCTTCAGCGTATTATTCCAAAACCTGCCGATTGCATCGAAAACATTTTCTATCAGTGGCTCTATAAAGGTTTTAAAAACAAATTCAAACGCTGGTGCAAGCTGCTCCTTCAAAAAGCTTCCAATGGCATCAAATACAGGCTTCAGGTGGTTCTCCCAGGTATCACGGATTCCTTCCATTGCCTCCTGAAAAAAAGCCAGGATATCGTCCAGATGCTCATTGAATAAGCCTGCCAGCTCCTCAATGACAAACCCGATCAGGTCAAATACCGGCTGGCCGACAGCATCCCACAGAGTGCTGCACATATCCCACAGAATTTCAAATGCAGTCTGAATAATGCCCGCAATATCATTCCAGTGCTCCGACAGCCATGCCATAGTATCTGCCACACTGTCAAGCAATGGCTGCCCTGCTGTGTTCCAGATATCTTCCGCCATGCTCCATAAAATCCCAAAGGAATCCTCAAGGGCGCCCATTATTATTTTCCAGCTGCCAAGCAGCCCATCAGATGATTCTGCCACAAGATCCAGCAACGGCTGCCCTACGTTATCCCATATAAGTGCCAGGAAATCCCATGTGGCAGTAAATATATCCTGTACCCCAGACATCACATCATTAAATGTAATGCCTGCGTCTTCTAGCACGCCCTGTATCAGGGAAACCCCATCCTGCACGAACCCGCAGAACCATTCGACAGCCCCCCGTATCCCATCCAGGCACCTTTGCACAGTTTCCTGTATCGCAGGCATATTCTCAATGACCTGGTCAAGCACCTCATTTATAAACGGCAATAGCGTATCGCCTATTTCCGCCAATGCATTTGTAGTAACTGTCCCAAGCTGCCCCACTTTGGCGGAAAAGGTATCATGCATTGTCTCATATGCTTTTTCTGTTGCGCCAACGGATTCCTGCATTTCTTCCAGCGTGCGGTTGTACTCTTCCGCACCGGTTTTCAGCAGCGTCAGTGCGCCCACTCCCGCCTCCGAGCTTGACCACAGTTCGTTGAACGCAGACGTATCCCCTCCGACGCTTTCTCCCAGGATGGCTATAATATCCCCCAGCGACATCCCGGCAGCTTCCAGCTCTGCGAATGACTGCCCTGTTTTCTCTTTCAAGATGCCGCCTACCGTGGATCCGCTGTCGCCCAATTCATTGAGCATGGATTTCGTATAGGTAACAGCCTCCGAAGTTGCAATGCCGTTCTTTGTCAGCAATGCGGTGTTGGCGCATAAATCATCCATTTTCACGCCGTAGGCAGCAGCAATAGGTATTACAGCCCCAAGGCTGGATGCCAATTCACCCACTGACGTCTTGCCAAGGTTCTGTGTCGTTATCAGGTAATCGCTGACCTGTGCGGCATCTTCAGCACTCAGGCCATAGGAATTGATGGCCGTGGTCATGACATCCACTGCTGTAGCCGCATCTGTGAAACCGCCCTCTGCAAGTTTCAGCGCGGATGCAACAAAATCCACCGCATTCGCCTGGTCCACGCTTGCCGAAATTGCCGAATAGATGGACTCGCACAGGGCATCTGTTGAAACACCCGTTTCGTTGGACAGGTCAATGATTGATTTCTTATAAGAATCCAAATCAGTTGTGTCTGCCAGAAGCGTGTTCACCTTTGCAAATGATGCCTCAAAGCCAGAGGCAGCTTCTACCGCCTTGGTTCCGATTGCCACTGCGGCCGACCCAACTGCCACAGCGGCGGCAGCTCCCCATTTTGCCATTGTTCCCATGGTATTTTTCAGCTTTGAGGCAGTTCCATCGGCAGAATCCCCCAGCCTATCCAAATCATCCCCTGTGTCATTTGCTGAATCTTCCAGTGACTGCAAATTCTGTTCCGTCTCGATGATCTCCCGCTGAAGCGCGTCATACTGCTCATGGGAAATCGGGTTCCCGAACTCGTCGCTGACCTCCTTCGCCTTCTGCTTCAGTTCTGCCAGGTGCCCCTGCTGTGCTTTCAGCTCTTCGCCAAGGGCTCTGTACTCGGAAGTATCCACCTTCCCGGCTTTTTCAAGCTCGGCCATCTTCCCCTTCAGTCCCCTGGCCTTCTCCTGTGTCTTCCCTATCTCCTCCTGGATCGGGGCATATGCCGCTTTCCACGCATCATAATTCCCCGCAGTCTTCGCTGCCTGTTCACTTGCAGTTTTAAGTGCATCCAGGCGCTCTTTTGTCTCTTTGACAGCTTTCTGCAGCAGTTCCTGCTTCTGACGCAGGAGATCGGTGTTGCCAGGATCCAGCTTCAGCAGCCTGTTTACGTCCTTGAGGGCAGAATTTGTCCTATTGATCTGCCCATCTACACCCTTTAATGCCTTGCTCAGACCGGTTGTGCTGCCGTCTATTTCAATTGTTATGCCTTTAATCCTTCCACTAGCCATATCCCGCCCCCGTCAAATTCCCAGAAACTCATTGAATTCCTTTTGCCCTGCCACTTTCGGGTAATTATAACTGTCGTTCGCCTGTTCTGTAAGCAAATCCCACACCATCCCGCAGCTGAGGCAGTCCAGCTCATCCATGGACAGCCCCAGCTGCTTGCACCTTAGCAAATATGTCATGGCATTTATTTCACGGGTGGTGCGGGTACCCCGTTTTTTTGTTCGGAAATCTGCAGTTCATTTTCTCCCCATAGTTTTGCAATTTCCGGGAGTATCTTGTATATGGAAAAAGTTTTAAATGAATCAATCCACTCCCACTCATCCGGGTATTTCTCCAGAAAGCCCTTCTGCTCCTGTGTTTGCCTCGGTGTCGGAGCAAGCCCCTGGTAAGCGAACGTGTAGGCAATTCGGGCAAACTGCTCATAATAAGGCGCCATGAGATCGCCTTCCCCTTTGTCCCTCGCCTTCTTTAATGCATCCATATCCCGCAGGAAATCCCTGCCCGGGAAAAGCCGGTTGTATATAATGGGCGAAAAGGCGGAAGCCTTAAAATTCAGGCGCTTCCCCGCCTCCACCTCGATCATTTTCTCCATAACCCAATTCCTCCTCCCTGTCCGTTGCCGGATCTCACCCTGCTTCTGTCCCTGTTTCCGATCCTGTCCCTGCTTCTGCCCCTGTTCCCGGCCCTTCAGGAGGCGTAAGCCCTGCCCCAGGCAGGATGACCTGCTTGAACCAGGCGTTGTACGTTGCCTCGTTCATGCTCTTCGTAATGCCCCCGCGCACGATGTTCACATCCTCTCCGCCCACCGTTACAGGCAGCGGGGATGCCGTGACAGACAGCTCCTCCGTGTCCGGCTCCTTCTGGTTGTCCTTGTTCTCCCCCTTCTGGCTTGTTCTGGACGCCGTGCAGTTGTAGTAGATCCAGCGGATGCCCTCCTTGTCTCCCTTGAACTCGCCCATCATCGCGAACGGCACCGGGTCGGCGTCCGCATCCTCATACTGGATCCCCGTTGCCTCATCCACACGCTCAGACAGGCAGTCCTTCCGGAACTGGTCAGAAACCTTGATAAAACTCAGGGTGCCGGAATACCCATTATTGGAAGAGATCACCAGGTAGTCGATTCCGTCGGCGCGTATCTTGGTGACATCCCCCTCCGCGCCCATGTCAATGGACATCAGGCCCGGCTCCGGCTTCACTTCCGTCCCGAAGGCAACAGACCCGTCATCGTTCCTCCTCCCCGGGCAGTAGTGGCAGTTCTTAACATCATAATGGTACCTGTTCTTCTTTGCTTCCATTTCTCTCCTTTCCCCGGTTGCACCGGTGCAACTTTTCCTTCCCCGTCAGCCCGAATCCCCTCTGAAACCAGTATCCTGCTGGTTTCGGAGGGGAGGGCTTAGTCCCTGTGGGTATGAGCGCTAGACCTGCAGCCTGTACGTTATGGCCCACAGTATAAGCTCGTCAATGTATTCGGAGGAACGCTTCCAACGCAGCTCCTCCCCCTCCAGGACTTCCTGTACCTTTCCTTCCGCTTCGGACACCTCTGTGTCGGAATAGATCCGGATGGTCAGTTCCTTAATATCCAAATATCTCCTGCTATCGGCATAGACAGGCCTGTCGGCCAGCAGGTACTCCATAAACGGCGGGGTAAGGGGCTTCATCTTGTCTACAGTGATATGGTCCGGATGGTCCTTGTCAAACACCACGCCCATCCTCCTGCACATCTCTTTTACTTCCATTCCTGTCATCTCTTTGCCATCTCGCTTTCCAGGTTCCTCTCCAGCAGCTCCGCCGTCTCTTCGTCCGATGGGATATGCGGGTGCGCCCCCGCCGGCCTCGGCCCTCCATGCCCATGCTGCAGCAGGTGAGCCAGCCCGGGCTTTGCACGCTGGTATACAGTCCTGCCACATGTCCCCCGGCCTCCCTGATCCGTATTTTTTGAGGTCCACCCTTTCGCATACTTCCCGGTTCTCACAGGGGCAGCCCCCTTAACCTGATTTACAGTCTCTCTTGATGTCTTGTCTACAGCCCGTTTCAGGGCTTCCCCTGTCAGTTCCCTGGTTTCTTCCAGGGCCTGCTTTACAGCTTTCTGCAAGCCATCCATCCCTACTTTTGTATTGCCCATATCATTTCTCCCTGTATTCAATCTGGGCGGATGCAAGGGACAGAAGCCACGATGCCGGAAGACGGCCATCCTTCAGATCCTTTTGCACCACCTCATACTGCTGCCCTTCGATGATGAACACATCCCCCCGCTCAACGGCAGAACCATACGGAACCCTGACTGCCCGGCTGACCTCCGTGCCCGCCACATACGCATCCCAGTACCTGCGCTCCCCCACCGTCTGCTCCTGGAAATGGACAACCTGCTGCCGGACCGATACCAGCCGCCGGTCAACGGTCTCCCAGGCTGTCCCCCATCCGTCCGTAAACGTCTGGTAGCCGCTGTTTTTTCTTTTAAGCATAGCCCATCGCCTCCGCATATCCCGCCACATCTGACTCAATCCTCGCAGCCGTGATCTCCCCGGCAAAATCCCGGGCAAAAGTTTCCAACGCCCCTGATTCCGCCCGTAGGACATAATCACAGAGCAGCTGGCCGAACTTTGTCCCGGGAGTGAAGTCCGCAGCGGGATCACAGTACTTTTTTATGTATGCAATCCCCGCTGCGGCTTCATTCCGCAGCCTCGCAGCAGTTGATTCGTCAGGCGTGTATGTGATATGCAGGTTATCCATGAGCATCTGATAGATTTCATCCGTTACCGGCATATCTGCTTTCCTCCTCAGGTTCCCTGTGCGGTTGTCTTCGTGGTCACCGTGCCGCCCTTAATGAGCACCGGAAGCGCCGGGGCCTCCACCCCGCTGATATCCAGGTACACAAAGCTGGTATTGTCTACCGGCTGCCCATTTCCGTATACACGGGTGGTGTAAACACGGTTATCCTCCAGGAACTGGTTGGAATCATCATACTCAATGATCCCGGAAGCGCCCCCGTTGACCGCAGCAAAATAATTGTCCGCGATCCCGGCAGCCGCCTTACCTTCCCCGATCATGGAGGACTGCACAACCCTGGTAGGATAAGTATTGTTGATAAGGTCAACGGATCCTGTCCCATAGATGAGCGTATTCTGGATCCTGCGGATCTTCTTAATGTAATCCTGCGGGTTCACCACCAGGAGCACCTCCGGCACTGTCCTGTCATCCCCGTTGCTGTCCTTCGCCATTGTGGCCACAACTGCGGAATAATCCTCGTCAAAGTTTGTAATGGCCACAGCTGCCTTCTGGGAATACCTCCCGTCGCTCGTGGTGCTGATATCCATTGTCATCCCGATAAACTGGTCGGAACCATCACCGGAGATAATGGTCTTTTCCAGGCCGAACGCAACCGACTCAGACAGGATAATACGGATATACTGATCCACCCACATGGGGGCAAATGTAAAGTTAAACTTTACGAAATCCTTCGGGATGATAAAGTAAGCCGTATATTTTGCCACAGTCACGTCGATTGTCTTGATCTGTCCTTTCAGCTCCGTGCTGATCGCGCCGGTGACCTTGCCCCATCCGCCAAGCTTGGATGCCATCTGGACACCGTTCATGACAAGCTTCTGTGCCCCTGCCGCATCCGTGATATTGACTG
This sequence comes from uncultured Acetatifactor sp., assembly GCA_910585805.1. GTDB lineage: Bacteria > Bacillota > Clostridia > Lachnospirales > Lachnospiraceae > Acetatifactor. The sequence goes on from CAJUFB010000103.1 coordinate 10,373, forward strand.
CCGACAGCAGGGGGTGCCGCTTCTGCATGTCCGTGATGACCCTGTCGATCACAGTGACAGGCATGGCGGCTGTCAGATTGGTGATCTCCTGCTTTGCACCGGTCTTGACCGCTCCGATAAATTTCTGGTACCAGGCTGTCTCCTCTGAGGTAAGCCTGCGAAGCCCCCTGTCCTGCAGCACCTCCATATCCCCGACACCCTTATACTGTTCAAACTCCTGCTCAATGATCTGGCAGATTCCGTTCTGCATCTCCTGCATGGCTTCCGCCGCCTGCCTGGCATCATTCGCCTGCAGTGCATCCATCATCTTCTGCATAAATTTCTGCGTTTCCTGATCAATCAGGTCATTGTTCTTCATACCCATTACTCTTTCTCCTTTTCCTGTCATTTCTTATGCTGGCTGTCTGCCAGTAGTTACTTTGCCAGCCGCCTGAACGCCGCCTGCATGGTATCACACATGGAGGCCTTCTTCAGTCCCCTGAGCATTTCTGTCATCTGCTTCTGGTTGTACAGCTGCTGCCGCAGCTCCCTGATCTGCCTTGCCGCATTGCCATCTTCTTTAGGCTCCTTCCCTCCATCACCGGTACCCTCTCCGTCGGCATTTTTATCTTCCCCTTCGCTTTTCGCAGAAGTCCCCTCCTGGCTTCCTTCCTCCCGGGGATTGCTTCCATCGGCCCCAACCTCGCCGACAAAATCACAGAAACCGTAACTCAGGCAGACATCCGGGGCAAGCATCGTCTCCTTCTGCATCATCTGCCCGAGTTCCTCTTCCGTCAGATTCTTTGACCTGGAAAGATATAACTGCCGGGACGCATCCGCCAGCGCGTCCAGCTGGTCAGCCATGGAACGCAGCTGATCGGCATTGCCGCATGCATACGCCCATGGGTTGTGCAGGAACATGGACGTACCCAGCCCCATATGGATCTCATCGCATGCCATAATAATATCCATGGCCACGCTGTAAGCCATTCCGTCGACATACCCCACCAGCCTGCTCCCGGCATTTGACTTCTGTCTCAGGAGGTTATAGATCGTAACTCCTTCCCCAACCTCCCCGCCGGCGCTGTTCACATGCAGTTCAATGGTTTCCCCGTCCGGAATCGCATCCAGCTGGTTCCTGAAATATTTTGCCGACGTCTCCGACTCCTCATAGTCCCATGTGTTCCAGTTAAATTTGCCTTCCGCACGGACTTCATCATAGACATACAGCTTATGCACACGTCCCGAACTGTCTGCCATCTGCTCAAACCGGAACCTGGTCTTATGCTGTGCTTCCTTCATCTTCTCCTCCTTTACCAGAATCATCTGTATCTTCGCCTCCTGTCTGCGGATCCATACCGCCTTTGCCATCTTTCAATGCTTCCATCCCGGAATAATTCTTTGTCAGGAAATGTTCCCTGGACCAGTCTGTATTAAGCGGTGCATCACCCGCTTTCCTCCTGATCTCATCTATGTTCCATCCGCCGCAGCTGATCATCTTGTCGGAAGCTGCTGCCAGCTCAGCCGCCGTCATATGCATGATCGTAGACGTATCGATCATCTGATAATTGCCGTCAAGGACTTGCTTTCCATACAATTTCCTGTTGTTCTCTGTCTCTATCACTTTGGCAAACGGATTTATCCCAAATGTGATCAGATTCTTTGTCAATTCCTTAACATCTGCAATATCCCCCTTAAGCAAAGCAGGCGGAATCTGCAGTGCATTGGCGACACGGTCATATATCTCATCCGTCAGGTCAGTCACATCCTTGACCTCAGACGTGGATTTTTTAGATGCCTCCCCGCCTTTGGTCTGGTAGTCAAACCCTTTAAACAACGGCAATACTGCATTGGGAGATTTGAAATAGGCTGCAAACTGTTTGTTCATCAGTTCTGTGTAGACATCGTTAAAGGTCCTGGGCGTGCCATCCGCCTTCATCCCATAAGTCCCCGTGGAGGCATTCGCGTCAATCACCATAACCCCGCGCTCGCCGCCGGATTTATAAAATTTCTGCACTGCTGATTCCAGCAGCTGCCCGTACTCTGATACCAGCTGGCTTAAAAGGGCCGTGATATTTCGGTTGGAAAGCCGGTAAAACAGGACATCCTCCATCCGGAAACTTTTCTGGAATGTATACGGGCGGGATACACCGCTGTCATCGTCAGCACAGACCGTCACATTCCGGAACACATCCTGGTACAGCGCATACCGATCATGGTCATAAGAGTCCGCAATCAGGAAGTCCCCCTTCCTGGTCTGGATAACCAGGCATTCATTCCTGTAGATCAGGGACCACACCAGCTTCTGCTTAAACTGGGATGCATTCATGTTGCGCCCCATTTTCTATGACTTGCAGTTACCCTGGTTGATTGTCGCAGATT
>CAJUFB010000104.1 GCA_910585805.1 uncultured Acetatifactor sp.
AAATAGTATAGCATTTATTAGATAAAATCACAAGTTATTTTTGAACAGTTCCTAATATGGTTAGAGAGTCCAAAAATCTTATACTTTTGGAATAATACTTGTACCTTAAATAACCGAATATATTGTTACAAAAACAGAACATTCTGCTGTTTTTCCGGCATAATAGAACTACCAGGCAATAGAGGTTTTTCCATCTCATTTGTACTAAATGATGCCAACATATTTCCTTGACTCGTATCTCCCCTCCAAGTATTACATTGCACACATTGATATCCATATACAGGAGCCAACTTATATAGATCAATCCTTGCCCCGCATATCGTACATTGATGATTACTTTCGATCACAACATCAACTGTTGATACGACTTTTGCTGTCCATATATGGTTACAACTCGCCAAAGGTGCCGCCATTTATTTCTTTTCGTAAAATATCAATCTATAACGAATTCAAGTTAGATATGCCATAAGCTGCAAAGTACCTTAAAATCAATGATTTCATAAAACTGAATTCTGCAACAGCATACCTAATTACAATCGTTACAGATTAATCATCATTTTCTGTCGGCCGATGACTACATTATACAGATTAATACCCTTCTTCGCAACCGTGTGGCCTTAATCGGTCACTTTTTGGCCTTAATCGGTATGCGATATCACTTAATCACGTAATATACCATCCAAAATTTCAACCCCCAACAATCTCCCACATTCCTCCGCCCCACACAGACAGGCATATCCAATTCCCGTAATCCCACCCATCAGGCCGAAACTGCCGCATTCCTGAATCCCAAGACAGCTTCTAATGTCTTCCGCCCTTTCCAATCCGGCCACTACCCTTTCCAGCATTTCCTGCCCCTTCTCATTCCGCACTCCATAATACATCGCTGCATTTCCGCAGTTTCCATGACACAGGCAATACGTCTCCCCCAGCTCAATCGCCCCTTCCTTTTCCCGAATAAACTCTGCCGTCTGGCCCAGCGCCTCCTTCAGATCCCCTTCCGCATACTTCTCCGCCAGCCGTCTCGCCATTGTAATGCCTCCCCAGCCATGGCACCATGCCATCTTATACGCCTGATTCCCATGATTCTCCGCGCTTCCTGATCCGCGAAGATCCTGCCAGTCCCGGGCTTTCGCATCGTAATAATGTTCCTCGAAGAGGTATGCCTGGTATGCCGCCTGGTGATATTTCACCTCTCCTGTATAATATCCCAGCTTCGCCAGAGCAAGCATCATCCCGCTGGCCCCATGGGCAAAACCGGTAAGCGGAATTTGCAGAACCGGATTCCGCCATCCCAGCCCCCATGGAAATCTCTCCGCCGCATTCAACAGGCAGTCCCCGGCCTCCCTGGCCCAATGAATATACCGGCGGTTTCCGGTCAGCTTATAAGCCTCCAGCAAAACCAATGTCGCCCCCGCATTCCCTCCCAGCACATCATATTCTCTGTCTCCGGACAAACCTGCCGCAACCGCCCGGCACTGCCGATACAGATAATCCAGATATTCCGGCTTCCTGTCCGCCTCGTAGAAAAGCATATAAGTGAAAGCAATGGATGCTTCTCCTGAGAAAACCCCTGTCAGCATGTCCGCATCCTGTTTCCCGTCTCTGTATGCAAGGGTATGGGCATACAATTTTCCAATCAGCCCCTCCGCCATTTCCCGGTAACGCAGCTTTCCGGTACGGATACCCAACCGCTGCAGAAACACAGCCGCCCCGGCCAGGCCGTCGTACAGATACAATCCCATGGACCTGATCAGATAGGCCTGCTCCCAGTATCCCGCCATCAGAATGCTGATCCACCCCACGTCGCAACCGTCGTCAGACCGGACAGCCTGCTCCAGAAGAAAGTCTCCGATTCTCTCTGCCGCCCACAGCCCGGGCATTTTGTTCCTCCCGGCTCCTCCCTTCGGCAACGGAACCGCCATACCCGCTTCCGGAGAAAAAACCGTTCTGCTTCTCTCTCCCATCAAAAGCGCTGTCCTGATCCATTTCTTCTGCCGTTCCAGCTCTTTCCTGCCCATCCTGGACAGCCGGTCTCTGATACTGTTCAAAGCCGTCTCCCGAAAATAACCCTCCAGCCTTTCTCCCTTTCCGGCCTGCAAATCCGGCTCCTCCGACAGATACCAAAAATACGGAATATCGCCGTTCTTCAGCGCCGCCGCTTCCTGTCCGGCGATCCACTTTTCCCTGCTCTCTTCTTTACCCTCCCATGCCAGCCTTCCCGTTAACAGGTGTTCTCTCTTCTCCTCTTTTGTCATATAATCAGGATGGTACATTGCCGTAAGCAGCATGGCATACTCCTGTGTCTGCCGTATCAGATATCGGATCCTCACCCCCTGAAACAATTCCAACTGCCGAAGCACCGGCATTTGCTTTTCCCACAGAAATGAGAAAATCTCCTCAAATCCGGACTCCATATCCTCCAGAAATTCCCATGGCTGAATAAAGATTCCATCTAGCGTAGCCAGGTTCTTCCCCTGTTTCGTGACCGGATGCCGGTATTCCACATGCATCCGGACCGTTCCCTGATCTACGATTACCGGAACCAGGAACGGCGCTGTCTGGCCGCCTGCGGCGTTCACAGCCCCCACATGAATGCCGTTTCCCAACCCATCCCAGACATAGGTAGGCAGAATACCGGTCCTCAGAACAGATTCCCGATAAGCACGCTCCACACCGGTACCGGTTCCCTTAGATCCTGCCCCTTCCTGGACCCCGACTCCCATCTCCAGATCGATGATCACCGGATACTCTCCATGGGCAATCACATTCTCGTAATGCAAATCCCTCGAGCCCAGGAGATAGCAAATCCCCAGAAGGATCCCGTTCCTCCTATAATAGCGCCTCAGCTCCTCCCTGGAATGGCAGGGAGTCTCCTCCACCCTTCTATCTCTGGATTTATGCCCATGCGCTTCTCCCTGCCTGTTTCAGGCATCTTTATTCCGGTATGGCAAAAAGGAGGGAAAACGATAGTTCCCCTCCACGCAATTTCCCATTTCTAACGTAACAGCAGTCTCTAAATGAAAAAAATTAACAGCAAATAATTGAAAATAAAGTACTACATCCGACTGTTATTGTACCTAAATCACTGTCCGGTTTCTTCCCGGCTTTTTGCACTCTTTCCAGTTCTGCCAGTTCTACTTCCGCATTTCCGGCTGCGGAGCGCATTCCCTTTCTTACTTCTCTCAATTCATTTTTGCTCATATGTATTTCCTCCTCTGATTTTTTATTATACTCGTGAACGCATTTAATTGCCGCTCTCAGCTCTGGATTGCCGATGCGTTCACTCGTTATACTGTGCAGACGGCAATTAATTTCGTTTGTGGGTATAATGTATTATTTTACTTCATCTGTTTCCCTTTTGCATTCCTCTGACCTTAATCGGTCTGTTTTTGGCCTTAATCGGTATCTGTTTGCCCGAACTCCCCAAATCCGCTCAGCAATACTTTGATTTGAAATAAATCTCCCCTGATATCCGCTTCAATACTTCCGCCATAGCTATTCACTACCTTTCGGATGCTCTTCATCCCATAACCATGTCCCGGTTTGCCCTTTTCTGTCCTCTCCAGGATTGTAATACCCTTTCCTGCGGCTTTCGCCGTCATCCGATTCTGAACGGTTACAATCAACATCCTTTCCCGTCTCCTGCATTCCACGTCCAGCCTGCGTTCTACCTCTTCCGGACACCTCTCATTGGCCTCAATTGCATTATCCAGCAGATTGGCAAACAGAGCACATAGTTCCATAGTAGTTAACTCCAATCCGCTCATATCATCGTATTCACAGCGCACAGGAATCCCTGCCACCTGCGCTTCCTGTAATTTCCTGTTTAAAATCAGATCCAACATTGTATGATGTGTCTGAATCATACTTCCGCTTTTTCCCAGTTCTCCCAGAATCTCCTCAATATACTCCAGGGCTTCAGCCATCCCGCCCCTGCTGAGTATATCTCTGAAAGTATACATATGGTTCTTCATATCATGGAGCAGGCGCTCCTTCTCGTCATATACCTGCCGGAGAGCCAGATAATTGCTTTCCAACATTTCTACCTTCATTTGCAGTATCCTGTTTTCTTCATCTGTCCTGTTTTTTACTCTATATATCCAAAATAGTATACAGAAAAGTGCGCCTCCCTGAACAAACAATCTCCAACTGCCAAGCAGCTGCTCTGAATCATAAAACAGATATATGTTTTGAAAGTATACCATACAAATGAACATGGGGATCAACAGCAAACCCCCCTGCCTTCGATATTGAAATACTGTCCCTCTCCATCGTGCCAACCAGCTTCCTGCTTTGATTCCCACAGGAATAAGCAACACCGCAAACACCAGCAGGTAACAGCCTCTCTCTGTACTTGAGGACAAAAGAATGTCCGTTTGTCTCCCTTGTTCCTTCAATACCTGATATACAGCAGTCTGTACAAAGAAATCAATCAGCGCCAGCAGGGTAAATCCCCATATATTATAACAAAAAGCATCAATGTAACGTGACTCATAAAGCAGCTTCCCTCCGATAGCTACCAACAATGCCATAAGGACAAGCATACCATTTGAAAACAATACCTTATATAACACATCATTTGTACACTTAAAGAAAGCAACCATCCCAATCACCGCCGCCTGCCCTATATATAGCCGCTTCCCCGTCACTTTCGCGTCAAACAGCCCATTCGCCAGTTGCAGCACAAACCATATCTGCACAGCTGTATTCAGGAAATCACATATATAATAGAACCCTTTCATTGCTCTATACCCAATAACCTCCCTAATTTTGCTATTACATCTGGCCATGCCCGTCTGCTGACATGCTGTTTTGTTCCATCCCGCATGGTAAGGGTCTTTTCTCTACATTCCGTCACATGTCCCAGATTAACGACGACCCCCTTATCAATCGCAACAAACCTGTCTTCTGGAAGTTGCTGCATAATATTTTCCAGCGTCTCCCTCCCACGGTATGTCTTTCCTCCCTTACAGTGAAAACACACATGTTTTTTGTCTTTTTCCAGATATAAAATATCGGACAGCCTTATCTTATATCCCTCGTTTTTCGTCATGCTTATAAAATACTCCGTCTGTCTCTCCCGCTCCTCCTCCAAAATGCGCGTCAAAAATTCTGGCAATTGCTTCCGGTAGTCCGCCTTTAATATGTATCCGTCCGCTCTTACGCTGTAACTCGGAAATGCATACGACTCATGCGCCGTAAGATACACAATCCGAACCGTATCGCTACGTTTGCGTATTCCTTTCCCCAATGTAATCCCGTCCATTCCCGGCATCTCCACATCCAGCAGACATACATCACAAAACAGACCCTCATCCAGCTTTTCCAGAAGCTTTGTCCCTTCCATTTGAAAGATCTGCACCTCTTCCTCTTTCTGTGTGAAGAATCTGTTCAATGTATGAATCACCTGTTCGGCAAACCGTACATTATCCTCTACGATTACAATCCGCATTCCGAATCTCCCTGTCTCTTATGTATACTGCAGACCGCCAGGATTTACAGTGATGCCTCCGGGAAAATACCTGGCTGGCGGTCTGCAGTCGGGTTGTACTGCAAATTCAACCGGTGTGCAGTATAAATAAGAAGCCTTCCTGACAGATGTAAATTACTTCTCAAACAACTGCTTTCCGTCCTCATCCATCCAGGCCACTCTGTTCCTCCCGGAGGCCTTCGCTTCATACGGCATATTATCCGCTGTCTTCAGTGTCGCCTGACAGGAATCCCCGTCTGCGGAATCAGGGGAATCTGCACTCCGGCGTATATTAAGTGAGGAATTGACTTCGAACCCTTGTAAGTTAACATTATACCCTGCCCGCTTCCCATTGACAATACTTATCAGGCTATTTCCCCAAAATTGCAATGAATGTGTTACTATTCACTGTCATAATGAATTTATGTAACACAAATAGACCGGTATCGCCGGTTATTCGTTTCCAGATAAGTCTCATGCTTTTATGACCGAGAATTCCGGAAGAAAATTTCTTACTGTGAAAGTCTTGAATCCTGCCTGCGGAAACCGCGCAATCCGAATAAGCTGCCTTGCTTCTTCAGCAAGGCAGCTGTACGCCAAACCGCATGCTCCTGCAGCCTTTTTCCCGTTTTACAGGATATCAAAAGCCCCAAACCATAGATAAACACTGGGTTTGGGGCTTGCCGTTGTAACTTAATGCTTATACTTTAGGGGACTGTAAACAGTAACGATTGACTCTCCCACTGCCATGCCCGGCAGACTGCGGAGAACCGCTGCAGACACACCTCCCTCTTACAAGGTCACGCCCTGCTTAAAAATCGCCATATCATGATACCCTGCTTCTTCGCTGCAGACCTTCCTTCCGGATGCAACCTCCAGCACATAGCCAAACAGCCGCTCCGTCTCCTCTTCCATTCCCCTGTCTTCCACCAGCACGCCGGCATTATAGTCAATCCAGTTTGCCTTTTTGCCTGCCAGAGCAGAATTTGTGGAAATCTTCACCGTGGGCACAGGGGATGCAAACGGTGTGCCTCTTCCTGTGGTAAAGAGCACAATCTGCGCCCCTGCCGCCGCCAGAGCCGTAGCCGCCACCAGGTCGTTGCCCGGAGCGCTGAGCAGATTTAAGCCGCTGACCTGAACCCGCTCTCCATACTGCAGCACGCCCGTCACCGGAGCTGAACCCGATTTCTGGGTACAGCCCAGAGATTTGTCCTCAAGTGTGGAGATTCCGCCTTTCTTATTGCCGGGGGACGGATTCTCATAGATCGTCTGGTTATGGCTCTTAAAATATGTCTTAAAGTCATTGATCAGCGCCACTGTCTGATGAAAAAGCGCCTCGTTGGCACAGCGGTTCATGAGTATCGTCTCTGCGCCGAACATCTCCGGCACCTCGGTGAGGATAGTGGTTCCGCCTTCCCGGATCAGCCTGTCGGAAAAGCGCCCCACCAGCGGATTCGCCGTGATGCCGGAGAGCCCGTCGCTGCCCCCGCATTTCATGCCGATCACCAGTCTGTCCGCGCTGACGGGTTCCCGTTTGAATGCTGACGCATAACGGATAAGCCCGTCAATGAGCTCCAGCGCCTCCGCCACTTCATCCTCACAGTCCTGGGACACCAGAAACTTCACTCTGTCTTCATCATAGTCGCCGATATAGGGCTTCAGCACTTCGATATTGCTGTTCTCGCACCCCAGCCCCAGAACCAGTACACCGCCGGCATTGGGATGCCTCACCAGGTCTGCCAGAATCTGCCTTGTATGCTCCTGGTCCTCTCCCATCTGGGAACAGCCGTAGGGGTGGGGAAACGCGATCACTTCTTCCACGCCTCCCACAGAAGCCGTATCCGCCTGTAAAGCAAGCCTGCTGTTAGCCTGTTTCGCTATGGCTGCGGCCACATTGTTCACACAGCCCACGGTAGGGATGATCCAGATCTCGTTGCGGACACCCACCTGCCCGTCAGAGCGCCGGAATCCCATAAATGTTGCCGCCTCCCCGCCGGAACGGGAAATTTTTTCCGCTTTCGATCCGCTTGCTTCGCGGCTGAGAGCCTTTCCCTCCGCTCCGCCGTCCCATCGTCCACGCTCCGGAAAGACAGGCTCATAAGTATACTCCAGCAGATCGCCCAGGGCAGTCTTCAGATTATGGGTATGGATCCAGGCACCCGGTTTCACTGTCTCTTTCGCATTTCCGATACGGTATCCGTACTTGATCACTTCGCCGCCCTGAGGAATAAAGCCGATTGCCATCTTGTGCCCGGCGGGGATCTCTTCCAACGCCACCACTTCCCGCATTTCGCCACGCCAAGGATCTTCTCTCTCTTCCGTTCCGTTCTCACGGAACGGATCTCCGACCTCCTTCGGGCCGCTCTCCCGGGATGGATCTCCGACCTCCTTCGGGCCGCTCTCCCGGGACGGGTCTCCGCACCTATCATCCACACAGAAACCGCTTTCCCTCACCGGGATCCCGCCCGCGCCACAGCTCTCACCGGACACATCAGCGGTTTTCGTCACCGGAACATACAGCTTCTCTCCCGCCCGTATCGTCCGCAGCGCCACCACTACATTGTCATTGTCATTGATCATTATGAAATCCTGCATAATGCCGCCCTCATACCATTCGTCCTTATGTCCTCCAGATACGCCGCCACCCCTTCGGTGAGACCCGCTGTCCGGTTCAGATCCTGACCAAAGAAATGTTCGTTTCCAAGGAAGGCAGTGACGAAAGTCCGGCTGTCCTTCCGGCAGTTATCCCGGAAAAATTCCAGAACTTCCATATCATCCATGATGCGGTATTCTTCTTCCCCTCTGCGGCCTGTGAGCGCCTTATCCCGGATCTTTTCGCCGTCGTAAAACGCCATCAGCGCCGCCAGCGAAAAAGTCAGATGCGCCGGCAGCTTCCCAAACTTCTCCACATATCCAAGCAGGCTGGGCATGCACCTCGCCCTCCATTTGGAGACGGAATTGAGGGAAATGGAAAGCAGGGCATGTTTCACATAAGGATTGTTGAACCGCGTGATCACCGCTTCCGCAAATCCTTTCAATTCCTCCTCCGGAAGCGTCAGGGTGGGGATCACCTCGTCAAAGATCGTCCTCTCCATAAAATTCCGGATGTCTTTATCTTCCATGGACTGCTTCACAGTGTCATTGCCGCACAGGTAGGAAGCCAACACGAAAGAAGTGTGAGCGCCGTTCAGTATGCGCACCTTTCTCTGCTTGTAAGGCTTCTGGTTGTCCGTAAAGATAACGGGAAGCCCGGCCTGATGCAGCGGCAGCTCGGCGCTGATGTCCCTGGGACTCTCAATGACCCACAGCGCGAAAGGTTCCCCTGTGACCATGATCCTGTCTTCATATCCCAGCGCTTCCCATTCTTCTGCCTCCGTGTCCCCGGGATATCCTGTGACAATGCGGTCCACCAGTGTGGAAGTAAAGATACAGCTCTCCTCCACCCAGGCTCTGAAGGCATCCCCCAGGTTCCAGAGCTCAATAAACTGCATCACACATTTTTTCAGCATGATGCCGTTATCGTCAATCAATTCTACCGGGAGCATCACAAGCCCCTTCTGCGGATCTCCTTTCATTACTTCAAATCTGTGATATAAAAACTTCGTCAGCTTGCCGGGGAATGTTCTGGGGGGATTCAGTTCAAACCTGTCTTCTGCATCAAATACGATCCCCGCCTCCGTGGTGTTGGAAACCACAAAGCGCAGCGTGTCAATCTCGGCCAGCTCCATGTATTTGTCATATTCGCCGTATGCATCCACAGCATCCGCCACACTGGTGATCCGGCGGTTTAAGATCTTCGCCTCGCCGTCCACAATGCCCCGCAGGGATACGGTATACTGGCATTCCTGTCTGTGAAAATTGTCCAGGCTCCCGAAGCTGATAGGCTTGATCAGCACGATATCCCCGTCAAACTTCCCCTGCTCATTGGCGATATCGATCATGTAATCCACAAAAGCCCGAAGGAAATTGCCTTCTCCAAACTGTACCACCCTGACAGGTCTTGCCTTTTTGTTCGTCATTGCCCTGTTTAAACTGTCCATGTCTCTCCCTTCCGTCCACCCTCCGTGGACACAACCTGCTGACTTTCCCGCGGATCTCCGATGCGGTATCTCATGGCGATCCGATGATTTTCCCGCCGCGCTGTCCTCGGGAACCGGGCACTTCCCTGCCTTACCTTCCCGCCGCTGCCGGCATCGGCGCTGCCGCTTCCCAAAGCCCCCCGGTTCTCTTGGATGCATCTGCAATGTAAGCGCTTACATTTTCTATTTTACAGCCAAAAAATTTTTTGTCAATAAGAAAACATGATCTGTCAAAAAAATATCTTGCAAAAATAATTGCATTTGCTATAATGCAGATAGGGTATTTTTGAAACTACTTACATTGGAATCACTGCGACGGTCAGACTGTCTGAAAATGAGGAAAGCGAATGACAATATACGATATCTCCGAAAAAGCTGGTGTCTCCATTGCCACGGTTTCCCGCGTACTGAACGGCAGCCGGAATGTCAGTGACAAAACCAGAGAAAAGGTTCTGGGTATTATGGACCGCTATGGCTATACGCCCAACGCATTTGCCAGGGGACTGGGACTGAATACCATGCGGACCATGGGCATCATGTGCGCGGACAGTTCCGACCCCTATCTGGCAAAAGCCGTCTATTATATCGAGCAGAAGCTGCGTGCCAATGGTTACGACAGTCTCCTGTGCTGCACAGGCTATGAGCCGGAGGCAAAAGCCGCTTCCATGAACCTGCTGATCACCAAGAAGGTGGACGGCATTATTCTGGCAGGCTCCAATTTTGTACACGATAAAGAATGCGAGAATCAATACATTGCGGATGCAGCCGCGCAGATCCCTGTGATGCTGCTGAATGCCGACCTGGATATCCCCAATGTCTACAGTGTGCTCTCCGATGACCTTTCGTCCATGTACGAGGCCACAGCTCAGGTATTCCAAAGCGGCATAAGAGACATTCTGTACTTTTACAATTCCAATTCCTACAGCGGCAAGCGCAAGCTGGCAGGTTTTCTGGACGCCATGAAGGAGCGGTCCGTTTCCGGCGCCGATGCCATGGTTCAGTTTTACCGCGGCTCCCACGAAGATGTCCACGCCATGGTGGATTGTCTGAAAAGCCTGCACCGGAAAGGACTTGTTTTCCACGGCGTCATAGCCTCGGACGATACACTGGCCCTGGCTGCCCTGAAATATGCCAGGGAAATGAATTACCGCATCCCGGAAGATTTCTCTGTGACCGGATACAATAATTCCGTACTGACACTCTGCTGCGAGCCGGAGCTGACCAGTATCGACAATAAGCTGGAGACCCTCTGCCAGCATCTGGTCTCTACCCTGCTGGGGCTGCTGGAAGGCAGGGAAATGCCCAAAAAGACCGTTTTTTCCGGCGAGATCATCCGGCGGGGGACAACGCGTCAAGTATAAACCCGACAACAATGAACCTGTTTCATTCAATTAAAAATATGGAGGAAAAAGAACATGAAAGAATTTATGGACAAGGATTTTCTGCTGGAGTCTGAGACAGCCAGGAAGCTGTTCCATGATTATGCGGAAAACACACCCGTCTTGGATTACCACTGCCACATCAATCCCAGGGAAATCGCGGAAGACCGTCATTTTGACAATATCACCCAGGTATGGCTTGGCGGCGACCACTATAAGTGGCGGCTGATGCGTTCCTTCGGCGTGGAGGAAAAATATATCACCGGCGATGCCTCCGACTACGAAAAGTTCTGCAAATGGGCAGAGTGCCTGGGCAAGGCCATCGGCAATCCCCTCTTCCACTGGAGCCATCTGGAGCTGCAGCGGTATTTCGGCTACCATGGCGTGCTGAATCAGAAGACCGCCGATGAAGTCTGGAATCTGTGCAACGAAAAGCTCTCCCAGCCTTCCATGAGCGTCCGCAGCCTGATCAGACAGAGCAATGTAACCCTGATCTGCACCACAGATGACCCCGTCGATTCCCTGGAATGGCATAAAAAAATCGCGGAAGACGCTGCCTTTGACGTAAAGGTGCTGCCTGCCTGGAGACCTGACAAGGCCATGAATATCGAGAAACCCGATTACCTGAACTATCTGGACCGGCTCTGCGAAGTTACCGGCATGGGCGAGATCAACAGCTTCGCCGGCCTGAAGGAAGCTTTGAGACAGCGGATGGAATACTTTGCTTCCATGGGCTGCAAAGTCTCCGACCACGCGCTGGAGTATGTAATGTACTATCCTGCCAGCGATGACGAAATCGAAGCAATCTTCCTGAAACGGCTGAACAGAATGATTCCCACCAGGGAAGAACAGCTGAAATTCAAGACTGCCTTCATGCTCTTCGCCGGCAGAGAATATCACAGACTGGACTGGGCCATGCAGCTCCATTTCGGCTGCAAGCGGGATAATAATACCAGAATGTTCGAAATACTGGGACCGGATACCGGGTATGACTGCATCAACAATGATGCCCCCTCCGCTCAGATGGCTGATTTCCTGGACGCCCTGTGCAGAACCGACGAACTGCCCAGAACCATCCTGTACAGCCTGAATCCCAATGACAACCAGTCCATCGGCGCCATCCTTGGCTGCTTCCAGGATTCCTCCGCCGTGGCAAAGATACAGCAGGGCAGCGCATGGTGGTTCAATGATCACAAGATCGGCATGACCGAACAGCTGATCTCCCTGGCAAACCTGGGTAATCTGTCCGGTTTCGTGGGCATGCTGACAGACTCCAGGAGTTTCCTGTCTTACGCCAGACATGAATACTTCCGCAGAATCCTGTGCAATCTCATCGGCACCTGGGTAGAAGGCGGCGGATTCCCGGCAGATATGGATACCCTTTCCGAGATTATTCGGGATATTTCTTACTATAATGCAAAACGGTATTTTAAGTTTGATATTTAGACACAGCTGTCCTGCCGAATAAGCAGGGAAACTTATTGGGACTGCGCGGTTTCCGCAAGGCAAGATGCAGGACTTTCACAGTAAACCCCCATGCAACGGGCTGCTCCACCTTGCATGAAAGTCTGGGGGTTTATTGTGGATGCACACAAACCGCAAGGGCATGCGGTTTGGCGCACAGCTGTCTTGCCGAATAAGCAAGAGAGCTTATTCGGACTGCGCGGTTTCCGCAAGGCAAGATGCAGGACTTTCCAGCTTTGACGATTAAAAATTTTTCGCAAAAAAACCTCCCATTTTACGGGAAAAT
>CAJUFB010000105.1:0-9688 GCA_910585805.1 uncultured Acetatifactor sp.
TTTATGCGGTGTTCAGGGCATTTTTTACTCAATCCCTTGCAAAACTCAGGTTATATACCATGGAAGCACTTTTTACAACCACAATTTTGAAAAACCGCCCGGTGTTGGCGCACCGAACGGCTTTAGATATACCCCGGAGGGATACCACATTTGCAAAAATATTGTATCATCTCCGGGAACAGCCTGCAAGCGAAATTTTCGCTGGCTGTTATTTTTATACACTTTTTTAAGGAGGATGATACCATGAAGATTGAAAAAAGAGCATCCGGAAGTTACCGGGTAAGGAAGATGTACAACGGCCAGATGTATACTGTATCCTTTGACCACAAGCCCACCCAGAAAGAAGCTATGCAGGCCATGGCAGCCGAACTGAACAAAGTCCAGACAAAGCACGAAAGCATGACCTTCAGGGCTGCCGCAGAAAAGTATATAGCATCCAAGAAAAACATTCTGTCCCCCAGTACGATCAGGGGCTACGCAACCATCATGAAACAGATACCTGACACTTTCCTGGCAAAAAATGTCTATGACATCACGGCTCTGGATGTACAGATGGAAATCAACCGTATGGCTGAGAAATGCAGCCCGAAGACTGTACGCAACCACCATGGCTTCCTGTCGGCCGTTTTAGGCGCGTTTTACCCTGACCTCAAACTAACTACCACACTGCCCCAAAAAATCAAGAATGAGCCGTATATACCGTCTGACGAAGACATGAAAAAGATACTTGCGTACGCAAAAGGAACAGCATATGAGATTCCCATCATCCTGGCATGTTACGGTCTCCGCAGGTCGGAAATCTGTGCGCTTACGCTCGATGATCTGGACGAAGATGTAATCAGTGTTTCAAAAGCGCTTGTCCTGAATGAAAATAAAGAATGGGTTGTAAAAACCACAAAGACTACTGCCAGCACCAGGGAAATCGTCATTCCGATAGAAATTGCGGATAAAATCCGGGAACAGGGATACATATACAAGGGAGCTCCGGGCAAGATAACAGACTTTCTCCTGGCAGCCCAAAAGAAACTTGGATTGCCTCACTTCTCCATCCACAAGCTCCGGCATTACTTCGCATCCAAAATGAGCGCCATGAACGTGCCTGAAGAAGATATCATGCGATTTGGTGGATGGGAAACGGATTACGTCATGAAAGGTGTATACCGTCACGCTATGGAAGACAAAAACAAGAAGGCTCAAAGGGAAGCAGCAGGGAAACTTGGAAATGCACTGTTCTCTTAGAAAAGCTGGGACAAATTCCGGGACAAATTTGGACAAAATTTATAGTTTTATAGAGAATCCCGAAGTTGTAAAAACAAATGCTAAAAAAGCCGCAAACCCTTGATTTTACTGGAAAATCTTCGGATTTACGGCTTTTTCTGTGAAAGCTTCTGACGGGACTCGAACCCGTGATCTATTGATTACGAATCAATCGCTCTACCAACTGAGCCACAGAAGCGTTATCTGCACCAACACACTGCCGAAATATCAACAAACATGCCCCGATGCAACTGAAGTATATTATACAGGGTTTTAAAAATTTTTTCAACTACTTTTTTTAAATTTTGCAACATTTTTATGCGATTTTTATAGCATTTTTATTCTGGCGATTTTTATGGCTGATTTTTATCTTCGGAAAACTTCTATTCTGGCTTCCGGTCCGGCCGCGCGGGTAAAAACTTTGGCACTGCCCCTTCGTCCATCCCTTCCCGTGGGAGCATGACTGACACAAGTCACCCGACAGCGGGCAGCTCCCTTTACAGGAGACAGCTGCCCGCTGGAATGACTACAGTCCGGTTATCTGCTTTTTCAATCAGGCGGAACGCAGGAACCCTGCTGCACCTGACACCGCTGCGCTGAATCTTTCTCCGCGCAATACGCTAAGACGTTTCATTCTTCCGCATGATTCTGTGACAGACTCATCCACTTCAGATACCCATTGATAAAGGGGTCCAGCGCTCCATCCAGAACAGCATCCGCATTTCCGGTTTCCACATCAGTCCGCAGATCCTTCACCAGCTTATAGGGCTGCAGCACATAAGACCGGATCTGGTTACCCCAGCCGATTTCCTTCACTTCCCCACGAATGTCGGAAAGCTTCTCCACATTTGCCTCCTGCTTCAGCAGATACAGCTTTGCCTTCAGCATCTGCATGGCCTTATCCTTATTCTGAAACTGGCTGCGCTCATTCTGACACTGCACCACGGTTCCGGTAGGAATATGAGTGATACGGATGGCGGATGAAGTCTTATTGATGTGCTGACCGCCTGCGCCGCTGCTTCGATAGGTGTCGATGCGCAGATCCTTCTCATCGATTTCCACATCCAGATCTTCCTCAATATCCGGCATTACGTCCAGGGACACAAAGGAAGTCTGCCTCTTGCCCTGGGCATTAAAAGGAGAAATCCGCACCAGTCTGTGGACTCCTTTCTCGGATTTCAGATAACCGTAGGCATTGGTTCCGTTGACCTGGAAAGTCACCGACTTAATGCCCGCCTCCTCTCCGTCCAGGAAATCCAGTACTTCCACTGTGAAGCCTTTACGCTCCGCCCATCTGGTGTACATCCGGTACAGCATGCTGCACCAGTCACAGCTCTCCGTGCCGCCTGCCCCGGCATTCAGCTTCAGTATGGCGTCATTCTTGTCATATTCGCCGGACAGGAGGGTGCTGAGGCGCAAAGACTCAAACTCACTGATAAATTCGTCCAGTTCCGCCCGTATATCCGGAATCAGTGAGGCATCGTCCTCCTCGTATCCCATCTCAATCAAAGTCAGGATATCCTCATACTGGCCTGAAAGCTTGTCACAGCCCTCCACAACGCTCTTTAGCGACTTCAATTCCTTCATTTTCTCATTGGAGCGCTCCGGTTCATCCCAGAATCCGGGGGCTTCCATCTCCCGCTCCAACTCTTCAATCCGTTTTGCCTTATCAGCCGGGTTAAAGTGAATCCCTCACTTCCGCTAATGGAGTTTCATATGACAGAATTTCTGTCTTCATCTGATCTAATTCTACCAATTAACGTCACCTTCTTTCTCTTTATTACAATTTATACTGGCGATCATAGAAACTTGCCGTGCATCCCGGCTCACGAGCAAAAGATGCCGGGGACATTGTGGCAAATTTCATCGCTCGTGAGTATAGAACGACCAGTTACCAATTTATTCTTTTGTTCCCGCCGAATTGCCCCGATTGTCTTATCGCAACGAGTTTTACGTCCATTCTCATTTCCAGTCGTCCCTTCGGGCAATCCCCTGGATTATTCAAATGTGCCTGCCGTAGAGTCTCTCCTCACCTTTCTCGTGTGAATTCTTTCTCTTCGATAACAACCTTTAGCTTCAGGCTTTCCTTCCGCAGCACTGCTTATATTTCTTACCGCTTCCGCAGGGACAGGGATCATTGGGGTATACTTTATCATTACTTCTCTTGGCGGGTGCTTTCGCCACGGAATCATCCTTGTTGGTTCCCGTCACCTTGGCCACCTGCTCACGCTCTACCTTCTGCTCCACCCTGATGCGGAACAGCAGACGGACGGTCTCTTCCTTGATATTCTGGGTCATCTCGTCAAACATGGCATAGCCGCTCATCTTGTACTCCACCAGGGGGTCACGCTGGCCGTAAGCCTGAAGGCCGATGCCCTGACGGAGCTGCTCCATATCGTCGATGTGATCATTCCACTTTCTGTCAATGACCTTCAGCAGGATAACGCGCTCTATCTCACGGATGGTCTCCGCATTGGGGAATTCCGCTTCCTTATTCTCGTAAAGCTTCACAGCCTCTTCCTTCAGCTGCTGTTTCAGGCTGTTCTTCTTCGGTTTCGCCACCCGCTCAGGCGTAACCGGCTGTAAGGGAACCGTAGGAAGCAGCAGGGTATTCAGCTCGTTGAAATTCCACTCGTCCACCTCGGCGTCATCGTTGATGCTGATATCCACACAATTCTCCGTAATATCAGTGATCATCTTGTAGATAAAGTCTCTCATGCTCTCGCCGTTCAAGACTCTGAGACGCTCTTCATAGATGATCTCACGCTGCTCGCTCATGACCCGGTCGTACTCCAGCACGTTTTTACGGATGCCGAAGTTATTGTTCTCTATCTTCTTCTGAGCGGATTCTATGGCATTGGTGAGCATCTTGTGCTCGATTTCCTGCCCTTCCGGAACGCCCATGGCATTGAACATCTTGATCAGACGCTCGGAACCGAACAGTCTCATCAAATCATCCTCCAGCGAAATGTAGAACTTGGATTCGCCGGGATCTCCCTGACGTCCGGAACGTCCACGGAGCTGATTGTCGATACGCCTGGACTCATGGCGCTCCGTGCCGATGATCTTCAGGCCTCCTGCCGCCCTGGATTCCTCGTCCAGCTTGATATCCGTACCGCGGCCCGCCATGTTGGTGGCGATGGTAACCGCGCCGTGAATACCGGCATCAGCCACAATCTCCGCCTCCATCTCATGGAATTTGGCGTTCAGTACTTTATGCCTGATCCCCTGCCTGGTCAGCAGCCTGCTCAGTTCCTCACTGGCTTCGATGGTGATAGTACCTACCAGTACCGGCTGTCCCTTTGCATGAGCCTCTTCCACCGCCGCTATGATAGCTTCCAGCTTCTCTTTCCTGGTCTTATATACCGCATCCTGATGGTCAATACGCTGTACAGGCACATTCGTAGGAATCTCCACCACGTCCATGCCGTAAATCTCCCGAAACTCCTTTTCCTCCGTGAGGGCAGTACCGGTCATGCCGCATTTTTTCTCAAATAAATTAAAGAAATTCTGGAAAGTAATGGTAGCCAGAGTCTTGCTCTCTCTCTTTACCTTTACGTGCTCCTTCGCCTCAATCGCCTGATGGAGACCGTCGGAATAACGACGTCCGGGCATGATACGTCCTGTAAAACTGTCTACAATCATCACCTGGTCATCCTTCACCACATAATCCTGGTCACGGAACATCAGATTATGGGCACGGAGCGCCAGGATGATATTATGCTGTATCTCCAGATTCTCGGCATCCGCAAAGTTCTGGATATGGAAGAAATCCTCCACCTTCTTCACGCCTGCCTCAGTCAGGTTGATGACCTTGTCCTTCTCATTGACGATAAAGTCTCCCGTCTCCTCCTGCACCACTCCCATGATGGCATCCATCTTGGTAAGCTCCTGCACATCCTCGCCCCGGTGCATCCGGCGCGCCAGCAGATCGCACATCTCATAAAGGGCGGTGGACTTACCGCTCTGGCCGGAAATGATAAGCGGTGTCCTGGCTTCATCGATCAATACCGAGTCTACCTCGTCAATGATACAGAAATGCATTCCCCGCAGAACCAGCTGTTCCTTGTAGATAACCATATTATCGCGCAGATAGTCAAATCCCAGTTCATTATTGGTCACATAAGTAATGTCGCACTGATATGCCTTCTGGCGCTCCTCGGAAGTCATACTGTTCAGAACCACACCCACGGTGAGTCCCAGGAATTCGTGAATCTGTCCCATCCATTCCGCGTCACGCTTTGCCAGATAGTCATTGACCGTGACCACATGTACGCCTTTTCCTTCCAGAGCATTTAAATAAGACGGCAATGTAGCCACAAGCGTCTTGCCTTCACCGGTACGCATCTCTGCGATACGTCCCTGATGCATAATGATGCCGCCGATGATCTGTACACGGAAGTGTTCCATGTTCAATACCCTTTTCGCAGCCTCACGCACCGTGGCATAAGCCTCTGGCAGCAGGTCATCCAAAGTCTCCCCCTCTGACAGCCTCTTTTTAAACTCAGCGGTTTTCCCCTTCAGTTCCTCATCGGACAGGGCCTGCATCTGAGAGCGCAGGCTTTCCACCTTATCTGCCAACGGAAGGATGCGCTTCACCTCCCGCTGACTGTGTGTACCAATTATCTTATCGATTATCTTCACGACTCTTCATACCTTTCTGTGGTCTGTCAATCAAAACCTAACCTGTATTGTAACAGATTTGTCCGTAAGATTCAACACTAACCATCAGCTTTTTATGCTTCTTCCGCTAAAAATATCTTTATTTACAGCCGTTTTATGCATTCTTTCCTCTCCAACACCCGGATTAATACCAGAATCCCTGTCCCCAGAAGCGAGAGAAATACAGCCGCATATACCTGTGTGGGCGAATATATAAATTCCACGGTATGCTCTCCGGCAGACAGCTCCACTCCCATAAAAACATCTGCGATCAGCGTAATATCCGCCCTTCTGCCGTCCACATATATCTTCCACCCCTTCTCGTACGGAATTGATGTGTATAACAGATTATCCTTTTTGACATTTATGGTACCTTTCAGACTTTTGGATGTATATTCCGTTACATCCAGCACCTCGTCCTTCAGTCTGTCATAAGCACGCTCAAATACATCCTGCCGGAATACGCTGACGTACATCCTCAAATCTCCGGATTTTCCGCTGCCTACCTCCGAACAGACAGAAAAAATATCTCCCTTTTTGTAGGTTCCCGCCGGAAAAAAGCTGCCGTTTTCATATATGATATGGGAATGCGAACTGCCGTCAAAAAACACTGTGGCTGTGTTTTCCGCTCCGCCCTCCGGTCTGAGATCCATAAAGGCATAGGCACATCCATCCCGGGGCATCTCATAATTGTACTTGAATTTCCCCATTTCCGATTCATCAGCACCCTCTGCCGGCTGATAATGATATATACCATAATCCTGCCTTGTCACATACAAGTTCTGATGTCCCACATGAATCATATCCAACGCTTCAAATACATTTTCATCCGTTCCCGCAGCCGCCTTCAGAAAGCTGTTCTGCATTTCAAAAGGAGTCTCTCCTTCAAATACAAAATCCGCCATTTCTTCCTCTACCATAAATCCCACCGGAAGATACGCTTCATTCCGATATAAATAGATATCCTCCACCTGGTCCATCTGTGTAAGAAACTCCTTACTGACTGCTTCGAAACCGCAGGAAATAAAGTATTTCAGATTCAGAAAAGCATTGTTGACCGGTGTGGTGTTCAGGGCATAATATCGGTTCGCCGCCTGCCACGCAACCAGACCCATGTGCTCAAAAAGTTCCGTAACCGCACCATTGGCAGTGGAAGAAAAGAAAGCAGTCCCGTTATAACCATACAGAGCCGGGTCATTCCAGCCATGCTTTCCCGAAAATTCTGTCCTGTAAAAATCATTCTCCTCTTCACCGGCTTCAATACCGGCAAGAACCTCCTCCACCGCAGCATATCTGTCGGGATAACCGGTTCTGTCTGTCGTCCCTACCGCCCCGATTCCCCCTGTCACTGAGGGCACCAGTTCCAGACAGACTATCACTGCCAGAAACAAAGTTGCCGCCGTCTTTTTCAGTTTCTTTCTGACCACCAGAGTTATTACAATCATGTATGCCGTCAGAATCAGCAGATTCTTCATCAAAAGAATACCTGTTTCTTCTGATTTGAAGATATTTAAACCAGACGCCATGCCATGGTCTTTTTTATATCGATATACCTGGTCTGCAGCAATCAATAAAAAATACAGCGCGCCGCTGCAGCATACAATTATCCCGTCCTTTTTTCTCAGCAAATCCAAACCGGAATATGCTCTGTATGCCAACATTACTATAAGAAAAGAAAGGACAAAAGTAAAACGGTACGGAAGTGAATTCGTAACATGGAATCCATGCCATATATAATCAAGCACATTTATATTGGTACTGATAAATACCAACAGGATTGCCGCTGTATATGCAGACTTTTCCCTTACAGACACCTTCGGCAGCCTGTAAAAAGCAAAAAGCATCAGTATACAGAGTACACCGCTGTATAGATAGGGATTTCCCCCCATGGTAGTCGGCTTTACATAAGCCAGAGAATTGGAAAGTGTCTCTATCCATCCCCTTGTCACTGACCACTTAGTCGGAGCATAATTGCTTTTGTAAGCATTCTGAAGTCCGACAAATGCAGGCAGCGTAACAGCCGCCGACATCATAATCGCTATGACAGAAAACAGGATTATATTTCTGAGATGTCGCCATAATTCCTTTTTTCCGACATTATGGGCGGCGCATTGCACAAAGAAAAATACTGCTGTAAAAATGCATACCATAAGTCCGATATAATAATTCATAAAAATTGCAGCCGCAAGAGATATGGTGTACAGGCCAAACTTCTTCTCCTTCACCAACAGAAAGATACCTGCGGCCACCAGGGGAAATACGGCAAAGGTATCAAGCCACATGATATTCCAGTAATAACCTGTCGCCCAGCCGCACAATGCATAGAATGTAGAAAAAATAATAACAGAACAGTCACTCTTACCATTCAGCTTATTCAGAGCGTATGCACAGGATGAACCCGCAAGACCTGCCTTGATCAATATAAACAGCGTAAAAGCCTCTCTGAGCCAGTCAGCAGGAAAAAATACGATCAGCAGATTCAGAGGGCTTGCCAGATAATATGCAATCAGAGAAGCAAAATCACTCCCCAGCCCCAGTCTCCAGCAATAAAGCAGGGATTCCCCGCCTTTCAGCTTTCTTCCAAGTTCGACCAAAAAAGGGTAGTATTGATTCCATGCATCTACCACCAATATCTGCCGGTCACCAAAAGGATAGATCTTAAGCCACGCAAATGCCATAAACATGATAATGAAAGGGACCGTAAATGCCATCAGATAAATGTGCACGATTTTCTTCTCTTTCATACCCAAAGTCTCCTCGCTTAAAAATATTCTGTCCGCTTTTCACGCCAAAGTGTACACATTTCAAAAAGAGAAAGGCTGCATACAGCCTGCAGCCCTCTCTTTCTTGCATTACATTATTACCTTTCAGCCTTTTCTCTGCTTTCTTCACGCTTCTTGACAGAGAATAATGCCAGTACAGCATTTACAAACGCATACAGAATCATCAGCAAAGTCCATTTGTCCACAAAGACCATAGGATTACGCATGTTCTCCGTCAATGCGAAAGTAATGACTGCCAATACTGCAGGAAGTACGCTGAGGATCCGGATGAATCCCTTTCTCTTCAACTCTTCCTCTTCTGCTTCATCTTCTTCCCCATCCCGATTCTTTCCTGTAAAGTAAAGCATCAGCATGATCAGACTGGCAAGTGCGGTAAGGAGTGTCAGGATCAGGTTCAGAAGTGCCCATCCCTTTCCGGTATTTTCTCCAACCGTTGCCAGAGGTGTGCCATCCTCTTCTATTTCATGTACCTCAGGTTCTTCAACAGCTCCGTCTTCAGATGCGTCTCCAGACTCTTCTTCCGGTTCTGCTTCAGGTACGGCGGCATCAGGGATCTCGGTTTCTTCCTCTTCGGGAACTTCAGGAGTCTCCGTAGCGGCCGGGACATTTGGTGCAGGTACTGTACCTGTCCTTATGGGAGCTGCAGGTGCAGGAGCTGCCGGGACATTCGGAGTCTCATTCGTTTCGTCATCAGGTATTGTGCCTGGTGCAGGGTCGTCCGGAGTTTCCGGGTTTTCCGGGGTAACCGAAGTACTCGGGTCGCTCGGGGTTGCAGGCTCCGTAGGGTTGGCCGGACTGCTCGGCTCTGTCGGGATCGTCGGGTCTGTGGGATTCACAGGATCCGTGGGGTCGCTCGGCTCTGTCGGGTTCACAGGATCCGTCGGATTGCTCGGCTCGCTCGGCTCTGTCGGGTTCACGGGATCCGTCGGATTGCTCGGCTCACTCGGGTCTGTAGGGTTCACAGGATCCGTAGGGCTGCTCGGCTC
>CAJUFB010000105.1:9788-12592 GCA_910585805.1 uncultured Acetatifactor sp.
GACTCGGGCTCGGGCTTTCGCTTACTTCAGGACTCGGGCTCGGGCTTTCGCTTACTTCAGGACTCGGGCTCGGGCTTTCGCTTACTTCAGGACTCGGGCTCGGATCTTTAACCTTCCATACCGGTATAAGTGTCAAATCTTCCTTCGGCACAATCACATCACCAGGCTCATACACCTTATTGTTCTGATCCTTCCACTCATGCAGTTCTTTTCCTTCCGGCGGGTCAATACTGTTCTTTCCAGGCAGTGTCACCTCTCCTCTAGAATCAGGTGTTAACTCTTTGTCAGTTTCAGGGTTCTCCTTCCACTTACCTGTACCACCCTGTGTACCATCACTCTCCTTCACAATTACCTTAATCTGCTGTTTCCACTGGGCCTCGTAAATAATTTCATTCTGCGCGTTTGCATCTCCGGCATCCACTGTTGGCTGTAATCCTAAAGTGCCATTATGCAACGTTCCTGTTGTTAATTTCCATCCAACAAAAATGTAGCCTTCACGCTTTGTTTCACTTAAGCATTCAGGAGTCGAAACTCCTGCCTTCAGCTTTCCATGAGACTCCGTACCAAAAACTTCTCCATCCATGCCATCACAGTAAATGACAGCATAATCTTTATTGTGCACGTATTTAAGCGTAATAACGTTGTTTGCAGCTTCCTCCACCAATACTAAAGGTTCAGGGTTACTGCCTGAATAAGTAAACTCATACTTATTCCCATCTACAGTATAATAGTTCCAATTCGGATTTTCCTCCGCCAGAGTCTGTCCATAGATCTCATCACCTACCGAACCGTCTTTCGCTCCACCTCTAACGGATGCTACTTTAGAACCATCAATATAGTACTCACGTGTTACCACGTAGGTAGTAGGATCTACTTTCTTCCACACAGCATAAAGAGTCTTGCTGACCGGATTGGCAGTACTGCCTTTACCTTCTTCCCAGTATAAGCGGATATTCTCTCCGCCTGTATAGGAAGCTGTCTTAGCATCAGGATCTTCACTCCATCCAAGGAATTCATACCCCCCCGCACGCTCAGGCTTATCTGGCGTAACCACAAAGGATGCAACCGTGTCAGCTATAGTTTGAGTCGTATTACCTGGCATTTTAGTGACATTATCACCATTCACCTCGTACTTCAGTATATAGTCAGCATTGACTTCTACACTAATTATGTCACTAAATTTATGCCACGTATAATCCTGCGGAATTACAGTATATGCTCCACAGAGATAGGAATTGCAATAACCAGTCTCTGCTTCCACCATAAAATTCACATAATATGTCCATGTCATATCAGTCTTTCCAGGCTGTTTTGCAATAAATGTCAATTGGGGACAATATCCATATATATTGTTCCATTTTCGGATCTCATAGGAAACATCACCAATCACACCTTTATTTGATGACACAACTGTGAAATCTGTAAAATAATCTGCTGTATACTCAGCAACTACATGCCCACACCGCGCTCCCACAATTTGATTAACTGGACAACGTTTATAAAACCCAGACTCACCAACTTGCTTTGCGATGGTTCCACCAAAATTATCAGTCTTTCCATCTGTTCCGATTGTACCATATGTCCAGCCGCTCGGTTTTACACCTGGAGCTATTGTAACATTTCCATATGTTTGAGTAGTTCCACCCGTAAAAGTCTCCGATTCAGCTGCCGCAGACACCTGCATCTCAGGCATAATACTCAACAGCATAGCAATCGCGACCAATAGCGTAAATAAACGTCTGCCCATACGCTTCATAGATTTTTTCATTTTCCATTCCTCTCTTTGCTAAAAACAACACGGATGCAAAGTATCCGGCGGCCGGGCTGGCATAGTGCCTATCGGAAATTACAGTTCAATTTCAGATTTGTACCTTAGCCCCCATAGCTTTGCGTCCCGCCATTTCCAGCGGTTTGCTAACTATAATTAGTAACCAGGCTGACATAGTCTCTGAGCTGCGGGCTCAAAGTACCTTAGCCCCCTTGCTTTGCGCCCCGCCGTTTCCGACGGTTTGCCTTTATAATTAGCAGTCAGGCTGGCATAGTGTGACAAAAACACCTTAGCCCCTCTAACTTTGCGTCCCGCCGTTTCCGACGGTTTGCCGAAAGTTCCACCGCTTTCCTTTCGCTCTGCTGCCAGCGATGGACAGTGGCCGCAGAGCATCTTAAACTGGCGGCGTTTTTTCCGTCGCAACTACAATCCTCATACAGTTTTCTCCTTTCTTTTTTATTATGTAATCACATCTTCCCTGCCTGAACAGTTTTCCCATCGCAAAAGTACTGCTGCAACGTTCACAGCCGGAAGTATGTGAAAACATTCCTCTCCTGCAATTTATACCCACAAACGAAATTAATTGCCGTCTGCACAGTATAACGAGTGAACGCATCGGCAATCCAGAGCTGAAAGCGGCAATTAAATGCGTTCACGAGTATAACAAAAAACTCTACCTGTCCTGTTTCTGGCACCCTGTTTTTTATAAAGCATCATGCTTTATATCAGCACAACATACGGTCATGTAATATATCCTGCACAGTGAAAGCAATTTGCTCCTCCAAACCGCAAGCCCTCTATATGGGGCTGTCGCATTAAGAAATCCTGCACAAGATACAGAATATTTGGTAACCAGGCATATCTATATCTGGTGTCTATGGCCTTTAATACGACAGCCCCATTGAGTCACCATACGATAAAAACTTATAATAAATATATTATAGCATATGTTTATACAGCATTCAATCTTTGTGCGCTACCTTCAGCTCTGACGAGTAAACTTTTTTATAGTTATCTAAGCCAGAATTTCTATTCT
>CAJUFB010000106.1 GCA_910585805.1 uncultured Acetatifactor sp.
AATACTACCAGAATAGGAGACTAATTATAAGACGCCGATTATTTGCCGCTTACCTCCAGTACCCATATTTATCATCCGGATACTGAAATCAGGATTGTAGAGATAAAAATCCCCTCCGAAACCGTTGCCGGCTCCGGAAGGGGATTTTTACGGATGACTATACTTCCATATTACTTACAGTTTATCAATTCTCTTTTCTTTTCCTGATATAGCACCATATGCCAAAGAGCAGGATTGCCGCCAATGCTGCCGCCAAACCAACGGTCCTGGCATTTCCGGCATTATCCGCCGCAAAGTCAATGCTGTCATCATAGGTTTTGGGGCTGACAGGCCCGCTGCCTGCAGGAGCAGACGTCCCGGGATTGCT
Source organism: uncultured Acetatifactor sp. (assembly GCA_910585805.1). Taxonomy (GTDB): domain Bacteria; phylum Bacillota; class Clostridia; order Lachnospirales; family Lachnospiraceae; genus Acetatifactor. The sequence continues at coordinate 368 of CAJUFB010000106.1, forward strand.
GTCTCCGGCATTGTCATTTCCAGGGGCATCCGCATCCTCTCCCGGATCTTCCGTTTCACCGGTTTCATTGAGAATCACATATGTGCTGAATCCGTCGGCAATAAAGGTAACTGCAGTTCTGTCTTCCGTCAGTTCGCTGTATACCTCTTCCCCTTCGCTGCTGCCGTCCGCAAAATGGTAGACCCTGACAGGTCTGCTGTTATCAATCTCTTCCGGAAGCTTCAGGGTAATAACCATCGGCACATCAAACGCTGCATACCTCTGCCACTCTGTGGGCGGTACATCCCTGGTGCCATAGTACAGACCGAACTCATAAGCCACTGCTGCGCCTGCGTTCAGTCCGGAAGGCACGGATATCTTATTTACCCGTATCTCTCCGTCCATATCCTGCGGCACATTGACTTCCTTATTCACAACCTCTGCTACCGCGTCCATTCCCTCTTGTACCACGGCAACTCTTCTCCCTGTCAGTTCAGATATTTTCTCATCAATCTGTCTCATGGTGTCCAGGGCTTTGTTCTTCAGCAGGTCTTTTGCCTTCTCAGCCTTCTGTGCCTTATCCGCTGCTGTCACGAAAACACTCTTTACTGTGTCCACAAGTGTTTCCACTGCCGCCGCTTTCTCCTCCGGACTGTTGGCGGCATTCACATCCCGGAATGCTTCCAGTACATCCTGGAACAGCTGTTTCATCTGCTCACCGGATTCTATGGGGTTCGGAGGCTCTGTCGGGTCAGGTTCCTCTGTTGTACCGGGTTCCTCTGTCGGACCCGGCTCTTCCGTAGGCGCAGGTTCTTCTGTCGTTCCAGGCTCCTGCGTAGGCGCGGGTTCCTCTGTCGCTCCTGGTTCCTCCGTCGTTCCTGGCTCTTCTGTCGCTCCTGGTTCCTCCGTCGTTCCTGGCTCTTCTGTCGCTCCTGGTTCTTCCGTCGTTCCTGGTTCCTCCGTCGTTCCGGGTTCTTCCGTCGTTCCTGGTTCCTCTGTCGTTCCTGGTTCTTCCGTCGTTCCCGGTTCTTCCGTCGTTCCCGGTTCTTCCGTCGTTCCTGGCTCTTCCGTCGTTCCCGGTTCTTCCGTCGTTCCTGGCTCCTCTGTCGTTCCAGGCTCTTCCGTCGTTCCTGGTTCTTCCGTCGTTCCTGGCTCCTCTGTCGTTCCAGGTTCTTCCGTCGTTCCCGGCTCTTCCGTCGCTCCAGGTTCTTCCGTCGTTCCTGGCTCCTCTGTCGTTCCTGGTTCTTCTGTCGTTCCAGGCTCTTCCGTCGTTCCCGGTTCTTCCGTCGTTCCTGGCTCCTCTGTCGTTCCTGGTTCTTCTGTCGTTCCCGGCTCTTCCGTCGTTCCCGGCTCTTCCGTCGTTCCCGGTTCTTCCGTCGTTCCTGGTTCTTCTGTCGTTCCCGGTTCTTCCGTGGTTCCTGGCTCCTCTGTCGTTCCTGGCTCTTCTGTCGGGCCGGGTTCCTCTGTCGGGCCGGGTTCCTCTGTCGTTCCGGGTTCCTCCGTTGCTCCGGGTTCCTCTGTCGGGCCAGGTTCCTCCGTTGCTCCGGGTTCTTCTGTCGGACTCGGCTCCTGCGTCGGCGCCGGTTCCTCTGTCGTTCCAGGCTCTTCCGTATATTTCTCCGCAGCTACTGCAATCTGCAGTTCTGTCGTTGTCCCGGACAACTCACCCCTATTTAACTTTACTGTAAACACATAGCTTCCGTCAGTTCCCTCCGGATTGTCAGCCGTTCCGGCAACAGCTTCCTCGAATGTATCCCCGAAAATCTCCGCAGCAACTCCGTCAAGCTCCAGCTCACCTATCACATTCAGAACTGCCTGCTTCGCGTCTGCTGCCGTTCCAGCTTCCTTCTGGGTAAGCGTCGGTGCATTGTCACCTGTGAATGCCGCTTCAATGGCTGCCTTCGCCGCATCAATGGCTATGGCATCCTCCGGATACGCTTCCGCAATAATAGTCATTGAAAGCTCCGATGTATCCGCAGCTTCCCCTTCCATGCTCAGATGAACGGTAAATCGATAACTGCCATTGGTTCCTGCAGGACTCCCGCTGTCTCCGGCAACCGCCTGCATAAACGCGCTTTCCGCTGCATCTTTCACTTCCGCAGTCACACCGCCCAGTTCCAGGGTGCCCAGCAGTTCCTGCACCTTCTTCCTGGCTGCCTCGATGGTCTCTGCTTCCTTCTGGGCTGCCGTTATGGCATCCTCTCCTTCGGCCTTGAACATCTTCTCGATCAAAGCTTTGGCATTTGTTACTTCCACTGCGCCCAGTGCATCATTGCAGTAGATCTGGAAATTGTCTATCAATCCGTTGTAATACTCTCCGCTGCCCCAGTTTGCTTTTCCGATCTGGAGGATGCCTCCTTCGGCGGTGAGAATATCTGTCAGCTGTACGCCGCTGTCCACGCTTGCCCGCTGTTCGCCGTCCACATAAATGGTGGTATTTTCCTTTGTGACCACGACATCCACATGCTTCCAGTCAGACGGAGCGTTATTTATGCTGGGACTCCCCGGGCGACCCTGATTATTCAGGAAATAACGCTCTGCCATGAGCAATCCTGACCTGTCGAGGATTCCCAAATACTTCTCATATCTTCCTACCTGCGCATTTGTGTTGGGCGCGGCATAGAATGTCCATCCTGTATTGCCATTGGCTCCCCATTTATTATCGTAGGAAATGGTGATCTCTTTCATTCCCTTCAGAAGCGGCGTGCCGTCTTCCTTTGTCACATTCAGCCAGAAGCTGCTGCTGATGCTCGCCGCCTTACCGCTTCCCTCGTAGGAGTCTGCGCTGACAGCGATTCCCTGCACCACAGCTTTGGCTCCGCCGCCTGTGATCTCCTCCGTACCGACATCCAGATTTTCAAAGTCAAAGGATGCGATCAATTTCCCCTTCTGAATTTCAGCCGGTTGGTACGCCTTTGCAGGACTAACTGCGATCTCACTGTCCAGAAAATCTTCGCTGCCCTCCTGTGCCTTTGCCTTCACTTTAAAAGTATAATTTCCGCTTTCCTGCATGTAAGGCCCGTAATATACCGACTGGGTACCGGTACCGTTCTTTTCAAGGTATTTTTCGGTACCATCCACCAAAACATCATCTTTGTACAGAGCCATCTCATAGCCTGTGATATTCTCTTCGGCCGGGGTACGGAAAGATGCATTCATTCCGTTCCAGCTCAGGCTCTGCGGCTCTTCCAGCTTCACACTGTTAAAGGTAATCTCAATCACATACTCCTGTTCAATACCGTCCGCTGATTTTGTAGTCAGGACAGCACTTCTTTTGGCCCCTTTTCCTGTCCCTGTGCCCTCAAAAGCAACAGAACTGACACCGCTTTCCAGAACGTTTCCATTTTGGCAGAGCACATTATCACCCAATAAGGTAAAGACAGGCTTCTTCCCGCTCTTCTCAAAGAATGCCTCACCCATCTCCGCTGCAAAAACATTGGTTCCAGCTTGCTGCTTAAATGTAATGCCGTCCATCTGGAATGACAGCAGCGAGTCCATTTCCACTACTTGCCCATAGATATGGAACTCCGCTATGCTCATGAAGCTGTTTGCTCCGCTTTCTCCCTTTCTGGGATTGTATAACTTAATATACCGATATGGCACATCTGCATATTCCGCTTTGATATCAATGGTCTGCAGATCATCGGTATTTGCCGCACCATCGGATATGGTCACCCAGTTCGTACCATCGTTTGACGCATCCATACGTACACCGTTGGTTCTGGAACCAAAGCCCTGCCTGGACTGCAGCGTATAGTGATCCAACTTAAGCCCCATACCCTCTTTGAAGTCAATGACAAAGTATGCCTCCGTATTATGCTGCTTGTGACGCCATTCAATAAAGGTACCCGCGTTTCCGTCCGTAAGGCTCCGAATGTCCTGAAGGATGGCCTCCTGATCCTCTGAATATCCGCCCTGGAGATCACTATATCTGCTGAACTTCAGATACTGTGCATATTCGATATAGTCAATTTCACCATCTTCTCTGGAAGGCACCAGCATAACCAATGCCTCCGCCGCTGCTTTCAGCCCCTCAAGCGCCTCTATCATATCCTGCGTGTATCCGCCCGCTGCTGCTTCCTTTGCCGCTTTAAGCGCGTTTTCATACTGGCGCATACTCGGTTTGGAATAGGTTTGAGAACTGTCATATGCCCCAACCTTCTCTATCAGCTCATCCAGGCTGCCGCAAACTACCAGATTGCGTTTTTCCACAGTCCATGTATGTCCATCATCCGCAATCAGCAATCCCCTTATCTCTCCGGGTGCGGAAATATTAAAGCTGATCTTCCCGCCTGTGCCGGAATAATCCTTATCCAGGGTAACCTTTGTCGCAACAGGGTCATTATCAAAATCAAAGGTCTCCAGAGTAACTTCATAATCCGTACCTGCCAGCAGATAGTCCGCTGAAACGCCGTCCTTTTCCATGGAGAATACAGGCTGGCTGTAAGCAAAGCTCACAATCTCAGGCGGTGTATTCTTCTGTCCCGACTCAATGTAATCAATGTCGGCAGCTCCTCCGCTGACCATCAGATATACATTGGAAGAACGGTTGGACACCTGGGTCAGGTCGTATTGGAAATGCGCCCACTGACCGTTGGTATTCGGTATCTCCATTTTGAACATGCCGAAATTCCTGTAGACCTCTTCCAGAGACATATTCTCATCATTTTTCATGTCACTGGTCAGGGTGAGCAGGACTTCGCTGTTCGTCCGCATCCGGAAAGATATTGCATCCTTTGACATATCCAGGCGGTAGAAGGCAATTGCACCATCCTGGAAGGATGCATATTCCGTATCGCCATCCTTTCCTGTCGTGACCGTTCCGCTCACCACCTCATAATCCTCTCCCTGTACAGGAGGGACAACGCTCTCCCTGTGGAAATAAGAGCAGATGGTGGAAATCTTCAGATCCGTATTTCCCTCATATACATAGTAGACATCACGATTTCCCTTAATCGTGGATACATCTGCCCCCTGAAGGCTGACCGTCATCTCTTTGCCGCCAGTGTAAGGGACATTATAAGTGGCAACCAGCTTCCCTGAACCGGGCGTTCCTTCATACAGCATCAGCTTCCCTGTTCCTGTCGAAATGATATTCAGCTTCAGGGCGCTGTTTCCCACATCCATATCCATAGAGTCCCAGCCAAAACCGGAACCATTCTTCAATACCGCATAATCACCCTCCGCGGTTACATTGTCTTGAATCGGTGCATCATTCACCAGATTGTCCTGGTACGCATAATAATTACCAAATGCCATCCAGTCCACATTAGCCGCCAGCTTATAGACATTATTGGAGCCCAGGTAAAGGAATGCAAAAGAATGCTTGCCGCTCAGCGGTTTCGTCATTTTAAAGGTCTTCGTCTTATAGGTGCTCCACCAGCCAGTGGCGCCGCTCCAGCCTTCGACAACAACCTCGCCTGCATCAATTTCTTCCCTGGTCAGTTTCGTCCAGTCCGCTACCTCTACATTGTCAAGCAGCACCACCTTGAACAAAGTCCCTTCTGCAGAGTTGCTGGCAGACGTAAGGATAAAGGTATCCAAATCCGTTGTACCTAAATCATAATCTTTAAACCACAAATAATCGTCCGCATAATTATTGTTGGTAACTTTCCTGGTACCTACCTCATCCGTATAATACTCCGAAGAAGGCGTATACTGATCCGCCATTCTTCCGGCATACGCACCGGTATGGCTCATGGCCTGAATACGTCCTGAACCGGCTGTATTGGTCTCATATCCGGGCTTATCCTTCTTCTGGGGCGGTCCCTGGGCTTCCCCTGTCTTTGCCGATGCCGGTGCAATCAACAGGGATGCATTTGTAATGGCGTCACCCTCGCCGGATGTATCATCTGCCATCGCCTGTGCCTCGGCCACATACTTATATTCCGGATTACTGCTGTCCTGGAACATATTATAATGATAATACAGGACTCCGGAACCACCCAGCCTGAACCTTCCGCCATGTGATATGGTCGTCCACCAGCCGGGGCTGTTGTCTGATCCGGATATGCCGGGACAGTCTTCGTAGTTGCTGCTGTTGCCATGTGCAATAGGATACCACTTCACCTCATATCCCAGATTATATTTATAGTAATAGTTGGCTCCTTTCAGAAGCCTGTTATCAAGGAATTCAAAAAGATCTGTTCCTCCTGTGTTCACAATCTGCCCGTTCTCATTTATCTTTGTTCCCTGTACATAAGCAGTCTGGGCTATACCGCAGGTAATACTCAGTCCCGCCAGTGCATGGGGCTGGTCACGTCCCATCTCCGCCCATTGAATCTGCTGCTCATTTTCGGGCACATTAACCAGCTTCAGCTCCCCGTTGTCCAGCGCGTCCAGATCCACTGTAACATCCGTCAGACGCGCCTGCCACTTAATGGAGGCATCCGCAAAATGGAATGCCGCCTTACTGTTCACTGTGGCACGCTCAATGACCATCTCGTACATATCCGGATCACTCTGGAATATGGCACTTGCTATCATCGCCTGAAAGGTAAACGCTGTCTGATTCATCCACTTATCCGTACGGTCATACAGAGGATAAGCCATCTTCAACAGTTCTGTATACTTCCGCGTATCCTCCTCCGTCCAACCATTCTCATAGTTTACGGAAGGGGAAGCATACCGAAGAAGCTCCGCAGCAAAGGTAAGCTTATTCAGAACCATGCCTGCTGTAATAATGTCAGCGCTCCAGCCATATCCTCCGTCCTGCTCGGTTTTAAACTTTTCCGCATCGTAGGATTCGCTGTAGGATCTGACAATGTCCACTGCAATGTCAAAATAATCCTTATCTCCTGTCACCCACCACATCACGGACTGTACATAGGCAGCATTGGCATCCTGCCTGTCCGAATTTCCTATGTAGGAATGCGTCCGGTCCTTATTGGTATTCTCATACTCCTTACTCGCAATAGACTGTTCGCGAAATGCCTCAAATGCACTGAACCATGGGTCATACCCCTCATGGATCATCTGACGCATCAAGTCAAAATTATCCTTTTTGGCAAAAATGCCCGGATGGGTAAAAACCACCTCCACACCCTCGCTCCCGTCTTCCGGGGAAGTATGCGTGGTTACCTTCTCCTCCGTAATCTGCGGAAGCCCGTCCCAGTTAATAATGGAATTGTCCGCCGGGTTTTCTTCCGTTGGCTGGGCATGTACTTTTACCCCCCCAGGACTCCATGAAACCGCCATCGCCACCGCCAGAATGACAGTCAGCAGGCGTCTCCATGCCGCATGAGCTTTTTTTCGCTTCATTTTCCTACCTCCTTTTCTTCCGGATGTCCCTTCCTCTTCTGCAACACCCGAAAATCTTATCATTTTGATTATCCCATATCACCCTGGCCGGAAAAAGAATAATAATGCTTGAAAACGGGTAATTTTTTATAAAAAGCGAAAATGCCCCTTCCGAAACCATTCCCGGCTCCGGAAGGGGCATTCCCGGTGCAAAGCATCCTCCCCTCCACACAAGGGATATCCGCTTCCATCCATATATTTCGTCTATTCCCGTCTCAGGCCATAAATTTCAGAACCTTCAGCTCACAGGCCCCCATCATGCAGAGATATTCCTGCTGTCCCTGCCCGTCAGAGCCCTCTAAAACAACTTCCCTTTCCGACGGGGCCACCTTCTCCGGCTCTTCAAAGCTGTTCTCCCATTCCAGCTCACAGCCGGAGATGGAGATTTCCCGCACCTTCCGGTACTTTCCTTCCATCGCCACCCTGACGGCCGCTCCTTCCTTCTTCAGGTTGGCCAGCTTCACGATCAGGCTGCCATCCTCATCCACCGCCGCCGACTGGTAAATATCCTCAGGCTGCACGCTGCGGAAATCATGTTCCACCACATTCCCGTCTATGGTCACCCTGACATGGTTTCCGGTTACCTTTATCTCGCAGTCATAAGCCCTGTCCTTCTCCAGGATTACCTGCATCATCCCCACGCCGCAGGTAAACCCGCCTGCAACGCCGTGCAGCGTCGCCGTGCGCTCCCATCCGTCCATGATCAGCCGCAGGCAATTATCCTCATCCTGCATGGCGAAGTCCAGGTGCAGAGCCCTGGAACCCTCCAGTGTCTGAAGCGTCGCCCCGGACTCCCTGCAATACCGGAAGGAAATGGTGTAATTTTCCCATGGAATGTCAGGCAGCTCTTTCCCGTTTTCCTCCGTGATCCGGAAATCCTCCACCTTACGCGTCTCGCCGGTGTCCCCGTTTTGTATCGTCATGTCGGTGATCAGGGCCCGGGCATGGTACCCGTACATCCTGGCCCTCCCTTTCAGCACAGGCGCAAGGGCCTCTGCCGGGCTGCAGTCCGTCCTGGAAGCAACCAGCTTCTCCCCCTGATAATTCATGAACAGCTTCTGTACATAGTAGCTGGGCGTTCCGTATACCCGGTGATTGTCGTGATGCAACAATGTAGTCTTCCAATTGGTATAAGCCACATTGTCAAGCAAAGGCGCATAACAGGCCAGGCCTACGCCTTCCCCTTTCTCCATCCCGATCATAAAAGCCGACTCCGCCAGCGCGTTCCACCAGCTCATGCCGTGGGAGGCATACTCTCCCAGAAACGCCTTCGCCTTCGTCTTACATTTGTCATACCTGTCCGTATTCGCCACAAACCACTCCGGGCACTGATAGAAATGTTCGTCCGCAAAGGCAGTATCCGTCCTCCCGGCCTGTTCCCAGCCCTTATCAAACTCGCTTCCGGCGGCGCATGGCCCTGCGGAGTTGATCAGCTTTATCTCCGGACAGACAGCCTTTACCCCCTGCAGGATCGCTTCGTAGCGCTCATAATATTCATCTCCCACTTCCTCGTTTCCCACCGCCAGATATTCCAGGTGAAAGCTCTCCGGATGCCCCATTGCCGCCCGAATGGCGCCCCATTTTGTAGTCACATCCCCGTTGGCAAATTCGATCAGGTCTGTGGCCTCGCGGATCCATTCCTCCATATCATCCACAGGGGCCATGCGCAGGAAATGAGGGTCGAATCCTGCAGAGATCACAGGAAGCGGCTTTGCCCCGATGTCCTCGCAGAACTGAAAATATTCATAATATCCCAGTCCCAGCGTCTGGTTATAATTCCAGGAATTCCGGCGCGCGGGCCTGTCCCACACATCTCCCAGCGTGCTCTTCCACCGGTACATGGCATTCCTGTCCCTCTCCTCCAGGGAACCGATATGAGTCAGGCAGCCTCCCGGAAATCTCAGGAAACGGGGCTTCATGTCTTCCAGCATCCCGGCAATATCGGCGCGCAGGCCGTTCTCCCGTCCTTTGTAGGTATCCGCCGGAAACAGGGATATCACATCGAATTCCACCGTCATAACCTGACGCATCAGGATAACCAGTCTGGCCGCGGCATCCGTCCCGTCGGATTTTATCCTGCATTCCTTCTTTTTCCAGCCTCCCGCTTCCAGTTCCATGTCAGCCCGGCCATAGCACACGGTTCCCTCCGCATTTTCCAGCCTCACCTCAAAGGCGCCCGCCTGCCCGCCCCGTATCCGGCACCAGGATGTAAAGCGGTATTCCTTTCCCTGTTCCACAGGAATTCCCGTATTGTAGCCCTCGTTGCGGATGCCCGCCCCTTCTCCCGGCGCCAGGACTTCCAGTACCAGGTAGTGGGGATTCCTCACATTCCTGGGATCCCACTGCTCGATATGGGCCTGAAGGAAGCTGTTTCCCCGCTGTACCTCCTCCCAGGCGGTCATATGGCAGTAGGTTTTATTGTCGATGGGATCGAATTCAAAGGCGCGGTTCCGCACCATTTCCCCGTACAGCCCGCCGTCCGCCGCATGGTTTATATCTTCGAAAAAAATGCCGAACAGGTCCTGCTGTTCCTTGATCTGTGTCCCTTCTGATATCGTAATATTGATATTTTTGATATTTTCCATAATGATGCACTCCTTTTCCTCAAACTAATACACGCTTCATCTCTGGGAAGGAAGCTTGCGGAACGCTTTTAAGCGGGCATATTCATCCTCCGTAATCTGTAGCACAGTCCCGTGCTTGAAGCCGTAAGGAAAGGAAAAATCCCCGTCCGCCCGGACAAATTTTCCGCTTTCCAGACTGTCTGCCAGAAAGGGAACATACCCCTGTCCCTCTTCCCCGCAGCCATAATAGTCGAGCATCAGGCACCACTTGCCTCCTGCCGTCCGAAAAGCCGTAGGCGCCTCATACTTCCCTTCCTCCAGGCATTCCATACTCCGGTCGAATTCTTCAATTCTTTCGTATTTTCCCAACGGAGAATCGGATTTCAGCAATACAATCCTGGCAGGATTTTTTTCGGATTTCAAAAACATGTAATACGCCCCGTCCTCCTCATATATGGCGGAATCAATCACCCCCGCCTCTCCTGCGTACAGCAGCCCCGGCCTGCCGAACTCCGCAAAATCCCTTGTCCGGGAATAAAAGATGCCTTTATCCCCGAACCCATTCCTTCTGTGGGAGGAAGACCAGTGCACAATGTAATCCTGCTCCTGCCTGTCATACAGGATATCCGGCGCCCACAGACAGCCGAAATCCTCGTCCCCCAGTTTCACCATCTGCTGTTCCGTCCAGTGAACCAGATCCTCCGATTTCCACATGACCAGATACTTGCTTCCGTACCGGGCAATATTCTCCCATTTATTGTTGTACTGCCCCGGCATCCCATAAGCCAGGCTAAGGTCCGTGGCCAGAATGACAAAGTTTCCCTCTCCTGTCCTGGTGATCGTAAAATCCCGCACCCCTTTGTCCCCAAAATAGCTCCACAGGACAGGCTGCCCTTCATTGACGCTTTCCCAGTGAAAACCGTCCCTGCTGATGCCGAAATACACCTGCTCCCCGTCCGGCGTCCTCTTCTCTCTGAAATGCACAAATAAATATGCTCCCATATATCGTGTCTCCTTCTGTCGTATTATTTTGCTTTTTCCTGCATTGTAATTATAGCGTTATGGGAACAGGGTTTCCACATCAAAAAAAGCATAAACAGGGTAATTTTTTCACTGATTTCTGTCAGCTTCGGGTATCCGGAATTTTTTCGGCATTGCCCGGGAGACGAATGATGCCCCGGGAGCAGCTGGCGGCAGCAGTCATACTGATGCACCACCGCAAATTCAAAGCGCCGATTATCGCCGGCACGTATATGCGTTCCGTAAACACCAGTCTGGAAGCATCGGTTCCGAACCACCTGCTCCGCAGGGAAGGCATCGCGGCTACAGGCTGATTGTAAGACCTCATACAAACATTTTCACAGAAAATCCACTGCCACAACCTGATCCAGTTTTATGAGAATATCGTATATTTCCGTCCGTCTCACCGTTTTTTTAAGATAAAGCACCATATGTACGGAAATCCCCACGTCCTCGGACCTGGACTCGCTGGTATCCATGGAATCTATGGTGACCCCGGCTTCCTTTAATTTATGAATCACCGTATGCAGATCCCGGCTCTCCTCCAGGTCAATGAACACATTGCAATAATGAGAGTGCCTGGTGGCAAAACGCTCCACATAGGGAAGCACATGCAGCGAGAGCAGCATCATCGCCGTGATCAGTACACCGCCCTCCACAAATCCGATTCCCACCGCCAGCCCTATACATGCGCTGGCCCAGAGCGTAGCCGCCGTGGTCAGCCCCCTGACCCGGTGCCTGGACACAATGATTGTTCCCACGCCGATAAAGCCTACCCCGCTGATTACCTGCGCTGCCAGACGTCCCATATTCGCCATCCCCGGGAAATTAATCTGGATGTACTGCTCTGTCAGCATCACCAGCGTGGCCCCAAGACAGACTACCGTAATCGTCTTTGTACCTGCCCCGCGGTGCTTCATACCCCTGTCCAGGCCGATGATACCGCCCAGAAGCGCGGACACAATTACCCGAATGAATATATTCCGTAAACTCCATGCTGCAAAATTTCCAAGAATCATGAGCACTTCCCTCCTGACTTACGCTCACGGCCAAAACCGGTTTTCCGGTTCTCCTGTTCCAGGAGACAGCCTGCACACCAAATGATGCCCAAATACGCTCCTGCCTGTCAAAATTCCCTGTTATTCCAGTATATTCGACTATCCGGACAATGGCAACCCCAACGTTTCAGCTTTTTTCTTTTTGCCCTTTTCGCGTTACTATTCACAGCCGTTTTACTGGCATGACAAATAAAGCGGAGCTGTAACGC
>CAJUFB010000107.1 GCA_910585805.1 uncultured Acetatifactor sp.
ACGATATCACAGGCAGCGCTCCTTTTATAGACGCCGATTATTTGCCGCTTACAATAGGTTTCTGACTTCTTCCTCGCTAATTTCCTCCATACCCGTATCATATAGTTTAGGAGTACTTACTTTATTTTCATACCATTTGTACCTTTCTTCATTCTCAAAAGAGATAGCATAGCGGTCAACTAATCTCCCTAAAGTTGTAAAAACATAATACTGATTTTCCACATCTTCATTACCGTCTATTCCCGCTTCAATCATCAACCCAGCACGGGATAAAGCAAGTACTTGAATATTTCCCTGAATTTCATCGGCTTCCGTAATATGTTCTGATAGATAAATTAAATCCTCATATAATGAATCTGTAAGGGCCTTAGCTATCCGAAAATAATCCGAAATCTTAATTAGTCCTAACAAAAAACTGCGTGTTGCATTAATCATAAATTGCAAAGTATCATCAGTATCTATTTTCCCGATATATTCAAATATTCTCATTCCATTTCGTTTTTTATCATTATCATTTGCAAACAATTTACTACTTAATGCTATTGCGTCATCAGGCGAAAGATACACTCCTCTTAAAAAATTATAAAATCTATTCCAAAAAAACTGGTCTCTTAATGAAAATGGACTCTTAACTATAATCTCTTTCAAATTATTACATGCAATTGGGTCTGCTTGCAATGCTCCTATTGCATTTTCTACAATTTCTTTCCCTATTTCTTTAGTCTCATCACTTTTCAAAACATCAAAAAACTCTTTAAATGCCATTAAAATTCCTCCTTATATTCAATCCATATCCAAAGTGTACTCAATTTGTACTCAAAGCCCACAAAACAATCCCGGAAAGCCAGTATCCTTGCGGCTTTCCGGAATTTTCCCATCTATTCGAACTCAATCGTCGCCGGCGGCTTTGGACTCATGTCAAAGCACACTCTGTTCACATTTCCCACCTCAGCCAGAATCCGGTTGGTTATCCGGTCCAGAACCTCCCAATCTACCTTTTCCACAGAGGCGGTCATCGCGTCAATCGTATTAATTGCGCGGATAATTACCATGTACTCAAACACCCTGGCATTATTTTTCATGCCCACAGATTTGAAGTCCGGCACTACGGTAAAATACTGCCATACCTTCTTGTCCAGTCCGGCTCTGGCAAATTCTTCCCGCAGAATGGCATCGGATTCCCGGACTGCTTCCAGCCTGTCTCTGGTGATGGCGCCCAGACACCTTACGCCCAGCCCGGGGCCGGGGAAAGGCTGGCGGTATACCATGTCGTGGGGCAGTCCCAATTCCACGCCGCAGGCGCGCACTTCGTCCTTGAAAAGTTGCTTCAGGGGCTCCACAAGCTGGAATTTCAGATCCTCGGGAAGGCCGCCTACGTTGTGATGGGATTTTACCATCTTTGCCGTCTTGGTACCGCTCTCAATGATGTCGGGATAGATGGTGCCCTGTCCCAGAAAATCTATTCCCTCCAGTTTTCTGGCTTCCTCTTCAAAGACGCGGATGAATTCACCGCCTATGATTTTCCTCTTCTGTTCGGGATCGGCTACGCCTGCCAGTTTGCCCAGGAAACGTTCGGATGCATCCACATAGATCAGGTTGGCATGCAGTTCGTTGCGGAATACATTGACAACGCTTTCGGATTCGTTCTTGCGCATCAGACCATGATTGACATGCACGCATACCAGCTGCTGCCCGATGGCTTTGATCAGCAGGGCGGCAACCACAGAGGAATCCACGCCGCCGGACAGCGCCAGCAATACCTTCCTGTCCCCTACCTGCCGGCGGATCAGCTCTGCCTGGTCTTCGATGAAATTCTTCATAGTCCAGTTGGCTTCCGCAGCACAGTCCTCAAACAGGAACTTTTTCAGCGTGTCCTGGTCGGGGAGAGCGGAGAGGCGGGTCTGGCATTTGGACTGGGGATAGTCGATGGAAATGACAGGGTATCCCAGTTCGTAAAGCGCCGGATTGACTTCCACGGCTTGTCCGTCGACGACACGGTTCTCTCCGCCGTTCAGGATGATTCCCTTTACGTTGGGAAGAGCGTTCAGAGCTTTCGGTGAGATGTCATGGGGATGGATTTCGCTGTATACGCCGAGGTCGCGGATCTGCCTTGCAAGGACGGTGTTCTGCGTGCTTCCCAGGTCAAGAATGACGATTAAGTCTTGTTTCATGGGCAATATTCTCCTTCTTCTTGTACCATAGGGGCAGCCGGGAAGTGGCAGTGGAAATGCAGTTATTTCCCGATTATCCCCCGGTACATTATCGGCTCTATTATACCGTATTTATTTCAGAAAGGGAATAGGGTTTTGGAGAATCCGCTTTATTTGTTCATACGCTCCGGTATCCTCCTGTCTGGCGGAATCAATTTTTTCGCCCAACCGCTCCCTGACAGGACGGCTGGCAAGGTTCTGCAGCATTTCCCCGGTGTCGCTCCAATCTCCGATCAGGGACATCATCTCCCCGGCAATACTGCTGACTGCCCGGAAGTGTGCCGCAGCGGCAAGGCATGCCTGTACCACATCCCGGGTGTGGGCGTTTTCTGCTTTTCCGTATTTGGCAGCCAGATCTTCCAGGTAGGCTGCGGCCCATTTCCGCCCGTCCCCGATGCATCCGATGGCATCGTTTACTACCAGAAGCCTGGAGAACAGAGTATCGAAGCCGCAGTTGTTTTTAAAACATTTTTCGTCCAGCAGCATGTGGAGCCAGGCATCGTAGGCCCGAAGTCCTTTCGCGTAGGTGCACTCTTCCCGGGCTTCCATGGCAGCCGCAGCCATTTCCAGGATTTCTTTATCGCCCCAGGGGGTACCTGTCAGGCCGCCCATGCACATGACTGCCTGGGTATCCGTATTTTCCCACCAGGCGCTGCAGCGGAAATAGCCATTGTCCATAGTGGTGGCAACGGATGCAAATTGCAGGTCATTCTGGAAAAAATTCCAACCCATGACGGCATCATCCTCAGCATCATACCCGGCAACGATACAGGGTTCAGGCGGCCCGATGATGCCCAGGGCGATTACCGGATTGCCTTTTGCCAGGTTTGATTTGATAAAATCCGTGAAAGCTTCTTTGGGGGTGTTTTCGTCCCTGCCAAGGAAAGAATACGCTCTTCCCAGAGCCTTTGCGCCATAGCCGTAGATGTCATTGGATTCCTTTAAAGTATGGTAGATATCGATATTGCTTAAATCCCAGTCCGCCTGATTCCATACCAGACGGAAGGCTGCTCCGGTAGCCGCCATAATACTGGCATAGGAGACATCATCTCCCAGATATTCTGACACTGCCTTTATGCAGATCGGGAACATGGTGCCGCTTCCGTATGCGCCATGTTCTATTTTGAGGATTCCGTACAGGATGGTGCTGTCTTGTTTTTCTGTGCCCATAAATACATCGCTCCTTTTCTCTTTTTCGGTGAGCCGCTCCAGCCCGAAAACGCCTGCATCCAACTGTTTCCTGCCGATTGGCGGCCTGTCTGTCCGGTAACGGTTTGGCGACATGCCGAAGACCTTCCGGAAGGCTCTGGTATAGGATTCATGACTGGAAAAGCCGGTTTCGAAAGCGATGTCCACGATTTTTTTGCCGGAATGCAGTATCTCGAAAGCGGATACGGTAATGCGCCGTTTCCTGTAGTACTGCATTATGGGCATGTTGACATGCTTCGAAAAAAGTTCCCGGAGATAGCTTTCCGAGAAACCGAAGGTTTCCGACATTTGTGTCATATCAAAGTTTTCCAGATGACATTCTACATAATTGATCATTGCCTGCGCCAGGGGTGAATAGCTCATGTTCCGTCCTTTTGGGAATTGTCGGAAGACATTTCCTTTTTACAATGAATTTTCTTGTTTCCGTGCCGGGCGCGGAAGAAGCAGCGCGGAGGATGCGCCGCCGGTCTGCCTGCCTGGCCTGGGCATGCTGCCCGGTACATCGCGATGTGGTATCAGTATAGCAGTTTTTTTTACCGATGGCTTGACTTTTTTATGGAAAATTTTTATATGGAAAAAAACGGGGCATGATGGTAGAATACTATAGGAAGCAAGCGCAGCTTCCTATAGTTGAACGCGGTGCAAAGAGGCGAGCCTTTTATCGTAAGCGAAGAGATTGCTTCCGATAAGACATACTATAGAAAGCAAGCGCAGCTTCCTATAGTAGAATACGGCGCAGAGAGACGCGCCAGGAGAGTGTTATGCGGATTGGATTGTGTGATGATTCCCTGCGGGATCAGGCGGCGGTATTGGCGGTGTTGAAAAAGCTGGGGCTTAAGGCGGACGTGTTCGATACGGGTGAGTCGCTGCAGGCGGCTTTCTGGCGGCAGGCTTATGATCTGGTGCTGCTGGATATCGAGATGCCCGGGACAGGCGGATACGAGCTGGCGCTTGTGCTGAAAAAACAGTGTCCCGCATGTGAGATCGTGTTCATTACCGAACATATGGAGCTGGTGCTGGATGCTTTTCAGTTTAAGCCCGCGGCTTTCGTCCCGAAGCAGATGCTTGCCGCGGAATTGCCGAAAGCCCTGGGGCGGATTCTGGAGAAGGAGAAGCGGAATCCGGTCTTTGTGACGAAGAAAAAGAAACAGGACAGGATTGTGGAGCTGAATCAGGTAATATATCTGAAATATATTTATGATCATGAAGTACAGTTTACGTTAAAGGACGGCAGCTGCTTTTCAGAGACGGGTTCCATGAAGCAGTTTGAGAAAGAACTGTCCGGGGAGGGGTTTATCCGGATTTACAGTAACTGTATGGTTAACGCGCTGTACCTTGTCCGGATGGAAAAGGATGCGGTCATCCTGGCCAACGGAGAGCAGCTGGCGGTGGCAAGGGAGCGCCGGGAAAGTGTGCGCAGGGCTTATATGGAGTATTTGACGAAATGTTAGTGGGATTGGTTGCGGCAGGATGTTATATCTGCTTTTTCGGAGGCGTGAGAGGGGCAATATGGGCCGGAGCCGGAGTTGCGGGATTGGAACTTGGGAGTTTCCTGTTTCCGGAAAAACGGTTTGCCGTACCTTTATTGACTGCATTATGGGTGATACTGGCGGAAATTTTGTGGGGAGAAGGGGCAGGATTCGGATATAAGCTGTCGGTGGAGCGGCGGGAAAAGTTGTTTCTGGCAGGGGGTGTCTGGCTGATGGCGCGCAGTCTGGCAGAGATTTGTACGGGAAACATCCTGCTGCAGACAGGCCTGCTGAGGACGGCGCTTGCTGCTGCGCTGTTTGTGATGGCAGGGCTGCATCTGTTGGGACGGGGCAGGCTGCATGCTTTATGGATGGCGGCATTGGCAGCTTTGTGGATGCTTGTGGGGTTTCTGGGCAGTCTTGCCTATGCGGAGAATTGGCAGATGCAGGTGATGGCGGTTTCACTGTATGCGGCGGTGGGCGGGATTCTGGTTTTTCAGCAGATTTTCTGTATACGGCAGGAACTGGACAGCAATGGGCGGTTGGAAAGGCGGAGAGAATCGCTGGAAGCGCCGCCGGGGATGTTATCGGGAGCATCCCCGGCGGCCGGGGTAAATTCCGGGATAGAAGTGAAGTGGCAGGAGGAAGCCATGCGGGAATACCGGGAACTTGCGATTTTCGAACATGATTTTCGGCATCATCTGGATATTGTGGCTGCTTTGTACGAGGAAGGCAGCGGAGAGGAAGCGAGAAGCTATATAGAAGACTTAAAACAGGCCAGGGAGAGCCGGCAGGGGCGGATAACAGGCGGTGAACGGGAGCTTTCCCACATTATGATGGCGAAAAGAAAAGCCTGCAGGCAGGCGGAAATTTCTTTTTCCTACCAGATTGTGGGGAGTCCCCGGGGAATTGCCAGAATGGATATGACGGCGTTGCTGCTGAACCTGCTGGACAACGCCATTCGTGCCTGCGAGGCAGCGCCGAAGCCCCGTAGCATCGGGGTAATGCTTCTTTCCCGGGGAGAACTATGGGAGATTGAAATGGTCAATTCAGGGCGCTGTGAGCCGGGTGGAGTGCAGCGTGCGGAACAGCGGCAGAGAGAATCTCAGTATGTGAAACAGCGGCAGGGAGAATCTCGGCATGTGGAACAGCGGCAGGGAGAATCTCAGCATGCGGAACAGCGGCAGGGAGAATCTCAGCATGCGGAACAGCGGCAGGGAGAATCTCAGCATGTGGAACAGCGGCAGAGAGAAGTTCTGCAGGCAGGGCCGCAACAGGCGGAACGGCAGCGGGAAGGCGTTCAGGGCGGCATGGGGCGGAAGGTTCATGGTATCGGCATGGTCAGCGTAAGGCAGATTGTGGACAAATACCAGGGGATCTGCCGGATATGGGAGGAAGACGGCCAGGTGCGGCAGAAACTGATCCTGGTGCAGCGAAGCGGGCCGGATGGGATGCCGGACAGGGAGAACACGGATTTTATCAAAAAGGGTCAGGACGAAAATACGGAATAAAGAGAAAAACATACGGAAAAAGGAGAAGCGGTTGCAAATACGTTTCTCCTTTTTTAAAATGAAAATACAGGGCATCCTTATTGTACCGGCTGACATGTATCCACATATGGAAACGGGGCATGGCCCGGGATGCAGGACATGGCCCGGGATGCAGGACATGGCCCGGGATGCAGGACATGAAACCGGGAATGGAGATGTGCCCTGAAATGAAACAGAAGAGGGAGAGAGGTCATGTTATTACGTAATATCCGCTTTATCTGCAGGCATTACTTTCGCAGCACGCGTTCCATTTTCGTCTACCTGCTGATGAGTGTGGCAGCGATGCTGCTGATACCCCTGCTGAGTGTCTATCTGCCCAGGGTGGTGGTGCAGGCTGTGACGGAAAACTGGGAATTTACCCGGTTGGCGCTGTATGTCGGCGCATTGGCAGCCGGAATTGCCCTGCTCAACGTATTTTCCACACTCAGCAGTATGAAATACGGCGAGAAAGCCGGCCACGGAAGAATGGAAATGATGTTGATACTGGATGAGGTCATGATGAGCTGCAAGTATCATCTGGTGGAGGACCCTGCCTGGCAGATTAAAATCGAGGAAGCCGGAAACGCCATATTTTCCGATGGGAGAAGCTCGGGAATTGCCGGAATGGTGTATACTCTGCGGGATTTTGTCATCAATATGGCGGGGATATGCACCTTTGCGGCCATTTTAGGGATTCTGCATCCCATGGTTCTGGTAATCCTGGTATTTACTTCGCTGATTCCCGGACTGGTTGCCAACAGAGTGAACCTGCGCACATTCAATCAGAGAGAAAACTGGGTGCATTACGATAAACAGATAGATTATATTTATAATCACATCACAGGCACGACGGCAGGAAAGGAAATCCGACTGTACCGCGCAGACGGATTTTTCCTGGGACGGATGGCAGAAGCCATAAAGAACAGGCTTGTATGGGCAAAAAAGACACTGTTTCGCTGTCTGGGAACCGACGGAGTGTCCACATTGATGCTGGTGCTGCAAAACGGGATTGCACTGGGATGGATTGCGGGAGAAATCATACAGGGAAAAATCAGTGTGGCGGAATTTACCTTTTATTCAGGAGCGGCGATTCAGTTCGCGCAGTTTATGAACCGATTTGTGAGTACCTACAGCACCGTGAAGCAATGCAGCCATGATGTGCAGATGGTACAGGAAGCTTTCGCGTGGCTTCCGGAGAAAAAGGCAGCCCCTGTTGAGATGACATCCGGCCATCCGGCTCCGGAAATACGGTTTGAGCATGTGACATTTTCCTATCCGGGTACGGAGGAGCCTGTGTTAAAGGACATTAGCTTCCGCGTCCGCCCCGGTGAAAAAATGGCGCTGGTGGGTGCAAACGGGGCCGGGAAGACTACCATTGTAAAGCTTTTGTGCGGACTGTATCAGCCTACGGAAGGACGAATCTTAATAGACGGAATTCCAAACTCCGAACGGAAAGACGAGGAACTGTACAGCCTGTTTTCCACGGTATTTCAGGATAAACTGGTACTGCCCTTCAGCGTGCTGGAAAATGTGGCCGTGAATGGAAAGGCGGATGTGGAAAGAGTGCGGCGCTGCCTGGAAAAGGCCGGATTAAGCCAACGTTTTCCGGATTTGAACCAACCGCTGGTAAAGGGTATTCAGGACGGCGCGGAGAACCTGTCCGGAGGTGAGGAGCAAAAGCTTCTGCTGGCGCGTGCCCTGTATAAAGAGGCTCCCATACTGGTGCTGGATGAACCTACCGCGGCACTGGACCCTCTGGCAGAGAGTGAACTGTACGGAAAATACAATGAATTCACCCGGGAGAAGACTTCCTTTTTCATCTCTCACAGACTGGCAAGCACCGGATTCTGCGACAGGATTTTACTGGTGGGGGACGGGCGGATTCTGGAGGAAGGCTCTCATAGGGAACTGTTGGCGAAGGGCGGACAGTATGCCCATATGTTCCGGGAGCAGAGCAAATATTATAAAAACTCTCTTGAGGCGGATGCGTAGTGGGCCGAAGGGACTTTATACTTCAGAGCCGCTGCGCAGCGACTTTATACTTCAGAGCCGTCGCGCAGCGACTGGATTAGGAGGATTTCAGGTGAAAGCGATAAAAAGCGTATTATTATTTTTCGGCAGGCTGGACAGGGGGCTGTACCCGGTGCTTCTGCTGGCGGCATTGGTTGAGACGTTGGGGGGGTTCGGCATACTGCTGATTTCATCCACTATATTGAACCGGTTGGCAGCAGGAGCAGATATGGAAGCTGTCCTTGCGGTTACGGCAGTCATGGTTCTGGGGTACGGCGTTTTGCATTTTCTCAGGACGGCAATTGTACGGCATAAGGATTACCGTAGAATACGCCTGCATTACAGATACCGGCAATATGTGGTAAAGCAGGTGCTTCGGGTGCCGTACTGGTGCCTGGAAAAGGAAGGTTTTGTGGAGACGGTGGAGCAGGTCAGGCAGAATGACCGGGTCTACGGCCTGACCCTGACTATAGTGGACAAAGTATACGGAATCGCAAAGGACTGTTTTTCGGTAGTGGTTGCCTTTGTATCCTTTCTGCAATTATTTGGAGCAGTGAAAGGGCTGGGAGAGACTGCGTTTCTGGCCGGGATGCTGATTTTGGGATTATTCGTGCTGATCATTGTGTCTACAGGCTATATCGTCTGGCGGCGGAAACGGAATGCGGAGAGCATGGTGCGGCTGATGGATGAGATAGTGAAGCTGAACAAGGTGGCAATGCACCTGTCAAATGGGGTGATTTACCGGTATCCAATGGGGAAACATATCCGTCTTTACGGTATGCAGGAAAGAATTCGCCAGGAGGAGAAAAAGCAGATAGCCGGATTTGATAATCTGGCCGTTCATATGAACCGACTGGAATTGAAACCGGGACTTGCGGGAGATATATCGTCCATTGCCATCAGCGGCATGATCTATCTGACGGTAAGCGCAGTGGCTATGGAGGGCAGTCTGGGCGTGGGCAGTGTTATCTGGTATGCGGGCGTGGTGCAGCAGCTTCTGGAGGCTGTCCGGCAGATGGTCAGCATGGTCAGCGAGCTGTACAGCGACTGTACCAGGCAGCAGGTGCTGTTCCGGATGACTGATATCGCGAAGGAGGAGATTTCCGGAAGCGAGCATGTGAAGCAGCTGGAAGATCATATTGTGGAATTTGAAGATGTCTCCTTTGCTTACCCGGGTACTGACAGGCTGGTGCTGGAGCATGTGAATCTGCGTCTTTCCGGAAAGGAGCGGGTGGCGCTGGTGGGGCAGAACGGCTGCGGGAAATCCACTTTGATCAAATTGCTCTGCCGCCTGTATGAACCTTCGGAGGGGCGGATTCTGCTGGACGGTGTGGATATCCGTATGATTGTCAGAGAGGAGTATATGGATTTCCTGGCGGTAGTGTTTCAGGATTACCAGATATTTGCGGCGACTCTGGGGGAGAATATCGCCCTGAACACACAGGCTGACGAGGCAGGGATTCGGAAAGCCATTGAAGAAATCGAACTTGGGATTACCGCGCCGGATACGCCGCTGCGCCGGGATCTGGAGGAAAACGGCGTTGAGGTATCCGGCGGGGAAGGGCAGAAGATTGCCATTGCCCGGGCCCTGTACAAAAATGCTCCTGTGGTGATACTTGACGAGCCTACGGCAGCCCTGGACCCTCTGGCGGAGAGCGGGATTTATGAGAAGTTCGGGACATTGGTGGAGGATAAGCTGGCAATGTTTATCTCTCATCGTCTGTCCAGCTGCCGGTTCTGTGACCGCATACTGGTGCTGCAGGGCGGAAAGATTGTGCAGGACGGCAGCCATGAGGAACTGGCCGCACAGGAAGGCGGGCTGTATCGGGAGATGTGGGAGGCCCAGAGGCAGTATTATGTGTAAAAATATACTGCAGACCGCCAGGATTTACAGTGGTGCCTCCGGGAAAGTACTTGGCTGGCGGCCTGCAGTCGGATTGCACTGCAAATTTAACCGGTGTGCAGTATAAATTCTACTGCCGCTCCCGGTATTGTGACGGAGATATGCCGAATTGCCGCTCGAACAGGTGGTAGAAGTGACTGCTGTTGTGATAGCCCGCGGCAAGGGCAATCTCCCTGACGGCGAGACGCGTATTTTTTAACAGTCTGGCGGCATGTTTCATGCGGATGTCCTGCAGATATTCCCGGAAAGTGGTTTTCCGGTATTTCTGCAGCAGCAGGTTGTAGTAATTGCGGTGGTAATGGAAGACCTTTTCCAATTCGTCTGCGGTGACGGTGGCGAAATGGAGGCGGATATACCGTTCCAACTCGTAGAGGAGGGCATGTTCTCTGCTTTCCTGGTGGTCGGTGTTGAGCCTGACGGAATACTGACGGCAAAGCAGGGAGAGAAGCCGTATCAGGCTGCCGCGGATGATTTCTTCGCTGCCGGGGCCGGGGAAGCAGTCCTCTTCTATCAGAATTTCCAGGAGCCGGGAAAGCTGAGGAGCGGAGTCCGGGAATCGGGCGGCATGGGAACGGTTCCCTGTGTCCGCGGCGGGACCCGGAGGTGTGGAACGGTTCCCTGTGTCCGCGGCAGAATCCGGGGCCGGGGATCTCCTTATGCCTGAGACAGGAGTATGGGTCGGGGAAAAGGATGTCTCGGCGTTTGGCAGGAGTGGGAACCTATACGAAGTATTTTGAAGTTCCCGAAGCCTGGCAGGGTGAGCGGGTTTATCTTCATTTCGACGGAGTGATGATGAATGCGTCGGTGTCCGTGAACGGAAGTCTGGTGAAGCGGCATCATTACGGCTATACGCCTTTTTCCGTGGATATCACGGAGGCGCTGTATTTTGGCGGAGCCAACCGGGTGACGGTAACGGCGAATCCCAGTATGCAGCCCAATTCCCGGTGGTACACAGGCGCGGGTATTTATCGGTCAAGGGTTTAAGAGTGGAGATTTTTTCGCGCTCTTTGCGAAAAAATACTACTCGTCCCTTGACCATCTGGATAGTCGGAACGGAGTAAAGTTCAGATTGCTTTTCATGATTGGAAGTGGTATAATTTTCTCGATACAGACAGACACTCGGGATTTATACACGTTCCTGATACAAATTTTCGGGAGGAATTTTTATGTTTTTTTCAGTAATATTAATCTTGTTGATTGCCATTGTATTCAGAAAACGGAAAATGGACAAAACAGGACAACAGAAATCTGATGAAATAGAATATTTGTCTAAAAATAAAAAGGAACTCATTCTCGGCTTAGCGTGGTATGTATTCTATTTTATGCTGTCTTACATAAGCTGTGCTTTTCAGGTCGATATCATAAATGAATTATCAAACTGGTTGTTTTTGGTTCTCTTTCCCCTCCTGATTATCGCTGTTTTCAGAAAAGAGAAAATAATACAAGCCTTGAAAGAATCAGGCTTAAGACATTTTGACAGAAAAACCGTATTAAGGATACTATTGATTTGTGCTGCATACCAAGGTGTTATTATCCTTGTCTTTGGTTTAGGGGGATTTTGTTTTAATATAACGAATATTCTCCACATATTAGTAAAACTTCCAGTATTTTTTTGCCTGATGATACTTACAGCAGCATTTACGGAAGAATTTTTCTTCAGGGGCATTCTGCAAAGAACTATGATGGATTCACTAAAAAAACCATATCTGGTCATACTGCTTACGGGCATTCTGTTTGGATTGTACCATTTTCCGTTTGCATATTATCTATGGGGCAATACGGCAGGGAGCATTATAAATTCACTCAAAATGGTTATGACGGAACATGTTCTTACTGGCTGCGCTTATGGCTTTCTCTACTATCAATCCAATAAAAACCTGTGGAGCAATATCATTTTGCATGCTTTCTACAATGCGGCTATTATGGCTCTCGGCACTGTATTTTCGACATGAGGTGACTACTTCCAGTTTATCCCTCTAATAAAAGTCCAAAACAGGGCGGCGGTAATAGGTATTGACTATCCCGCCGCCCCGTCTGTTATCGTTCCATATCCTGTTTTCTGCGGGGCTGTTGTTCCTGCTGTTCCTGTCGCAAAATACTGTAAACGCTCTTTCTGATTTTCTCCGCTTCTTTCACTTCCTCTTTCAATG
>CAJUFB010000108.1 GCA_910585805.1 uncultured Acetatifactor sp.
AATACTACCAGAATAGGAGACTAATTATAAGACGCCGATTATTTGCCGCTTACACTACGAGGTTATTATTTGCTTACAGGAAAAATATATACTGAAGTCTTTTAGAAAAAAAGATGCAAACTTTGGTTTCACTGTTTATTATTACCAACAAAAATAAGGTCTGCCATCAGATCTGATGCCGAACCAGCCCATATTCATCGTCTCTCCGAACATAAAGACATTCCCGCCTGCCTCCAGACAAGAAACGGTTGTTCCCCCTGATATTCCGCTCACGAGCATAAATGAGCATAAATCTCCCGCTTTCCCACGCCTCTGTCCCTGGCCACCTGCTTCATTGCGGATTTTCTATCCATTCCCTGCCCCTCATAATGCGCCATATGTTCCTCGATCGTCATGGTCTCCCAGGAAGCAATTTCCTCCTGACGCAGTTCCTGAAAGCTTTTTCCCTCCAGCACCAGCACAAATTCACCTCTCGGTTCCTCAGCTTTATAATATGCCAATGCCTGCTCCAGGGTTGTGGGCATAATGTTCTCAAATCTCTTCGTCAGCTCCCTGCAAAGAGTAATCCGCCGGTTCCCCAGGCTATCGTACAGTTCTTCCAGGGTTCCCTTCAGATGATGAGGCGCCTCATACAGAATCATAGTGCGGCTCTCCTGCTTAAGCTCCTCCAGAACCATTCTTCGCTCCTTCCTGTCAGCCGGCAGAAAGCCTTCGAAGCAAAATCTCCTGGTGGACAGACCCGACAATGTCAGGGCCGTAATACAGGCGCAGGGCCCCGGCAGACTGGTAACCGGCACATTTCGCTCCTGGCACATACGCACCAGCACCTCTCCCGGGTCCGAAATGGCAGGGGTACCCGCATCCGTGATCAGGGCAATCTGCTTTCCCTCCAGCAATTGCCCGACCAGCTGCTCCGCCTTCTCCACCTTATTGTATTCATGATAACTGGTCATGGGAGTGTGTATGTCAAAATGATTCAGCAGCTTAATGCTGTTTCGTGTATCCTCTGCCGCGATCACATCCACCGCCCGCAGTGTCTCGATCACACGCCGGGTCATATCCTGAAGATTTCCGATCGGTGTCGCGCATAAATATAAGGTTCCCGCCATATTCTCTCCTGTTCCCGCTTTCACGCCCTTTGCCGGCCCTCAGCATCCTTCTGCCGCAGACAGCAAAGCATCTGTCAGATCCGCATTTTCTCCGCTTTTCTCAGAAATTGTCGAAAAGACAACTGATACAGTTCTTCAGGCACTTTCTTAATATCCATACACCTCCCGGATCTCCGGCGTATACACTCCCGGTTCCCGGAATATGATCAGCGGCTTCTCTACTGTCATCCGCGGCCTGCCGCCCCGCACCGCTTCCAGCAGCACCATATTGGGTTCCTTATCCACATAGGGATACACCAGCTGCATCCGCTTGGGTTCCAGCTTATGACGTATCAATGTAACCATAATCTCCGCAAGTCTGAAAGGCCTGTGCACCAGGAAAAAATGCCCTCCCGGCTTCAAAAGCTTCGCCGTCTGCAGCGCCACATCCTCAAAGGTACACAAGATCTCATGCCGTGCAACCGCTTTCGGCGCCTCCGGATTCGCTATCCCATGCTTCCCTATCATATAAGGCGGATTACAGGTGATACAGTCAAAAGAAGCAGACTTGAAAATACGGTCTGCTTCTCTTATGTCACCGGTTACAATATGAATTTTATCCGATAAACCGTTCATCTCCACACTTCTGGACGCCATATCCGCGCTGTCCGCCTGGATTTCCAATCCGGTAAGACGGGCGCAATGATACTTTGCTTCCATCAGTATCGGTATAATGCCGGTTCCCGTACCCAGATCCAACAGAATATCCCCACTTCCAGCATGGGCAAACCCTGTCAGAAGCACCGCATCCATCCCGAAGCAGAATTTCTCCGGATTCTGAATGATGCGGTAGCCATTGCGCTGCAGCTCGTCCAGACGCTCATTCTCCTTCAGACTGACCGCTGTCCGCGCTGCACTGTCATTCCTGGAGCTCTCTGAATTCATCTCTGTTCCTGCTTTCATATCGGCTTCTTGCGCCCTGAAAGTCACTGCCCTCCTGTGATCCGTTCCTGCGTCCTCTTTTGTCCTGGCGCTTTCTGTTATCACGGCGGTTCTTTCCTCCCTGACAGCGTTCTGCCATCTGCTCATTATCTTCCCCGGCTTCCATCCTGACATAACCTTTGTCATAGCGCTGACCGGATTGCCTGTAGCCTCCATGGGTGCGCTGGAACTGCCTTCGATTCTCCTCTGTGCGCTGCCCCTGAGAATACCTGCTGCGTCCCTCATCATCCTGTCTTCCCTGATTCCGGTACTGCTTATCAGCCTGCTCCGGCATATTGGCGCCTGCCTGCCCTCTGCCTTCCGTCCGGCCGCTGCCCTGTCTGCGGCTGTCCTCACCTCTCTGCTCCTTTTTGCGGCCATCCTCGCCGCCGAAGCCTTCCCTGCGGTTATCTCCCCGGTTGGAACCCGGTCTGCGGTTGTCGTCTGCGCCGAAAGCCAATCTGTGATCCTCTTCTCCGTTGGAGTTCTGCTTATGATTTTCTTCAGCGTTGAATCCCTGTCTTCGCCCCTCTTCACCGGCGTTCTGCCTGCGGCTGTCCTCGCCTTTCGGTCCCGGCCTGCGGCCTTCCTCACCTCTTTGACCGGAATTCTTCCCGCTGTTCTGATTCTGCCTTCCTTTGCCGCCCTGACGCTTTTCTTCCTCTGAACCGCCTGTCTGTTCCTTTTTCTGCTTCTCTTCTTCCTCCAGACGCTCCAACTCCTCAAGCTCCTCCGGAGACAGCTCCAGCTTCTCTTTCTTGCTGTGTTTACGCCTGAAGTGCAGCTTTTCCACCGGATACTCCTTTATTTCCTTCTCATCCCCGGCATCCACCACCACCTTCACCAGCTGGCGCAGTACATTGACGCTGTGCACTTCCCCCTTCAGACCGCCGTCAATGGTAACATAGTCTCCGATATTAGGAAGCCGCCTGTTCAGCTCCTCATAGGTCTCTTCCTCGTTTTTCAGACAGCACATCAGCCTGCCGCACACCCCTGATATCTTCGCCGGATTCAGGGACAGATTCTGCTCTTTCGCCATCTTGATGGACACCGGCACGAAATCCGCCAGATAGCTGTGACAACACAAAGCACGACCGCAGATACCGATCCCTCCCACCAGCTTCGTCTCATCCCTCACACCGATCTGGCGAAGCTCTATCCTGGTCTTGAACACACCTGCCAGATCCTTTACCAGTTCACGGAAATCAATCCTTCCGTCCGCCGTAAAATAAAAGAGCACCTTATTATTATCAAAAGTGTATTCCGCATCGATGAGCTTCATCTCCAGCCCATGGCTGCGGATTTTTTCCGCACAGATCCGGAATGCCTCCTTCTCCTTCTCCCTGTTAGCGGCCTCCTGCTCCATATCCCGCCTGTTTGCGATTCGGATGACAGGCTTCAGGGGCTGAACTACCTTTTCCTCTGCCACCTCAGTCACCCCGGTGACCACCGTTCCGAATTCAATGCCCCGGGCAGTCTCCACGATCACATGATCGTCTCTCTTTATCTCGAACTCCAGCGGATCAAAGAAATAAATCTTACCTGCGGTGCGAAACCGCACCCCTGTTACTTTAATCATCTATCCACCTCACTGGCGCACAGCGCCCCTTATAAGATACTCCGATAGCTTACTGCAAATTGTATTGGCATACAGTATATTTTATCACATTTGCGCAGAAAAAACCACAGGAAATAAGGAAATGTCTACAAGCGGCTGCCCTGTCGCTCCCCGCCGCTGTTCTCCTGGATATTCAGCATCAGAAGTTCCATCACCAGTTCAAAATTAACATTGGAGTCCAGACGCCGCTTTGCCGTGTCCAGGGCCTCAATGATATTCTCGATGCCCTCGTAGCTGCTCCTCTGAGCGGTCTTGCGCAATGCCTGCAGCTCTTCCCTGAAGATCAGGTGATTCACGTCGCTTGTGGCCTTAAACAACAATGCATCCCGATACCAGATGGCACAGATGTCCAGGTAATCATTAATTTCCAATTTATATTCCGTAATCTTTTTTACAGCCATAACGATCTCGTTCAGATCCATGTCCTGTATGTATTTCAGCAGAGACAGCGCCTCCGCCTTGATCTGTTCAAAGTCCTCGCTGGAAGCCAGCGCTTTCGCTTTCCCGATATTTCCTCTTGCAAAGGCTGCGCATACCTCCGCCTGATAATCCGGCACATGCAGCTGTCCGCAGAGATACTGCTTCACCAGTTCATCCGGCACCGGCTTCATATTCAGCGCCACGCTCCGGCTTAAGATGGTAGGAAGCAGACTGTTCACATTGGATGTCAGCAGCAGGATCACCACATACTCCGGCGGCTCTTCCAGGGTTTTCAGCAAAGCATTCTGGGCCTGAGCCGTCATTTTCTCAGCCTCATTGATGATATATACCTTATGCGCGCTTCCATAGGGCTTCACCGCCACATCGGCGTTTACCTGTTCCCGGATATCATCCACGCTGATGGTATTAGGCTTCTCGTGGACCACCCTGATAATATCAGGATGATTGCCGGACAGGGCCTTTTTGCAGGAGCTACATTCCTGACAGGGCTTCTCACCCTCTCCCTCACACTGCAGCGCCATGGCAAATACCCTGGCTATAAACTCCTTCCCTGAAGACTTTTCCCCATTGATGATGTAAGCATGAGAAACCTTCCCTGTGGAAAGCGCGTTACGCAAATGCTCCTTGATCTGCGCCTGTCCTATAATGTCCTGAAATCCTGCCATTCCGGCACCCCCTCTTTTTGTATTCTACACCCCGTCTGCCATGGAATATGCGCTGCCCCGTTATTTCCAGGAACTGTCGGAAAATAACTGATGCTTCCATAAATTCTTTCAAACCAGGCTTATGTGAAAATGTCCAGCAGCAATCCTCTGATTTCCCCAATGGTATTCAGGATTGCAAGATTATCCTGCTCATCCTTCATCAATTCCTGTGCCAGCTGGTCCAGATTCTCGTCGATCAGCCGGATGATACCGTATACTCTGTGACGCCCTCTCCTGTCCAGGAAGTTTTCCCTGGAAAAGGAATGGGAATGGGTTACCACCTCATTCATGAAATCCTTCACCAGTCTCCGGTAATGCCACATGTCCCGTACATCCCGACGCTTGTAAAGCCGCTCCCCCTGCATGGTGATCTCTTCCATCAGCGTCTGAAGCCGCGCCTGCAGCTCCGCCCCTTCTACGTGGCTGGCAAGCATAAATTTAAAACTGCCGTCTGTAGGCTGTGCGCTTTGTACCGGTTCTACCGGTGCCGGCTGACTGACCTTCCCCACCTTGATTTCCATATGCTGCCTTCCTTCCCCGCAGATGATTTAAATACTCTTTATCTGTTATCTTCCTTCAATATAACTTCTGTCTGCAGCACTCCGCCTTCTATGTCTGACGGACCCTGGATATAATTCCTGATATAATCCCGTACCTCATCCAGGCATCCGGCCAACTCCTCATTGCGGAAACGCCTCTCAATGCCTGCACCGGCAACTTTTTCCTCCGAAAAATCCTCGCTGTCTGCCAGAAACCTGCGGCACATTTCCTCATATTTGGGATGTTCCTGCTTTTTTTCCCGGTCCAGGGCCCGCTGAAGCCGTATCCCATCCTCTGATTCTATCATAATCGGAAGCATTCTGTCACTTCCAAAATAATCCCGCAGCTCTCTGTACGCTTCCAGCGTCCCGATTATGATATAATCCCGGCTCTCATCCTCAAGCTGACTGTCATTAACCGTAAAATAGCGCCACAGTCCATGCCGTGTGTGATAAGCCCTCTCCTCTATGACTTTGCCGGCTTCCTGAAGCCTGTGAAAGGTATCCTCATCCGTAAAGTAATACTCCACTCCATTCTCTTCTCCCTCACGGATGGGTCTGGTAGTATAGGGAACGATCTTCTTCAGTCCCAGTTCCTGATCTTCCAGCAGTTTTTTGAAAACGGTATCCTTCCCGGCGGCGCTTTTCCCTATCAGGCATATGATCTTCCCCATCCGTTATGCAACCTCTATCACATGGATCATATTCGTGGTACCCGTTTTTCCCAACGGCACTCCGGCAGTGATCACCACCACATCGCCTGTCTTCACATAGCCCGCCTTTTTCGCTTCTGACACCGCATCCTCAAACAGCTCGTCAGCGGTATTCTCCTCGGGGATCATAAGCGGACTCACCCCCCACAGAATATTCAGTCTGCGGCACACCCTCTCTCTGACAGTACAGCCGATAACAGGGCTCTCCGGCTTAAACCTGGAAATGGCCTCCGCCGTAAAACCGGACAGCGTAACCGTAATGATCGCCGCTGCATGCAGATCCCTTGCCGCAGTACAGGTTGCATAGGCTATCGCCGTGGTAATATCTGCTTCTCCCTCATAAGTCCCCCGCTTCATCCGGGAACCGTAATCAATATCTTTTTCGGCTCCTTCCGCGATTTTCGCCATGGTTTTTACTGCTTCCACAGGATATTTTCCTGCTGCGCTCTCTCCCGAAAGCATGATCGCCGTGGTTCCGTCATAAATGGCATTGGCAATATCCGTCGCCTCCGCCCTGGTAGGCCTGGGATTCTTGATCATGGACTCCAGCATCTGGGTGGCGGTAATGACATACTTTCCTCTTGCGTTTGCCATCTGGATCATTTTCTTCTGCAGTACCGGAACCTCCTCCAACGGAATCTCCACGCCCATATCGCCTCTCGCCACCATGATGCCGTCAGATACTTCCAGAATCTCCTCCAGATTCTGGATTCCCTGCATATTCTCTATCTTTGCAATGATCTTCATATCACTGCCGCGGGACTCCAGGATACTGCGGATCTCCAGCACGTCCTCCCTGCACCGGACAAAGGAAGCCGCCAGCAGCTCATATCCCATCTCAATGCCGAACAGGATATCGCTCCTGTCCACCTCGCTGATATAAGGCATGGACAGAACAGCACCCGGTACATTGACTCCCTTATGATTGGATACGGCGCCGCCGTTTACTACCCGGCAGACAATCTCCTCACCCCGTATTTCCTCCACGGTCATCTCGATCAGCCCGTCGTCGATGAGGATTATAGTCCCTTCTTTAATGTCGTTTTTCAGATTCTTATAAGAAATCGCCGCCCGTTCTGCTGTACCCAGGATCTCCTCTGTAGTGAGTATGAACTGCTGCCCTGCCTCCAGCTGAGCCCTGCCTCCCTCAAAATCACGCAGACGAATCTCCGGTCCCTTCGTATCCAGCATGGCGGCAATTGGAAGCCCCAGCTCCGCGCTTGCCTGTCTGACCTTTTCCAGTTTCACTTTCTGTTCCTCATGGGTGCCATGAGAAAAATTAAACCTGGCCACATTCATGCCAGCCAGCATCAGCTCCCGCAGACGCTCCACCGTATCACTTGCCGGGCCTATGGTGCATATTATCTTTGTCTTTCTCATACTCTGTTCCTCTTTCTTTTTATTTTTCAAACGCCGTCAATGCTTTCTATACTCACGAGCGATGAAATTTGCCGATTATATCCCAAGCTTCACCCGCTCGTGAGTCGGGTTACATGGCAGATTTCTGTGACCGCGAGTATATATTCAAGACCGCCGAAATTACCCAATCTTTACAGGGCTGTGGTTCTGAACTTCCTTTCGTCAGAAACCACCGCGGAATCATCTGTCCCCGCAGCACTTCCTTCCCCTGGCAATCCCGTTCTGCGTCATTGACGTATCATCTTTATAAAAATTTCTCCGGAAAATCGCTCCCGTACTGCGTCCACACGAATCCCCTGAACGGTAAGCCCTGCTTCCAGATCCTCCATAATCTCCCGGTACAGCTCCTCCGTCAGCCGTTCTCCCGGCACCAGAAGTGGCACTCCCGGCGGATACAGATTCACAAATTCCGCGGCATATCTCCCGATACCATCCTGAAGGGCAATTTCCTCCGTGTCCATGTCCCATGCTTCCCACAATGGGATCGGCTTTCTATTTTCCTCTGATGCCTCTCCGGTCCGTGCGTTTCTTACACAGGAATTCCCTGTCTGAACTTCCCTGATCGGAAAATCTGCCTCATGAAATGTATCGCTCTGCGCATCTTTCCAGAAAGATCCGCCTTCTGTAAAATCCTGTCCTGGAAATGCCCAGCTGCCGATTCTCCCCTGCGGTAAAATAAGATCTGCATTTCTCTCCTTCAGCCTGTCATCTATCTCCAACAGAGCCACGGTCATCCGCCGATATGCTTCTTCTCCGTCATTTATTGTGAACATGGCAAGCACAAAATATCTTGACGACATTTCTGTCTGCAAATGATACTCCCGCAATAACAGATCCGAAAGCTGCCTTCCGGTAATCCCGCTTCTCAGCAATGAAATGATCAGCTTCCCCATGTCCTGTTTCCGGCTGTTGTCGGAAAGAATCTGCAGACACCGGCATCCCTTCAAAGCTTCCGTCATTTTTTCATACCGCTCCCGAAATTGTCCAAATGCAGTCTTCCCCTGCTTCCTGACATATTCCAGCGCGTTATCTATACCCGCCATCAGCAGATAGGAAGGGCTGCTTGACTGATAAATACAAAGAAACCGCCGCAGCCTGTCCCGGTGGATCAGATCGCCGTTCACATGGAGCAGGGCGGTCTGCGTCAGCGCCGGAAGCGTTTTGTGCACACTGTGGATCACCAGATCCGCCCCTGCCTGGCAGCTGTTCTCCGGAAATCCCTCCGCCAGCCCCAGATGCGCGCCATGGGCCTCATCCACAATCAACGGGATCCCTCTCTCATGAACGATCCGTGCAATCCCTGAGACATCTGCTATTCTACCTTCATAAGTAGGAGAAACGATCAAAACAGCCCGGATATCCGTCTCCGCTTCCAATGCCTGCCGAACCTGCTCCGGCGTCACCGCATCCCATATCCCACAGGCCTCCAGGCAGTCGGAATACAGATAACTTATCTTCAAATGCCGCAGATATGCCGCATGATATGCCGATTTATGGCAATTCCTGGCCATCAGTATATGTCCTCCGAAGGGAAGCGCGCTGCTGACGGCACCGAGTATGCCGCAGGTACTCCCATTCACCAGGTAATAGCTCTCCTCCGCGCCATACAGCCTGGCCGCTTCCTTCTGCAGCTCCAGCAAAATGCCCTCCGGCTGATGCAGATTGTCAAAGCCCTCAATTTCCGTAATGTCCATCCTGTATATGGCTTCGGGAAGCGCTCCCCGGTTCTGCCGCTTGTGTCCCGGCATATGATAAGGATAGATATCCCTGTCTGCATACCCGGAAAGCTTCTCGTATAAATGCTCCACTTCTATCCTTCTTTCAGCTTATCCAGAATAGCCCCGTGTCCTCTGTGCATATGCAGTGTTTCCAACAGAGAACACCACTTATCCGCAACCGTTACGATCCACGCCTCCCGGCATCCCGGCGGAACTACCGTCAGCGGCCACATATGCTTTCTGATGATATCCTTCTCCCGCTCCGTCAGGCGGTACTCCCGCGACGCATTCCGCAGCGCCACACCCGGGTGATAAAATCCATGAAGCCTGTGCGGATTCTCATAGTCCGGTATGTGCCAGTCATACAGAAAATAATCGTGCAGAAGAGCTCCTCTGATCAGCTCCCTTCTGCTGCATTGTATATGCAGCTTCTCGCTCAGTGCAATACTGTACCTGGCCACATCCATTACATGGGAATTTACCGTCACGTCACCGTGCTGAATATATTCCTTCATGCGGTTAAAGTTCTTTGACCTCAGAATATCCGACGCGCTGGCTTCGATCTGTCTCTGCATTTCCCGATATCGATTCAGCTTCTTCTGCCATATCCCTGCCTGGCGTCTTGTACGTTGTCTCAACCTTCTCTCTGCCATTTCCTTATTCCTATTCTGTCCAGATTTCATTTTCGAAGGGCATTGCTGCCCAAACTCTCACTTCGGTTTCAGCCCTCAGCCGGAGCATCCGGAATGACTGGCGGCTCCGGTTCCGGCTCCGCTGTGGGTTCCGGTACTGGCTCCGGTTCCGGCACAGGCTCCGGCGCAGGCTCCGGTGTGTCTGCGGGAACCGGTTCCGGCGTAGCCACCGGCAGAGGCTCCGGTATAACCTCTGGTGTCGGCACTGGCGTCACCTCCGGTTCCGGCTCTTCCGGCGGCGCCCAGGGCACTTCCGGCGACTCTTCGCCTTCCTCCGGAATGACCTCTTCCGGAGTCTCCTCAGACCTGGGTCCTATATAGGGCGCCCCTCCGTAATAATAGCAGACGACAGGAAATCCTTCAGAAACATACTCATAGATTTCTGCTGCCTTGCTTGGAGGCAGATTAATGCATCCGTGGGAACCATTGGTCATAAAAATCTGTCCCCCGAAGGAACCTCTCCAGTTTGCATCATGCATGCCGTAATTTCCGTAAAAAGGCATCCAGTAACTGACAGGAGTCCTGTAGGTAGCCCCTTTCAGCACAGCGTTCCTTGTCTTGTAGGACAGCCCGAAGATTCCTTCCGGCGTCACGCAGCCATAATCGGAAGACATGGTTCCGGATACAAAATCCGTCTCCAGGACGATTTCTCCGTCCTGGTACAAATACAGATGCTGATTGGTCAAATCTGCCTCTACATAAGAATCGCCGATGTCATTTGTCCCCTTTTCCATTGCAGTAATACTGTATACCGGCTCCTTTTCCGTAATTCTTCCCTGATAGATCAGCTCTACCAGCTCCGTTGCCTCACCTGCGGTATCCGTTTTCCATCCATACTTTGTCCTGTTCAAAGTAATCTCCTCGCCTAACGCGGTTGTGAAGCTTTTTTTCTTGCCGTATGTATCGTATTGAGAGGCCTGCTCTTTCACAAAAGCCGTTACCTGCTCTTCATCCAGAGCAGGTTTTCCGCTCTCCATGGAGATCCAATCACGAATGGTCTTATGATCCAGCTCCACCTTTGTACCGTTCCAGTCATAAACAATCTTCGTTCCCAACCATTTATTTACGGTATCCACCGCCTCTGTCAGTTTCTTATCATCCTGCCTGACAGAAGCCGCCACATAGCATGCGCCTTCTTCCAGATCAACTTCCGCATCCTGACGAATCACTGCATCCGCGATGAGCCGGACAGCCTTTTCCACATCCAGTTCCGTACCGTTTGTCTCGGGAATGATCTCATAGGTTCCGGATTCCTCTGAATAGTCGCTGATATAAGCATTTTCCGCTTTGATCATGTTCTTCTTTTGAAAGGCATCCCATCCCTGTACGGTATCCTCAAGCAATTCTTCCTCAAAATAGAGCCCCTGCTCCAGAAAATGAGGATATGAGCCGTTTAAATATGCCCCGATCCACTTAAACTCCTCCTGCTGGATCAGAATAGACTCCACAGCCGCTTTTGTATCTCCGAAGTTTAACTGTATGTCTTCTGCCGTTACGGTTCCAAGTAACGCCCCGGCATCACCTGTACTGTAATCTCTCCCTCTGACCTCCAGCGTATAATCCTGCATACGCACATCCAGCAGATTGATGACAGCGTCCGCCTCCAGGTCACTGCAATCCACTCCATTAATACTGGTATTCGGGAAAAAATGTGTCTGATAATACACCGCAACCCTATAGTAGCCAAATACTGCAAGGGTAAGAACGATCAGAAAAATAAAAAGAAACACCGGTACAATATACCTTTTCTTTTTCCTTCTTCCAGATCCTGCACCTGCTTTCTGCCTTTCTCCTTTTTTTTCCGCAATTTCATACGTATCAAAGTCCATTTTCTTTTCTGTCTGCCTCTTTTTCATCTCCACACTCCAAAAATATAAATGTAGGAAGCTGCATCTGCTTCCATTGCATAGATGGACATTCGGCCGTTTCATGCCGAAAGTATGGTTATATTATATCATATCTCATCACAAAAAAATAGCACTAAAAGGCTATTTTATACCTTTCAATGCTTCATTTGCTTCCAAATTCTGAAAATAAAAATGCCCAGAACCGGAATCGAACCAGTGACACGAGGATTTTCAGTCCTCTGCTCTACCAACTGAGCTATCTGGGCATTGAGTAGCGGGGACAGGATTTGAACCTGTGACCTTCGGGTTATGAGCCCGACGAGCTTCCAGACTGCTCCACCCCGCGTTATTCAATTATGACATCTTTAAAATGGATGGAGGTGGATTCGAACCACCGAAGCAATTTGCAGCAGATTTACAGT
>CAJUFB010000109.1 GCA_910585805.1 uncultured Acetatifactor sp.
TTGAATTTGACGGAAGTACAGTGAATTTGGAAGTAAATAAAATGCGGAATAACACAGCAGGAGAAACAGGAAACCGACAATGAGTTTCCTGTTTCTCACTTTACGGAGTTTCTGGTGCTTTGAGGTTGTAGCTTGCAAAAAATCATGATATGAAGGCGTCTGTACAGGAGATTCTGCGGCAGCTGGCGGAGAGTTGGCAGAAGAGCTGATTCTACAGGAGCCTTTTTGGAGCAGTTCCGTTCTTTTTTGGAATTAAATTTGGAATCAGGTAATGGCTGAATTTCCTTTTAGACGATCCAATTCAGCCTGGAGCTTAGCAATGACCGAGTCCCTGGCCTTGAGGTCAGCATCTTTTTCAGCGATGACCGAGTCTTTGGCTCTGATATCAGCTTCTTTCTTTGCGATGACAGAATCCTGTTCTTTGATGACAGTGTCTAAATTTTCAATGACGGAATTCTTTTCAGCTATTTGTTCAGCCTGTTCTTCGATATAGTGTTGGACGGAGCGCTGCCTGCGGTAATAGTCTTCCCGGGCCTCACACTGAAGCCGGACATTTTCGTCCTGACTGAGCTGATAGATGGTATTGGAAGCTTCCCGGATATATTCATCTTTTTGTGCATACATCTTGATTTCCTCCCATGTGGTTGCCTTGAAGAGGGCAGCCCATTTGTCGATATGGTATAGTCTGTCCTCTTCGGTTGCCAGTTCCATGTGAGTCAAGTCTACCACAGAAAGACGCAGTTTGTCACTATAAACCGTGTGGTTTTTTATATTCAGGAACTGGTAGGTAGCATAGAATTCCGGATGTTTCGGAAATAGACTGAAATCCAGCAGGCCAATCTGGACGACAGACTTCACCTTATGATAATCCTCTCCGGGATTGAGGTTATTGAAGGCACGGCAAAGGTAACTCAGAGAGCGCTCGGGCCAGTTATATTCATTGATGACCTGCATTTCCAGATTGATGATGATATTGTTATTCAAAATGACTTTGACATCAAGGATAAATGTCTTCTCATCGATGGCGCTGCCCAATTCAATAGGATTGGTTATCACAGCGGACTGAACTTGTTCGGGCTTCAGGTGGAGCAATGCGCAGATCAGGCCCCGCAGAACCTTGTTATTGCGCTGAAGCAGTGCCCTGAACAGGTAGTCATTGGTCATGCGGATAGCAATGGGACCTGTGGCGGAGTTTAGAAAATCCGGGGCGGTCAGAGGGTTGGAGATAGTGGTATTGTGTTTTTCCATGTGCTGTTTCCTTTCTTTTTGCATTGGAATAATGGAGCAGAGTACCGCGAAATGGAATAGATATCGGGATACAGTGGATGTTTTACAAGGCTGTTATAGCATAAAACAGGCTCTCTGTAAACGAAAAAAGAGAATCAGGCATGTAGAAAAATGGTGAAGGGGAAAATATTATAAAATGGACACAAACACAATATATAGTATGAATATAGAATATTGATTGAAAGTGATACTATATTTTGTATGTGCATTTTTTCAGGGGCTGATTTTCCGATACACAGATGGTGCTGTATGACGGATTCGGAAAGCAACGAATGCTGTGTTGAAGATTGTGTAAACTTCGTGACAGGAATCAATAATTGCGGGAAAGAAGCCGGCTGTTTCCTGAAATGTTCACCGGATTGCCAGGAACCTGCGTACCTGGACAACGAAGCAGAGAAACTGCTGACAGGAGCAGGTATAACAGCACAAAAGGGCAACGCTCAGTCTTGTAGGAGATGTGCCTGCCTTTCAGGAAAAATATTTTGTAAATCAAAGAAGAGTATGGTACACTGGCTATCAGGAGGACTTGACCATGAATTACAGAAAAGACAGATACGGCAACAATCTCTCCATCCTGGGCTACGGCTGCATGCGGTTTTCCCGGGCAGGGGGGAAAATTGATATCGGCAAGGCAGAACAGGAGATTATGGCTGCCTTCCGGGGCGGGGTGAATTATTATGACACGGCGTATGTGTACCCCGGCAGCGAAGCGGTGCTGGGGGAAATTCTGGAGCGCAATCAAATCCGCCGCCAGGTAGCCATTGCGACGAAGCTTCCCCATTACCTGATCAAGACAGCGGACAGCATGGAAAAATATTTCCGGGAACAGCTGAACCGTCTGCGGACGGACTATGTGGACTACTATCTCATGCATATGCTGACAGATGTAAAGACCTGGGAGCGGCTGAAGGGCCTGGGGATAGCGGAGTGGCTGGAGCAGAAAAAGAAAAGCGGCGCAATCCGCCAGGTTGGTTTTTCCTACCATGGAAATTCCGATATGTTCTGTCAGCTGGCGGACGCTTATGACTGGGATTTCTGTCAGATCCAGTATAATTATATGGACGAGAACACCCAGGCCGGGCGCAGGGGGCTTCAATATGCTGCTTCAAGAGGCCTGCCCGTCATCATCATGGAGCCTTTGCGGGGCGGGAAACTGGTGAACCATCTGCCGAAAGAGGCGGAAATGCTGTTTGATACTTATCCCGTAAAGCATACTCCCGCTGACTGGGCTTTTCGCTGGCTGTGGAACCAGCCTGAGGTAACATGTGTATTGTCCGGTATGAATTCCCGGGAGATGGTGGAGGAAAATGTGAAAACGGCTTCCGAGGTTTCCGTGGGCGAGTTTGGCCCCGGGGAGGAAGAGATGCTTCAGAAAGTGGTACAGGCTGTCAATGCGAAGATGAAGGTGGGCTGCACCGGTTGCGGCTATTGTATGCCATGTCCGAAAAACGTGGATATCCCGGGAACCTTTGCCGCATATAACCGCCGTTATTCTGAAGGGAAGAACGCTGCGTTCACGGAATATTTCATGTGCACCGCCATGCGCAGGACATCCTCTGCCGCCTCTAACTGTATCGAATGCGGAAAATGCGAGAAGCACTGTCCCCAGCATATCGAAATCCGAAAGGAACTGAAAAACGCCCGCAGGCAGCTGGAAGGGCCTGTGTATAAAATCGGACGGAAAATTGTCTCTCTGTTTAAATTGTATTGATGGGATTTTCTGTGATTTCCATTGCAATAAAACCCGCCGGATACAAAAAATGATGTCCCCAAATCGTGCAAAAAACACCGCGCCAAAAAATTGCCCAAAAAATCGCCGAAACCCCGAAAAAACAGTTGACGTGGAGCCGCCGCTATGGTATAGTAGGAACACGAGATAAGCTTTTAGCTCTTTTTTTTATGCTCAAAATAAACGGCGATAAGAGAATACGTGGAGGTAGCGAAATGCGTACAAAAATCACTTTGGCTTGTACGGAGTGCAAGCAGCGTAACTACAATACTACCAAGGAAAAGAAGAATCATCCCGACAGGATGGAAGTCCGGAAGTATTGCAGATTCTGCAGGAAGCACACGGTACACAAAGAAACAAAATAAGTTTCCTGGAAACAAAGTAAGTTCCCTGGAAACATAATAGTAAGTGGAAAGGTATGGTCTAAATGGGAGATTCCGCGGAAAAGAAAGCAGTACCCGGCTTTTTCAAGGGGGTAAAGACTGAATTCAAGAAGATTATATGGCCGGACAGAAATTCTACTATCAGGCAGTCCGTGGCGGTAGTGGCCATTTCGGTGGTGGTAGGAGTGCTGATTGCGATTATTGATTATGTCGCGAAATACGGCGTGAACTTCATTACATCGATTTAGGGCGAGGGTGATTTATGGCAGAGGCAAAATGGTATGTGGTGCATACCTACTCAGGATATGAAAACAAAGTCAAAGCCAATATTGAGAAGACCATCGAGAACAACAAGCACCTTGCAGAACAGATTCTGGAAGTGAGGGTTCCCCTGCAGGATGTAATAGAGATGAAGAACGGTGCCAGGAAGACTGTCCAGAAGAAGATGTTTCCTGGCTATGTGCTCCTCAATATGGAGATGAACGATGACACATGGTATGTTGTCCGGAATACCCGGGGCGTCACGGGCTTCGTGGGGCCGGGGAGCAAGCCGGTGCCCCTGACTGAGGCAGAGATGAAGCCTCTGGGCATCAAGACTGAAAATGTTTCCATTGACTTTGCGGAGGGTGACAGCATTTCCGTTGTGGCGGGAATCTGGAAGGACACCATCGGTGTCGTTCAGAAGCTGGATTACAGTAAGCAGACAGCTACCATCAACGTGGAGCTGTTCGGCAGAGAGACCCCGGTAGAGATCAGTTTCGCAGAGGTTCGGAAGCTTTAACAACGGTATTATCCGTCCCGACAGGGCGGTTGAATACACGCAGGCGGCAGAAGCCCGGACGCTACGGCGCTGACAGGATTATGCAGGACACAGGCATTCTGTGCATGGATTGTCGGAGGAAGCGCAGAGCGGATGGCGGAAGGATATGTGTCGCCGCGTCAGAGAGTGGGAGCAGGAAAGAAATCATAAATCCTGCGCCGGATTATCGTGTTCTGCAGTTCGAGGAAGCGTCCGGTTTTTCCGATACGGATCGCATCGGCTTTTTCGATAATCCCTTACGTGATTGCGGAAACGGTTTACCACATTATAGGAGGTGCCAAAATGGCAAAAAAAGTAACAGGTTATATCAAATTACAGATTCCTGCCGGCAAAGCGACACCGGCTCCGCCGGTTGGTCCCGCGCTTGGACAGCATGGCGTGAACATTGTTGAATTTACGAAGCAGTTCAACGCGAGGACTGCCGACAAAGGTGATGTCATCATCCCTGTGGTGATCACGGTTTATGCGGACAGATCCTTTAGTTTCATTACGAAGACACCCCCGGCAGCTGTATTGCTGAAGAAGGCATGCAATCTGAAATCAGGTTCTGCAGTGCCCAACAAGACAAAGGTTGCCACGCTTCCCAAGGCGAAGCTCCAGGAGATCGCCGAGATGAAGATGCCGGATCTGAATGCGGCAAGCTTAGAAGCTGCCATGAGCATGATCGCCGGAACAGCGCGCAGTATGGGTATCACCATCGAGGAGTAATGTCCGGTTTTATGTGGACCCTTATAGAAACGGCACTGGACGATTTCTGACCTGTCCGATCCGGCAGGATTGCCGTTTGGCGGAGATGTGCAGAATAAAGCAGACGCTAAATGAATGAATTGGGAGACAACGAAGTGTTGTCGCTTGAACCTTGGAGGTAGAATAATGAAACATGGCAAGAAATATGCAGAGGCCGCAAAGCTTGTGGACCGCGCAACATTATATGACCCGGCTGACGCCATCGCGCTGGTAAAGAAGGCGGCACCGGCAAAATTTGACGAGACAGTTGAAGTACACATCAGGACAGGCTGCGACGGACGTCACGCAGAGCAGCAGATCCGCGGAGCAGTGGTGCTGCCTAACGGAACCGGTAAGACAGTGAAGGTCCTGGTATTCGCAAAGGGCGATAAAGTCAACGAGGCAGAGGCTGCCGGAGCCGATTATGTAGGCGGCGAGGAGCTGATCCC
The DNA here is from genome assembly GCA_910585805.1 of uncultured Acetatifactor sp. GTDB lineage: Bacteria > Bacillota > Clostridia > Lachnospirales > Lachnospiraceae > Acetatifactor. The sequence continues at coordinate 5,395 of CAJUFB010000109.1, forward strand.
GAAGATTCAGAAGGAAGGCTGGCTGGACTTTGACGTAGTGGTTGCTACACCCGACATGATGGGCGTGGTGGGACGTCTCGGTAAAGTCCTGGGTCCCAAGGGATTGATGCCCAACCCGAAGGCAGGCACAGTTACCATGGATGTAACCAAGGCTGTGAAGGATATCAAAGCCGGTAAGATTGAGTACAGGCTTGACAAGACCAACATCATCCATGTCCCCGTGGGAAAGGTTTCCTTTACCGACGAGGCACTTCAGGAGAACTTCAATGCGCTGATGGATGCCATCGTCAAGGCAAGGCCCAGCGCAGTAAAGGGACAGTTCCTGAGAAGCATCACTCTCACCAGTACCATGGGACCCGGCGTGAAGGTGAATGTCACAAAGTTCTAAAATATTGATTTTGGGGTTGACTTATGTTGGCTCCTTATGGTATGATTCCAATGGTTATGAACCAGGCCGAAGACAGTAGGTGCGGGGAAGCATGTATTAATTGATTCCCGGCGTAAATCCTGCCGAGGAGAAGAAGGAAGCGGAGTGCATCCAGGCGTAAAGCCGGAGTCATGGAAGCTTACATTTGACGATTATCCTCGTTAGAGGTATTCCCCCCTGAGTGAAGGGAAACGGCGTATGGACTGCCGGAGGGCATTTCCAAGGGATTGTCGGCAGGCATTTCCGAGGGACTGCCGGGAGGCATTCCCTTAAGAGCACGGTTCGTTTCCCGGGGGAGTTCTCCCGGTCCAGTTCCGGAGGACTCTCTCTTCTCAGGGGTTTTTAAATGTATTGCACGTTTCGGGAATTCCCGGCGGCGTGCAGAGACTCCTTTATCGGCACAAAATCTATAAGGAGGTAAAGAAATGGCAAAGGTTGAATTGAAGAAACCCATTGTAGATGAGATTTCCGCCTGCATTAAAGATGCCCAGTCAGTGGTTCTGGTAGATTACTGCGGACTGACTGTCGAGCAGGATACACAGCTGCGCAAAAACCTGCGCGAAGCGGGAATTACCTACAAGGTGTACAAAAATACCCTGATGAATTTCGCGTTCAAGGGTACGGAATTTGAAGGCTTGGCTCCCTATCTGGAAGGCCCCAATGCGATTGCTGTGTCCACCAGCGACGCTACGGCTCCCGCCAGAGTGCTTACCGATTTTGCGAAGACGGCAAACAAGCTGGAGATCAAAGCCGGCGTGGTGGAAGGCACCGTGTACGATGCAAAGGGCATGGCTTCCATCGCAAGCATTCCTTCCAGGGAAGTGCTTATTTCCAAGCTGCTTGGCAGCCTGCAGAGTCCGATCACCAATTTTGCCCGCGTGATGAACCAGCTGGCGGAAAAAGGCGGCGCTTCCGCATGCGAGGCACCTGCGGCAGAGCCTGAAGCGGCTCCTGCGGAGTAAGGAAGCGGAATTTATACTGACGATCATTGAAACTTGCCAGGCATCCCGACTCACGAGCGAAAGATGCCGGGGACATTGTGGCGAATTTCATCGCTCGTGAGTATATTTCTGCATGTTTCCCGTAAGGCTGACCGAATATGATCAGGCAGGGCATGACTTACAGGAAGGGCAGTATTGCTTCAGCGATGTATACAGCCGAAGAAATGGCAGATACGATACGCATTTCCGGGGAGAAGGATCTGCGGAAAATGCAGAAGCCGTCACTGGAGAATGACAGGTGATTTCGGCGGTGACGGAATACAGAAATCAGAAAATGGAGGATAATAAAATGGCTAAAATGACAGCTCAGGAACTGATCGAAGCGATCAAAGAGATGACAGTATTAGAGTTGAATGAACTTGTAAAGGCTTGTGAGGAAGAGTTCGGCGTATCCGCAGCAGCAGGCGTTGTCGTTGCGGCAGCCGGCCCTGCTGAGGAAGTGGAAGAGAAGACAGAGTTTGATGTAGAGCTGACCGAGGTTGGTTCCGAGAAGGTTAAGGTTATCAAGGTTGTACGTGAGATCACCGGACTTGGCCTGAAGGAAGCAAAGGATACCGTTGAGGGCGCTCCCAAGGTGATCAAGGAAGGTATCAGCAAGGACGAGGCAGAGGAAGTAAAGAAGAAGCTGGAAGAAGTCGGCGCGAAGGTTACCGTGAAATAATTGAAAAGGTTGCAAAAGAAAAGGCAGTTTTACATCATGTGAAAGCTGCCTTTTCACGTTATTTATTTCCTAATTTTTTCTAAATTTATCTTGACCTCTTTTCCAGTTTGTGCTATTATGGATAGTGCATTATTGTGCGGTGGGCCATAAGACGTGGCTGTATACAAGAATGCATTGTTATGCCTGCTTCAGGAAACAGAGTGTTTTTTCGTTATTCTCCGGTGCGGAGTGCCGTGCACAACGAGCCTGCGCAGCGAATTTTGTGCGCCATTGACGGGGCATGTACTGCGTGCAGCGGCCTTCGGGACCAGATACGGAGAGTTTTCTGAGACAGAAGCGATGCTTTTCTTCCAGGGAATCAGGCATAAAAGTGTAAAAGGATTTTCTGAGCGGCCAAAAGGACATCCGCGGGGAAAGCATGATTTTACACAGAAAGAACGGGGTGAAATGTCAATGGAGAAAAACAGAATACGTCCGGTTGCAGGCACCAAGGTGATGCGTATGAGTTATGCGCGTCAGAACGAAGTGCTGGAAATGCCAAACCTGCTTGAGGTTCAGAAGGATTCCTATCAGTGGTTTCTGGTGGAAGGACTGAAGGAAGCTTTTGACGATATCTCTCCTATTGCTGACTACAGTGGATCTTTAAGCCTTGAATTTGTCGATTTCGAACTGAGCAAGGATGATGTGAAATATTCCATTGAAGAATGTAAAGAGAGAGATGCTACCTATGCAGCACCGCTGACGGTGACTGTGCGGCTCTATAATAAGGAAAAAGAAGAAATCAGCGAACATAAGATTTTCATGGGCGACCTTCCCCTGATGACAGAGACTGGTACTTTCGTGATCAATGGAGCAGAGCGCGTCATCGTAAGTCAGCTGGTTCGTTCCCCCGGCATTTACTATGCTATCGGACATGACAAGTTGGGAAAGAAGCTGTATTCCTGCACCGTTATCCCCAACAGGGGCGCATGGCTGGAGTATGAGACAGATTCCAACGATGTGTTTTATGTGCGTGTGGACAGAACCCGTAAGGTCCCCGTGACTGTGCTGATCCGCGCATTGGGGATCGGAACCAATGATGAGATTCGTGAAGTGTTCGGTGATGAACCCAAGATCGAGGCGAGCTTTGCAAAGGATACCGCCGAGAATTATCAGGAAGGTTTGCTGGAGCTGTATAAGAAGATCCGTCCCGGGGAGCCGCTGAGCGTTGAGAGCGCGGAGAGCCTGATCAATGCCATGTTTTTTGACCCCCGCAGATATGATCTCGCAAAGGTAGGCAGATATAAATTCAACAAGAAACTGGCGCTGAGGAACAGGATCCGGGGTCATGTCCTGGCAGCGGATGTGGTGGACCCTTCCACGGGCGAGGTGCTTGCGGAAGAGGGCACCAAGGTGGATATGGCGCTGGCAGATGCCATTCAGAATGCGGCAGTTCCCTTTGTATATATTCAGACAGAGGAGAAGAATGTAAAGGTTCTCTCCAATATGATGGTTGATCTTACCAGCTTTGTGGACTGTGATCCCCGTGATTTCGGGATCAGAGAGAAGGTTTATTATCCCGTGCTGGCACAGATACTGGAAGAATTTTCGGATGACCCGGGGAAACTGGCGGAAGCCATTAAGAAGAATGTGCATGAGCTTGTGCCCAAGCATGTGACCAAGGAAGATATTATTGCTTCCATCAACTATAATATGCATCTGGAGTATGGTCTTGGAAATGATGACGATATCGACCATCTGGGCAACCGCCGTATCCGTTCCGTAGGCGAATTGCTCCAGAATCAGTACCGCATCGGTCTGTCCAGGATGGAGAGGGTGGTCCGTGAGCGCATGACTACCCATGATGCGGACGAGACCTCTCCTCAGGCGTTGATCAATATTAAGCCCGTGACGGCGGCAGTGAAGGAATTCTTCGGTTCCTCCCAGCTGTCACAGTTCATGGATCAGAACAACCCGCTTGCGGAGCTGACCAACAAGAGACGTCTGTCAGCCCTGGGCCCCGGTGGTCTGTCCAGGGATCGTGCCGGATTTGAGGTCCGCGATGTGCATTATTCCCATTACGGAAGAATGTGTCCCATAGAGACTCCTGAAGGACCAAATATCGGATTGATCAACTACCTTGCAAGCTATGCGAGGATCAACGAGTACGGCTTTATAGAGGCTCCTTACAGAAAGATTGACAAGACTGATCCGAAAAATCCTGTGGTCACCAATGAGATCGTCTATATGACAGCGGACGAAGAAGACAATTATCATGTGGCGCAGGCAAGTGAAGCTTTGGATGCCGAGGGACATTTCGTGAGAAATACTGTCTCCGGACGTTTCCGGGATGAGACTTCCGAATATCCCCGGGCCATGTTTGATTATATGGATGTGTCGCCCAGGATGGTGTTCTCCGTGGCGACGGCTCTGATTCCGTTTTTACAGAACGATGATGCGAACCGCGCTCTTATGGGGTCTAACATGCAGCGCCAGGCGGTGCCGCTTCTGACTACGGAAGCGCCTGTGGTGGGAACGGGTATGGAACCCAAAGTGGCGGTGGACTCCGGCGTATGTGTGGTGGCAAAGAAGTCCGGAACCATAGATTATGTGTCCTCGGCTTTGATCCGTATGACTTATGACGACGGAGAGAAGGAAGAATTCCATCTGACCAAGTTTGCGAGAAGCAATCAGTCCAACTGTTACAATCAGAAGCCCATTGTATTTAAGGGCGACCATGTGGCGGCAGGGCAGGTGATCGCTGACGGCCCTTCCACTGCCATGGGTGAGCTGGCTCTGGGCAAGAATCCGCTCATTGGTTTTATGACCTGGGAAGGATATAATTACGAGGATGCCGTTCTTATGAGTGAGCGTCTGGTTCAGGATGATGTGTATACATCCGTCCATATTGAGGAATATGAGGCGGAGGCCCGTGATACCAAGCTGGGACCCGAGGAAATCACCCGGGATGTTCCCGGTGTGGGTGATGATGCGCTGAAGGATCTGGACGACAGAGGGATCATCCGGATCGGTGCGGAGGTGCGTGCCGGTGATATCCTGGTGGGAAAGGTTACTCCCAAGGGAGAGACGGAGCTGACTGCCGAGGAGAGGCTGTTAAGGGCCATTTTCGGCGAAAAGGCAAGAGAGGTGCGTGATACTTCCCTGAAGGTGCCCCACGGGGAATACGGTATTGTAGTGGATGCAAAGGTATTCACCAGGGAGAACAGCGACGAACTTTCTCCTGGTGTGAACCAGGCAGTCCGTATCTATATAGCCCAGAAGAGAAAGCTGTCCGTAGGGGACAAGATGGCCGGACGTCACGGCAACAAGGGTGTGGTTTCCCGCGTGCTGCCGGTGGAGGATATGCCTTATCTGCCCAATGGCCGTCCCCTGGACATTGTGCTGAACCCCCTGGGTGTGCCTTCCCGTATGAACATCGGGCAGGTGCTGGAGATTCATCTCTCCCTGGCGGCCAGAGCGCTTGGCTTTAATGTGGCGACTCCCATCTTTGACGGCGCCAACGAGAAGGACATTACCGACACTCTGAATCTTGCCAATGATTATGTCAATCTGGAGTGGGAAGAATTTGAAGAGAAGCACAGGGATGAGCTTCGGCCGGATGTAATGCAGTACCTGTCGGACAACAGGGATCACAGAGAGCTGTGGAAAGGCGTGAATATTTCCAGTGACGGAAAGGTTCGTCTGAGAGACGGGCGGACAGGAGAGTATTTTGACAGTCCTGTCACTATTGGACACATGCACTATCTGAAGCTGCATCATCTGGTGGATGACAAGATCCATGCCCGCTCCACCGGTCCGTACTCTCTGGTAACCCAGCAGCCCCTGGGCGGTAAGGCTCAGTTCGGCGGGCAGCGTTTCGGAGAGATGGAGGTATGGGCGCTGGAGGCATATGGCGCATCTTACACGCTGCAGGAGATTCTGACCGTGAAATCCGACGATGTGGTGGGGCGTGTCAAGACTTACGAAGCCATTATCAAGGGTGATAATATTCCGGAGCCCGGCATTCCGGAGTCCTTCAAGGTATTGCTGAAGGAGCTGCAGGCGTTGGGACTTGATGTGCGTGTTCTGGATGAAGACCGTTCGGAAGTCGAGATCATGGAGACTATTGATTACGGTGATACGGATTATCGCTATGAAATGGGGGATGACCGTAAGTATGATGATTATGATAACAGCTCCCTGGGTGAGATGGGATATCAGGCACAGGAGTATGATGACGAAAGCGGCGAAATAGTTGATTCCGAGGAGGATGAGGAGGAGGAAGAGGAAGACGATGACGACTTCGGTGATGTGGACTACGAGTCAGAAGCCGAGGAATTCGATGATGCAGATGACTTCTGATCCTGACGGGTTAAAAGATATATGTCCGTAATTTCCGATATTGCCTTACTTTCATGCACGGTGGAACAGCCCGTTGCATGGGGGTTACTGTGAAAGTCTTGAATCTTGCCTGCGGAAACCGCGCAGTCAAAATGAGTTCCCCTGCTCATTTTGCAAGGCCGCTGTGCGCCAAACCGCATGCTCTTGCGGTTTGTGTGCATCCACAGTAAACCC
>CAJUFB010000110.1 GCA_910585805.1 uncultured Acetatifactor sp.
GAATAGTTTCAACATGCATTCACCACTCCTTTATTTTGCTTTTTCATCATCCGAATCCAGTGGGTGCCCGAAGCGTTTTGGTAAAATTTTACTCTGCCGCTATCCTTTCGTCAATTAAAAAAGCATGAAGAAACGGTGAACTTTTGGAAAGACACGGATGCTTCCAGTTCCAGGCTGCCCTGAGTTAGTCTCACCAACCCGTTTCGGATTCTGGCTGCCTTTCTCCCTGGGAAAAATTTCAAATCTACACAATAGATTCAAATTACTCTGTTACACTTACGGTCAGGAGGCGCGCTATAACACGCCTATTCTTACGCGGCGGCTTTTGAGAAATCAGAACCGCCATGCAATACAAGAGATACCGACAAGGAATGACGGTCATGCGGATATATTCTGTATGGGTTTAGTCCGAACTGTCCCAGACAAAACTGTCCGCCATAGCCCGCGCCGCCTCGTCCACGCTTTCGGAGCCGGTAAAGTTCGTCAGATGAACCAGGCAATACCGCTGGTCGCCCACGATATAATACTGCTTTGTGACCACATCTTCCTGGCTGATGGTAAAAATGTAGACGATATAATCCTGCTCCGTAAAAGTGCCGTCTCCCGTCAGTTCGGCATCAACGCTTTGTAATTGCATGGCAAGCTGCCGAAGGATTGCCTCACGGAATTTTTCATGCTCGTCTGCACTGTATCGGTTTGTGCCGACTTCGATAGAGATATTATCGGGCATTTCGTCATCTTCGTGCCCCTCCTCCGCATAGAAGATTTTATTTTCCGTGGAGTATCTCTCCATCTTTGCCCAGCCCTCCGGCACTGTATAGCTTCCGGGAAAATCCGTTCCGTTTTTGTTTTCGTTATCGTTATCGGATTGGGCAGACTGCTCTAATCTACTGCTATCGGTTGTGGTCTGGCTGCCGGACGTCCCCGGTGCGTCCGTTACACCGGGGACATTTCCTCCCGGCATTCCCGCACAGCTCGTCAATAAACCCGCCAGGAGCAGAAGCCACAGGGCAAGCGCGGCCCTCTTTCTTTTTTGTGTCATCTTACATACGCTCCTATCTTTGCTCTGTATATTTCTCAATCCGACACTGATGTGTCCTCTTTCCCGCCGGGGCTTCCTTTTCATAGCTGATCCCTACCAGGAGGATATCGCCGCCGTAGCCTTTCAAAGCCTCCGGATACCGCCTGTCCAGAATCTGACGGATGGCCCCATCCGCCGACTGGTTCCACTTAAGCTCCACTACCAGAGCCAGCAGCATGGAATTCCTCTTGGGCAGGTACACCACATCCGCGTAACCGGCCCCTGCCGGCAATTCCTCGAACATCACATATTCGTCTCCATAGCTGAAATAAGCCCGCTTGATCACGCTCCGCAGCGCCTGCTCATTGTTATAGTACAGCGGCGATTCCTCCTCGTGGATCTTCTCGATCTGCCTTGCCACGGCCTCCTGGTCTCCGCGGACGGTGTCCTCGATAAGCCGTGCGCTCTCCTGCACTCTCCGGATGGTGTCGTCACGTTTTACATGCCGGATGGCTCTGGAGAATTCCAGCCGGATTTCTTCGTTGGGGATATGCGCCCGCTGCGTCTCTTCATCATAGGTCAGATAGCCCAGATGGATCAGCAGCGTCAGCACATCGTCCCTGTCCCGGAAGGTCGCCAGATCGTTGGCAAATCCTTTCGTGTCCACCTTCGTGTCCACGCCGCCGATCAGCTCCGTGACCGTCCTGCCCAGTCCGTCAAAGTCAAGGCTGATATATCCCATCAGGCTGTCTGCCGCCGACGACTGTGTCCAGTAAGAGTCAAAATCGTCATTGTGGATCGCTTTCATAACGGAATTGGGATTATAGACGGATGCCAGATCCCTGAAGGAATAGCCGTCATACCACTGCTTCATCTTCTCAAAATCGCTGCCGTAAGTCCGGCAGAGCTCCCTGACCTCATCCTCCGTAAAGCCCACATATTTTCCGAACTGTCTGGGCTTGACCATGGTATATTCCAGAAAGTCCGATATGGCTGACTGGGAGCCGTTCTTTTTAACAGGGAGGATGCCTGTCATGTAGGCCGCCGCAAAGATTTTACTCGTCATCCCGCTGTTTTTGAACAGGGAGCGCAGGAATTCCAGGTATTTTCTCTGCAGCCTGGGATGCCCTATGGCCTCCCGGATAGGCGCGTCCCATTCGTCTATGATCATGACGAATTTATTTCCCGCTGTTTCCGCCGCATTGGCCAGCGTTGCCGCAAACCCTTTCGCAGCCTTCAGCTCCGGATAGCTTTCCGTCAGTTCCTGGAGGATGCTCTCCTGGATATAGGGCACCACGTTCGCCACAGAGGCTTCCCCTATGGCCTCCGTCATGTCCAGATAAATCACATCGTACCGGTTCCGGTAGTCCCGGTAATGCCTGTCGCCCGCAACCTCCAGATCGTCAAAAAGCTCTGCCGAATCACAGGTCTTGTCATAATAGGCACACAGCATTTGAGCCGCAAAAGATTTCCCGAAGCGGCGGGGCCTGCTGATGCAGGTCAGACGCCTTGGCGTATCGATGGTCTGGTTGATCAGCCCAATCAGCCCCGATTTATCTACATACACATCATTCCTGATTCCGGCAAACCCGGCATTGCCGGGATTCAAATAATTACCCATGGACTTTCTCCTTTCCTGCTTTCCGTTTCCTGCCCGCCCAGCTTATCTTGACTGCAATTCTATTATACCCTTCAACCAATCATTTCTCAATAATGAATCCATTATATCATAGTGCAAATTCGGGCACAATCGCTATCCTCAAACAAAGCTTTTGCGCAAAATGAATACGCAAATGAAGACCGGAGTATCCGGGATTTTCTGCCTTGTGCCCTTTAAGAAAAAGTTGTATAATTTAAGGCATGGTGTGGATTAAAGAAAAAAGCAGGAGGAAGAAAAATGCCAGACAATTTATTATTAAATCCAAACAAATTCAAGATTGTTGAATTAGACAAAGATGGCGGGAAAGGTGCCCTTTACTGTAAAAGGGTTGGATTAATTTGAAAAGGGCTGTTCCCGGAACCTTTCCGCAAGCTCAAACACCCTCTGAATCTCATCGGGAATCCGGATTCCGGCCGGGCACATGGACAGACAGGGCATGTCCGTGCATCTCCGGCACTGCATTGCGCTCTCCCGGATTCCCAAATCCAGTTTCCGCAGGGCCCAGTGATTCTTTCCCAGGAAAAAGTAATTATATTGACGGAAAACCGTATGAATCTCCGTTCCATACGGACAGTGGCACCTCTGGCAGCGGTCACAGGGAATGGGGGAAAAGTATTCTTCCAGAACAGACAGCACCTGTCCGAAATCCGGCATCTTCTGCCTGTATCCGCTGTCCCGGCCGAAAGCCGCATCCGCCTGTTCCATGGTACCGATTCCAATCAGGGCGCTGGAGACCGGATAGGACAGCACGCTGTCTATCAGGACTTCCGGGGGAAAGAAATCCGGAAGGATTCCGGCTGCATATACCTTGTTGACCAACAGGCCTTTCTGCCGGAAAGCCGGCTCCTCCCTGATTCTGTCCAGCATCCCGCGCTCCAGCAGATTACCGCTGCCCTGAAGCACATCCACCCTGGAATCCCTTGCGCCCCTGAGGAGGATGTCGTAATAGTGGGATGCCAATCCGGTAAAGCGAATCCGCCCCTCCTCCTTCAGCTGGATGAGGGCATCCATGGCCCCTCCCTTCCGGAAGATTTCCTCCTCATGCTCCCAGTCCGCCTGATGGACAAAGTAGATGTCCGGCCAGGTTCCCAGGTTTTCACAGGATTCCAGGACTGCCATGTACATTTCATTTCCGTCAAAAAAACGTGCCTTGTCCGAGATGATGATTCTGTCCCGTTTGCCGCCGGACGCAAACAATCCTGTTTTCCGCTCCGCATCTCCGTATTCCGGGACAATGGCTGTATCATACAGGTTGCAGCCCAGGCGAAAGGCATGCTCCATCACTGCCAACGCCTGCTCTTCACTGAGATTATAACAGGCAGGAAGAACCGGTACACTGCCTTTCAAGACAGGAATCGTGCCAAAGCTGACTTCGGAAACCATCAGCCCGGTGCTTCCCAGTTTACGATATCGCATAGCTTCCTCCTATTCCAGTTCCGCATCTACCCCGCCCGGTACCCGGGCATGGCAGAGAATTTCCGGCCGCAGAGAAAATGCGTCCGTAAATCCTCCGGGGTACCGGGCGGAGCAGATGCTGTTTTAAATTTGCCCTTAACATTTCTTAGCCGGACTATACTTAGTCGCCGCATTGTGGCTCTGAAAAGCAAAGTCTCTACAGCACGATCCTGCGCCCCTGCAACTTTACCATTCGTTTTCTCCTGAATCAAGCCGCTGCGCGACTGCTCTGAAGATACAACATCTTATGGCAGCATTCTCTCCTGACTCACGTTTACGGTTCCTGCAAACGCACGCTCCTCTACCAGAACACCCTCCGGGATGGTCAGCATTTCAAGGCTCCTGCAAAAAGCAAACGCTTCTTTCCCAATCCGCTTCAGCGTGGACGGCAAATGAACCCTCCGCAGACTGTGGCACCGGAAAAATACCCTCTCAGGCAGTTCTTCCACGCCTTTCGGCAGCACAATCTCCCGCAGGGAAGTACAATTCTCAAAGGCTCCCCGGCCAATCTCCGTAAAACTCTCCGCCAGCGCCACTTCCTCCAGGCTGCCGCATCCGGAGAACGCTCTGCTTCCGATGGTTCTCACGCTTTCGGCACCGCATACCCTTAGCAGCCACTTGCATCCGGCAAAGGAATTTCTGCCAATGGAAGTTACAGTCCGCGGCAGGATGATTTCGGTCAGAAGATTTCCGTCCTGAAAAACGCTGTCCCCGATAGCCGTGATTCCCTCCGCCACCAGAAGCCGGGAAATATTGCCGGTACACTCAATCAGCACATCATTTTCATCAGTTTTGAAACAATTCAGCCTGTCCCACACGGCCTGTTCTGCCAACGTGGGCAGTTCCTTTTTCCTGTCGGAAATCCCCTCAAACACAACCGAAGTACCGTCTGCCAGCACCAGTTCTTTCAGGAAAATGCAATTCCGGAAAGCATAGGCTTCCACCCTCACCCTGTCTGACAGAAAACGGATTTTCTCTATTCCCATTCCTCCTGCAAACGCCCACCCGCAGACCAGGCGGATATCTTCCGGGACGACCACTTCCCCCGCACAGCAGGAACCGTCCAAAAGCATATGGCCGACCACTACCATCGGTGATTTCGCCCGCTGCTTTTCCATCCAGGCTGTCTTGTGGAAAGCCCTTGCCCCGATGTATTCCACCGTTTCCGGGATGCTGATTTGTTCCAACATCAGACAATCCTGGAAAACCTCCGCCTGGATTCGCCGGATTCCCACAGGGATTTTCAGAATGCGTCCCAGACCTCTGTATCCGCAGAGGATTTCCTCTTTTTCCACCTCGAAGCAGCTGAGCGCGCTGTGGAAAACCAGGCGGACAGGCTCCGGCAGCTTCTCGGACAGGATATCCCTGTATTCCCGCAGTTCCCACAGCCGGCCGCGGCGCACCACCTGATTCAAAGCAGTACAGCCGGAAAATGCATATTCGCCAGGCTCCAGACTGCCTTCCCTTCCCGTAAGGACAATGCGTTCCAGGCGGCCGCAGTCCTCGAATCCATGGGGGTTCACCAGAGTATGGTCATTCAGGCCGATTTCTTTCAGCATGTCGCAGTCCTGAAATGCGTAGCTTCCGATTTCTATAGTCATTTGAAAATCAAAGTTTTCCAGTTGCCTGCAGCCGCTGAAACAGGAATCTCCCACTGCGGAAACCTGTCCACAGACACATTCCCTCAGGTTCTCACAGCCCTCAAAAAGCCTTTCTTCCAAGGCGGAAAGCCCGGTGATTTCTGCCCTCTCCAGGGACAGGCAGCGTGCGAAGGCGCTTGCGCCCAGACTGTGGGCGCAGAGGCGGATTTCCTGGATTCCGGTGCATTTTTCAAAGGCACGAGGGCCCACGGCACAGGAAGATGACGGAAACCGAACATGAGCCAGCCCGCTGCAACCCCAGAACGCGCCTTCGCCGATGCTGCGGAGGGTTTCCGGCAGAACAAGCCCGGTGATTTGGCGGTTCGCGGAAAAGGCGTAGGGCGCAATGACAGTGATTCCTTCCGGCACGTGCACCTCTCCCGGGCAGCGTCCGCCCGACACCAGAATACTTCCCACAATGCACAGGCCGGAGGTTCCGTCCCGGCTTTCTCTGTCCTTGCACGCTGCGCCATCTGCGGCTTCCCTGGTATTCTGACCTTCCATACTCTCCGCAGTTTCCATGGCATCTCGGCTTTCTATGCCGGCTGTACCCTCTCTGCCGTCACAGTCGCCCGTGCTATCTTCCCTTTTTCCGCCATCACACCTTTCCGCAGCATATGCGGTTTCCATGCCCTGCATCCCCTCAAACGCCAGTTCCCCCACCCATTCCAGGGAATCCGTGTCTTCCGGTTTCAGGGAAACACAGCCAAAGAAAGCTTCCTTTCCAACGGTTCGAATATCCTTCCATAGAATATGGGACAGCTTTCTACAGTTGTAAAAAGCGCGGTCTTTCACAATTTTCCAGGGAACGGCTGCGGCAAAAGAAGCATCTTGCAGCTCTGCGCTTTCCGGACTGTCAGGGCACAGAGCAAGGGTTTCCAACCGGGTGCAGCCGGAAAAAACTTCCGGTTCCGCTGTCGTCACAGCCTTTGGCCAGGTTATGCGGCACAGCTTGGTACAGCCCTTCAAAGCAGCTTCTCCGATCCATGTAACATGATTCGAAAAGCGTATTTCCGTCAGAAATGGGTTGCCATAAAAGGCCCCTCCCGCCACAATCCGGGTTTCCTCCGGCAGCGAAACAATCCCCTTCAAATGACGCCCGTCCCAGAAGATTTCATTCTGCCTTTCCACCTCATCTTCTGTTCGATTTCCTGTCCCCATCTGATTCTCTGACCGATTCCATAGTTTATCTTCCATCCGGTTCTGTGACCGAATCCCTGTCTCATCCTCTATCTGATTCTTTGGGTCATTCCCTGCCTTATCTTCTGCCAGATTTTCAGATTGATTCTCCACCCAATCCTTCAGAAAAGGCGTCCCCTCCCAAACATTCCTCCCCACAGATTCCAGCGTATCCGGCAGCACCACCCGGTTCAAAGCGCCGCAGCCGTAAGCCAGCCTGTCCGGAATATGGCGGACTCCTTTTTCCAATACCACACTGCGCAGACCAGGGCACTGGAAAAAAATATCCCTCCCATACCCCCTGCCGCATCCTTCCATCCGGACTCTTTTCACCCCGCTCTGGGCAAATGCCAGATTGCCCACCGCTTCCGTCCCCGGCGGCAGCTGCACTTCTTTCAAAGCTTTACACCGATAGAACGCCATATCCCCCAGTGAGACCAGACTGTCCGGAAAGCGCACTTCCCCCAAAGCCGAACAGCCGTAAAAAGCCTGTTCCCCGATGACTCTGACGCCTTTCCCCAGGCCAAGTTCTTTCAGCCTGCGGCAACGTTTAAATGCCTTCGCCCCCACCTCCGTAAGCCCCTCAGGCAACGGGGCGCGAAGCAGCTTTACACAATTTTCAAAAGCCCCTGTGCCGATATACCCCAGGCGGGCCGGAAAATTAACTGACTGCAAAACCAGACAGTCCCTGAAAGCCCCCGCCCCGATTGTCTCCACGGAATCCGGAAGAATCACCCTGTCAACTCCTTCATTTCCGGCAAAAGCCTCCTCTGCGATACGGACAACGCCTTCCGGAACCACGACTCTGGATTCATTCCCCAGATATTTCAGAAGCACGGAACCGCTGAGCCGGAAATTCCCCAGAACCTGTTTTCGGACAGTCCTCACCAACACCGGAATATCCTCCCCGGAAAGACCAGAGATTCCCTCTATCCCGAAAGACGCGCCCTCCGGAGTCCTGACTTCCCTCAGGGCGCTGCAATTCTGAAACGCATCCTCATGAATCAGATTTTCGTCCCGCCGGAAGGCAACGGTCTCCAGGCTGATGCAGTTGCGGAACGCCCGGCTCTCAATCTCCTTCAGCGTAGAGGGAAATTGAACGGAAATAATTCCCCGCTTGTCAAAAAAGGCACTCTTCCCAATCTTTTCAATCCCCTCCGGAATCTCCACATGCTTCAGATTCGTCAGAAATTTTGCCAGACACCGCCCCTCCAGTTCCATCATCCGCAGGATATCTACCGCAATGGCGCGAACCAGGCCGGGAACCGCCATCTCCCCGGCCACCACCTCCACTGCGTTTGGAAACACATATTTCCGTCCGTCCGAAAAGGCGATTTCCGAAATCCTGCTGCAGCCAGTGAACACATCACAGAGACAGTCTTCCTGCAGCTTCGGGGAAATCTCCAGTTTTTTCAGCATTACATCGTTTACAAATACTTGTTTTCCCAAATACTGAACACCGGGAATCCTCACCTCGGTAAGGCTGTCACAGTAGAGAAACGCGCAGTCTCCCAGCTCCGTTACGGACGGAGGAAGAGAAACTGACTCCAGTCTGTGGCAGCGGTGAAAGGCATACTCGCCCACATGGGTGACACCCGGCGGAACGGCAATCTCCTTTAGCCTGCGGCACCCCTTGAAAGCGCCGGACAGAATATGCACAAGGCCAAAAGGCAGAGTCACTTTACGCAAAGAGACACAGCCTTTGAAAGCATCTTCGCCAATAGTGTGGACTTCCTCCGGAACAATGACCTGCTCCTGCCTGCCCGTATATGATTTCAGGATACCCTTCTCTATCTGAAAGTCATTTTCCATAAAAAGCAAAACTCCTTTCTCCATTCTTTCCGTGATGTTGGAGCCAAAAGGGTATCGGCGGAAATCTTCTATACCCCCTGACAATCCGTCCCGCAATCATGGCAAAGCGTCGGGCCGCCTTTGAGATACTGCTTTGGCTCCGCATCAGAAACCCTCCGCGCCGTCACGGAACCTCTCTGGAAACTTCATCGGAAAATATCCGCACCACAATGTCCCTGAGTTCTTCCAGGCTTCCGCACCGATACATCTGCTCCTTATACCGCTTCGTCCCCTTCCGCTTTTTCATCCCATAGGAAGCCAGCTTCTGGATATACCGGATGGTAAAAGTCTCGTCATAACAGGCAGCCGTCAGCTCCGTCTGCTCCAGTAGAATCTGCAGAACGCTCTTCTCTATGGGCCTGTGGGTAAGCTCGCTGAAAATAAAGGGATTTTCCAGCGCATAACGGGCAATCATCACCCCGTCGGCTCCGGTCCGCTCCATCATCCTCCCGGCGTCCTCTGCCGAGAAAATCCCCCCGTTGGCAATCACGGGAATCGAAACCGCCGCTTTCGCCTGGGCAATTTCCTCATAGCAGCAGTCCCCGTCATACATCATGCTGCGGCTGCGTCCATGGACGGTAATCATATCCGCCCCCGCGTCCTCGCACACACGAGCAAACTCCGCCGCGAACATGTCCTCCTTCCGGATTCCCGTGCGGCATTTTACCGTGACGATCTTCCCGCTTTTCCTGCATCCCCGGATGATGGCTGCCGCTCTTTTGGGGTCTGTCATCAGGGCGCTGCCTTCGCCGCTTTTGAACACATTGGGCACGGGACAGCCCATATTGATGTCAATGATATCAAAATCCTTCAATCCCTCCGAGCATGCCATCTGTGTCATCACGGCCGGGTCTCCGCCCAGCAGCTGCACGGCCCTCACAGGCTCTTCCCGGGTGGTATAGAGAAGACGCCGGGTGGCCCTGTCCGAATATTTCAAAGCATTGGCGCTGGACATCTCCGTAAAGCACAGGCCCGCCCCCAGTTCATAGGCAAGCATCCGGAACGGGTAACAGGTGTATCCGGCCAAAGGCGCCATCAGAACATTGGAAGGCAGCAACAGACCGCCCACCCGCAATCTTTTCATTTCCATACAGGCGACACACTTTCCAACTGACTTTTTTGTTTTCCATTATACTACTTCCGCTCCTCTTTTGCCACGATAATTTAGGACAACAATCTTTCGCAGCAGATAACTGATTCTATACAAAACGCAGCCGATACCACTGTCCCGATTCATGAAACCAGCTGCTCTGTCCGGGTACCGGCATTTCGCTATGGGTATGACTTCCCTGTTTTCCTCCCATGAGGTTTCAGCAAGTGAAATAACTACTCCCATTATCTCGTATATTCCCGGGAAATGGAATAGCTTTTATAAAATTTTAAATTTCATTTCCTCCATTTCCATTGTTCATCACACGTCGTCAAAGAAATGACCATGGAAGTCGCAGGCTTTAATCTTCCCTGAAACTTGCACTCGTTGGAGATGTACACCTCCAAGTGCACGGCAGAACTCCCGCCGCCCTTTGACGGGGACAACGGGAGCATATTTCAGCAACGAAATCCGTGCCCGCAAATATGCTGTTGTCAGAAATTGAAGCTGCCGTCCCATACAGGCATATCGGAAAGGTAGGCGCTCTCCACAGCCGGAACATAGTACGCGCCATAAGCTTTCAGGCCGTCATCCATAGCCGCTTCGGGCAGTTCCACATAAAAGCGGTAATAGGGCATATAATACCTCTCCCGCTCTCCCGCGCGGTAGACCAGCTCCACTTTCCCGATGAACTCCTCTCCGGGCATCTCATAGGGCGCTGTGGTGATATAATTGCCTTTCCGCAGAAGCTCTTTCGCCTCCTCCGCCGTGATGATCGGATACTCTCCCACCATCCTCGACAGATCAGGCCGGAAGCTCCTGGCCAGGTACAGCCTGCCCTGGTCATCGCAGTAAAAGGCTGTCCGGTTGAAATTGTAATTGATGATGCGCTGGACCATATCCTCCGCCCGGTCATAAAATTCAATCCAATAGCTCTGCTGGAGATAGATATTGTAGCTGCCGCCATAGATATTCGCCACGGGATGCTCCATCCCGATGAAATCCTCGTACTCTTTTTCCAGATACTCTGCCGTCTCCGCCAGCTCCCCATAGGCAGCGTAATGGGTAAAGCGATATTCCTCCGGCAGGGATACGGCCGGTTCAAAAGATACCGTAGCCGTCATGGCCTGATTCACCTCGATTTTCAGCCCTTCCGCTTCCCCGATTAGCTTCGTGGGATTGAAATACCCTTCCGGCACGGTGTCTCCGCCCATCTCCAGCTTCTCTGTAATAATCTGCTTCGTCTCTTCATCCGGGACATCATCCGTGATGGTCAGGGATTCCTCCTCCAGTCCTAAGCTGCCCGCGATTTCAAGCAGGAATTCCCGCATTTTATGAAAGTCTCCGCCCTGTACGATATAGTTCTCATCGTAGGACAGAACGTTTTCATACACCGGCAGAGATGAAATCCCCAACGCTTCGTCCCATGGGTTCGTGTTTACTAACTCCGAGATGTCATGCACCCTGATTCCCTCATAGCCTGCTGCTTCCTCCTCCCCGATTTCTGCCATGGAAAGCATAGGAAGCCCTGTCTCTCCTGTATCCTTTGTATCAGGTTCCTGTTTCCCCTCTGGGTCATGGGACGCATAGAGCGAGGAGTCCTCGCCCGTCTGATTCTGTTTTTGTTCCATGATAATCCATCCCGCGCATGCTGCCAGCAGAAGACCGGCCGCGGCGGCAGCCCATTTCCGCAGACTTCCGGCTCTTTCCTTTCGGCTTTTCCGGCTTTCTCTCCGGCATTTCGCTTCCCAGCTGCTTTCTTCTCGACTTTCCCTCTCCTGGCTACATGCCTTTCGGCTATCCTCCCGGTTGCTTTCTCCTCGAATCTCCTCTTTCCGGTTACTTGCCTTTCGGCTATCCTCCCGATTACCTTCTTCCCGATTCTCCGCTTTCTGGCTACTTGCCTTCCGGCTCTCATCCCGACTACTTTCTTCTCGATTCCCCGTCTTCTGGCTGCTTGCTGTCCGACTATCCTCCCGGTTGCTTTCTTCTCTCCCCTCCGTATCCAGGCCTTTCCCCTCCCGGTTCCGCAGCCTGTCGGTCTCTTCCAGGATAGCATCGTCCAACAA
>CAJUFB010000111.1 GCA_910585805.1 uncultured Acetatifactor sp.
GGAACTATTGTATCAAGGGCTTTAAATGGTAATGTTATTTTGCGGCAGTTCCTTACAGATCTGAGACATTTTCTGATAAAAATCCAGGTTCTTTCTGTACTTTGGGTATCCTCATATTCCCAGGATTTGCTACAAGCCGCCAAATTGGTTCAGTAAAGCAAAACGAGAATGACGAAGTTACCCAAACATCAGAAAGAACCAAAATCCATGGGGTGCCTTTCTTTTGTATGATATATCCGTATGCAAATCGTGTTTGTTCAGTTCAGGGTTCTTTCAACCCATTTTATCACAAAAATATTCAGAGTCAAGAAGTAAAAAGGTACAGGGGAATTTGAAACCATTTTACATCTGCATCGTTTTATTATATGATGGACATGGAAAGTGCCAGGCACAGACAGAAAAATGAGCAATAAAGAGAAGGAAGGGGGACGGTATTCTGAGAAAAGACAACGGCAGGATTTTGAGAAGATATCGATACGGTAAAGCAAATAGAATAGCGGGATATTCCGTTCTTCATCTGTTGGTGGACGGAGCGTGTGCCCTGGCAATGTTCGGCAGGTTTATTACAGAGGATAACGGATACTTATACATATTGCTGTATAATTTCTGCGCATTTGCCCTGCAGATGCCCATGGGAGTGGTGTTGGATGCGCTGGATGCGGATAGGAGTGAGGGGTGGGACTACGCGTTGGCGACGGCGGCTTTGGGGGTCTTTTGCACCATTTTGGGTGCCGTTACCCATCCGGTGATTCTGGGAATCGGAAATGCGCTGTTCCATATAGGCGGCGGTGTGGGGGTGACAAAAGCGGATAGAGCGGAACGTTCTACGGTAAGTTCTTCATCGGCAAGCTTTTTGCCGGCAGGTTCTTCGCAGGATATAGATTCAGCAGCAGTTTTTTTGCCGATGGATACTTCATTGTCGAAGGGACTGCTGCCGGAAGAGCCGTTGCCTGGGAAATGGTATGGTCAGGGACTGGGAATCTTTGTCGCGCAGGGGGCAGCGGGGCTGTATCTGGGGACTCTGGCTGCAAAAAACGGTGTGTGGGAGACGGGGTTTTTGTGCGTCAGTGTTATAATGATTCTTATATGTGCGGCATTGTGGTACATGGGGAAGCTGCGCAATAAAGAGGAAGCAGAGAGCGTTTCGGCAGGGGCGGGGCAGCGGGAAGCCTTGCGACAGGAATGTGCCGGGAAGGGATCTGCGGAGAGAAAATACAGCGGAAAGGAATTTTCGGAGCGTGAATATGCCAGGAAGGAATTTGCGAATCGTAAATACACCGAGAAGGAATCTGCGGAACGGGAATCCGCCAGAAAATTATACAAGAAGCCGGAAGTCCTTCCGGTGCTTTTCTGTATGGCAGTTGTTATCCTGCGTTCCCATATCGGCCTGACAGTGGGCTTCCCATGGAAAACCGGTATAACAGCCGGGACTCTGACGGTGCTTGCCGTGGCAGGCGGGAAAATGGCGGGAGGTTATGCGGCGGCAAAATGGGGATTGCGTAAGACGGCAGCCGTTTCCCTGGCGCTGGCGGCATTGTGTTACTTGTTTTCGGCATTTATGCCTTTGGGGCTGGCAGCCACCTTTCTTTTTAATATGACGATGCCGCTGACCCTGTACTGGATGCTCTGCCGTATGCCGGAAAGACCGGGATTTGCCTTTGGATTTCTGACATTTGCGCTGTTTCTGGGCTTTCTTCCGGGGTATTTCGGGCTTGTGCAGACTTTTGCCGGAAATATCACAGGCTGCGCGGGCAGTATTTTGTCGTTGCTGCTGTTAACGGCGATGATGGGAAAAAAGCATGGGTGCGGCTGAGAATGATGAAAATGCTGCCGCTGTCGTTGCTGTTGGCGGCAGTGATAGTTGAGTGGCTGTGGAGGATGGAGATGTTGCCTCTGTTGCTGTTGGCGGCGATGATGGGAAGAAAGCATTGGGTGGCTGTGAAGGTGGAGATGTTGCCTCTGTCGTTGTTGGCAGCGGTGACAGGAAGAAGGCATGGGTGAGGTATGGATGCGATTTATCTGACAGAAATGTTTGCCGTGTCATTGCTGCTTACTATTGTGACAGAACTGGCAGTGGTGCATGTCCTGCTTTGGCTGCCTGAAAGGCATCTGAAAAGAAGCAGGAGGTTAAAGGTTGGAATGGTTACGATGACCATGCTGGTCAATATATTGACCAATCCGCCCGCCGTGCTGCTGTGCTGGCTGGGGAGAATGTATCTGCCATCTGCACTGCACTTTCCGGTGCAGATTGGGGTGGAAGCGGCAGTAGTGGCGGTGGAAGCATACGTTTACTGCTGTTTTGCCGGAAAGCCGGGATGGGGAATAAAGAGGCCGGTATTGCTTTCCTGTGCCGCCAACGGATGCTCCTGGCTGCTGGGAATGATTGTCATGGCATTGCGGCGCTGAAGGACGTCAGGCATCGGGTCATTGGTCCGGAACTCTGGAGAATTTACGGATGAATTTCTCTCGCGGCCGGAAATTTTCTGTCTGTGGTCGGGTACGGCACGGATACGAAGGAAATGTTACGAAATCAATTTGCGGAATTTTATTGAGAAACAGGCATGTATGCCGAAAAATGAAGAACCGAAACAGGAGGAGTGTATGAGGAAAATAGTATATGTATTGGCAGGGCTGCTTTGCTGTCTGCTGGGATCGTCGTTTTCTGCCAGGGCGGACGTTATCTGGGAACCCGAGGATTCTTTTTACTGGAAACATGCGGAAGAATGTACTTATGTCAGCCGGATGTATACCACAAACGGGCCGGACAATAAGGTTATTTCCTATAAAAGCCCCGAACTGCCCCAGGAGGTGGATACCTGGGAAAACGGAGTCCGGGTGCAGATTCTCTTTACATATGAGGACAGCTACGGCAATCTGTGGGGGATATACGATGATTACCGGGGTACCACAGGCTGGATTCCCATGGAGTACATGGAACTGGTTTATGACAGCATTGCTTTCCGGGAAGAGCATGAAGCACAGATCATAGGGGATGTAGGAGACCTGGACGAAAAATATGTGGGAGAAACCATTTATCTCTGGGAATATCCGGGTTCCGAAGAGTATACGTCCATGGAGGTGTCGGATTATACTCCGGAGTACAGAGGTATCTACGTGGACGGGAACGGAAAACGTTGGGGCTGTGTGCAGTACTATTTTGGAATAAAAAATACATGGGTGTACATCGATGAGCCGACAGCGGATTTTGAACAGATTTTCCCGGAGGGCGTGGACTGGGCAGACGCGGATCGGAAAGCGGAAGAGGGGCTTACGGAAAGCCGGGAGGAGAATACGCCGGAGGGGCAGGAAGCAGAATCCCGGCAGGCCGAAAGTCAGAAAACGGAGAAATCCGGGAGGCAGGATTCCAGAGAGGGGAGCGCGGACCGCATTGTGCCGAAGCTGAACCGGAACCTGGTGACGGCAGCAGTAGTTCTGGTCATTTCAGTGGTTGCGGTGACAGCCGCTTTGCTGGTGAAATTAAAAGGCGGCAGAAAATAAGACCGTCAGCAGAGGGAGAGACCATGATATACGAGATAAAGCAAAAGGAAAAAGCGGCAGCTCTTTTTGAAGGTTGGAAGGAGACGCTGATCTGGTCATGCCTGCAGGGTGTGATGGGGCATATTTACGGAGATGAGGCGGAGATACCGGCATCAGCCATGGCACTGTTGGGGGATTTCTGTTTTTTGGCGGGAAAGCCCGATAAGGAGCTTGTGAGGTACAAGCCGCGGGGCTGTGCGCAGGATTTTGTGATCATGGTTCCTCAGAATGAGGCGTGGGGAGCGCTGATAGAGGAATGCTGCGGGGAGAAGGCCGGAAGAGTGCTGCGCTATGCCATAAAAAAGGAACCGGAGGTTTTTAACGGGAGAGAAGCGCAGAAGCGCCTCCGGGCAGCGGCGGACAGACTGCCGGAAGGCTACGAGATGAAAAGGATGGATGAAGCTCTGTTTTGGCGCTGCCGGGAAATTTCGTGGTGCCGTGACTGGGTGGCGCAGTATGCCGATTATGACATGTACCGCCGGTACGGGCTTGGGGCCGTTATCCTGAAGGACGGAGAGCCTGTCTCCGGAGCCTCTTCTTATTCGGGCTATCTGGGAGGCATAGAGATTGAAATTGATACCAGGGAGGACTGCCGGAGGAAGGGTCTTGCCACCGCATGCGGGGCAAAACTGATCCTGGAATGTCTCAGGAAGGGCTGGTATCCCAGTTGGGACGCGCAGAATCTGTGGTCTGTGGCACTGGCCGAGAAGCTGGGGTATCACTTTTCCCATGCATACACAGCCTATGAGATACAGGGCTGGTAACAGCTTTCCTTCCGGTGATTTTGCCTGAGGATAAGTCTGAATCAATGGCTCTGATTCAGACAGGGAATGTCTGGATTTTTCATTTCTCTTTATATATTTTTTAGAAAAAGAAAAGAATCCGTACATTGACATTTCCGGGAACCGGGGCATATAATCAACGAGGTAAAACCGACCGACCGGTCGGACGGCAGGAGGAACAGGCATGATATCGAAATTCAGTGTGAAAAAGCCCTATACAGTGCTGGTGGGCGTGGTTCTGGCGATTATTCTGGGAGTGGTGTCCTTCACCAGGATGACGGCGGATTTGCTGCCGAACATCAGCCTTCCTTATGTAATCGTAATGACTACTTATCCGGGAGCAAGCCCGGAGACCGTGGAAGCGGCGGTGACGCAGCCGGTGGAGGCGTCCATGGCCACGGTGAGCAATATTGAGAGTATCAGTTCCGTGTCCAATGAAAACTATTCCATGGTAATTCTGGAATTTGCCCAGACAGCGGATATGAATGCCGTATCCCTGGAAATCCGGGAGAGCCTGGATCAGATCAGGAGCTACTGGGATGACGCCATAGGGAATCCCATCATTATGAAGCTGAACCCGGATATGCTGCCCATTATGATCGCTGCAGTGGGCGTGGATGGCATGGATAACGCGCAGATCAGTACATATGTGCAGGAATCGGTCATGCCCGAGCTGGAGAGTATCGAGGGCGTGGCAAGCGTCAGCGCCACCGGGCTGCTGGAGGAGAGCGTGAATGTCATCATCCGGCAGGACAAGGTGGACGCGGTCAATGAAAAGGTATTTGCCGCCATTGACGAGAAAATGAAGGAGGCCGAGGAAGAGCTGGAAGAAGGCCGGAAATCTCTGGAGGACGGCAGGGCGGAGCTGGAGGACGGCAAGGCGGAAATCCAGAAGGGGCGCAGGGAACTTGCGGAGGGCAAGGCGGAGCTGGAGAATGGCAAAAACGAGCTGAAGCAGAAAAAAGACGAGACAGCCCAGGCTCTGGCGGATACCAAAAAGGATCTGCTGACAGCCAAAACCGACCTGGAAGCCGCCAAAATGACTCTGACCACCAATCTGGCTACAGCCAGGCAGCTGAGCGCTGGAATAGACCAGATCAATGCCCTGACAGATGTAATCGTCAATGCGCCGGAGCGGTATCTGCACGCTTATCAGGCATTGTATGAAAGCATCTATGGTGAGAACCCGAACCCGGAGGAGGAAGCCAGGATCCGCCAGGAAATCGGGGAGTTGAAATCGGCTTACCTGGGAAGCGAGATTGTCTCTCAGATGAAAGGGGCGGATGAGCGCCTGGATGAAATGATAGCGCAGTTAGAGGCAACAGACTGGGCGGATTGTGAAAATTTTGTCTCTGTGGCGGCGGTTCTGACGCTGGTGTCCCAGGGAAGCTCCAATGAGATCGTGGCGCAGAGGGAAAATCTGGAAAATGCGCTGAATTCGATTACCAGCGGCATGGGGCTGGAAGCCTATGAGGCCATGGCGGCTCAGACGCTTGCCACACTGGAGGAGCAGCTTTCCCTGGTGAATGCCGGCCTGGTGGAGGTGGAGAAGGGACAGCTGGAGGCCGCTTTGGGCTTTGCGGAAGCCAATTCCCAGATTGCCATGGGAGATTACCAGATGCAGATGGTGGAGAGCCAGCTGGATGCCGCCATGGAACAGATTAAGAACGGCGAGGAGCAGTTAAAGTCTGCCCGGGAGCAGCTGGAAGAGGGAGAGAAGCAGTTTGCCGACGCGAAAGAATCGGCCTATGAACAGGCGGATATGACAAATATCCTGACTGTGGACACCATCAGGAATCTGCTGACGGCCCAGAACTTTTCCATGCCTGCGGGGTATGTGACAGAGGAAGGCGTCAGCTATATGGTGCGAGTGGGCGATAAGCCTTCCACTGTGGACGAACTAAAGGAGATTCCCCTGATGGATCTGCATATGGACGGTGTCCCTGTAGTCAAACTCGGGGATGTGGCAGACGTATTTTACACGGACAATTCCGATGATATCTATGCCAATGTGGACGGCAGCGCCGGCATCATGCTGACCATCCAGAAGCAGACAGGCTACTCCACAGGCGAGGTTTCCGATCTGCTGGGGGAGCGCTTCGGAGAAATGATGGAGGAAAATGCAGATCTGTCCCTGGTCACCCTGATGGATCAGGGAATCTACATAGACCTGGTCATGGACTCCATCGTCAATAATATTCTGTTCGGCGCAGGCCTGGCCATTTTGATTCTGCTTGTGTTCCTGAAGGATCTGCGGCCTACGCTTGTGGTGGCATTTTCCATCCCCATCAGTCTTGTGACGGCGATCGTGTGTATGTATTTCAGCGGTGTGACGCTGAATATCATCTCTCTGTCAGGGTTGGCGCTGGGCATCGGCATGCTGGTGGATAATTCCATCGTGGTCATTGAAAATATCTACAGACTGCGGGGAGAGGGATATTCTGTCAAAGATGCCGCCATGGCCGGAGCCGGCGAGGTGGCGGGCGCTATTCTGGCCTCCACTTTGACCACGGTATGTGTCTTTTTGCCGATCGTATTTACGGAAGGAATTACCAGGCAGCTGTTTGTTGACATGGGGCTGACCATCGCCTATTCGCTGCTTGCCAGCCTGGTGATCGCATTGACGGTAGTTCCAGCCATGTCCTCAAAAATGCTTGTCAGGATGAAGGAGCAGAAGGAGGGACGTATCTTCGGAGGGTTAAGCAAAGGATATGAAAAGCTGCTTGCCCTGTCGCTGAAGGTGAAGCCTCTGGTGATTGTTCTTGTGGTGGTGCTGCTGGTGAGCAGTATTGCGCTTGCCTTTACCAACGGCATTGCCTTTATGGCGGATATGGATTCCACACAGCTGACAGTGAATGTGGAGCTGGCGGAGGATGCCACGCTGCAGGAGACAGGGGAGCTGACCGACCAGGTGGTGGAGGCGATTCTTTCCATAGAGGATGTGCAGAATGTAGGCGCCATGTCCAGCAGTTCCAATATGTCCCTTCTGGGCGGCGGGGGCGGCAGCACCAATTCCGCCACAATCTATGTGGTGGCAAAAGAAGACAAAACCATGAGCAATGAGGAGATTGCGGCGAGCATCCGGGAGAAGACGGAGGGGCTGAACGCGGAGATTACCATCGATACCTCCAGCATGGATATGAGCGCCATGGGAGGGAGCGGGATTTCCATCCAGGTGCGTGGACGTGAGCTGGATACCCTGCGGCGCATTGCGGAGGAAGTGGCTGCCATTGTGGAGAGTGTGGAAGGTACCGCTGAGGTCAGCGACGGGCTGGAGGATGCGGATGAGGAACTGCGTATCATTATCAACCGGGATGAGGCGGTACATTATGGATTGACTGTGGCGCAGGTGTATGCCCAGCTTTACACGAAACTGGCGGAAGCAAGCAGCGCCACCACATTAGTGTCAGCCGATAAGGACTACAATGTCTATGTCATGAACGGCAATGATATCGAGCTGACAAGGGAGCTGGTGAAAGAACTGGAACTGGACGGTACCGGTGAGGAAGGAGAAAGCGTGAAAGTGCCGCTGTCGGAAATTGCGGACTTTGAGACTACGGAGGCGCTCAGCTCCATCAGCCGCGCGGACCAGACCCGGTATATATCCGTGTCTGCAGCCATTGCGGAGGGCTATAATGTGGGTCAGGTGGCCTCTGCCGTGGAGGATAAGCTGGCCGGTTATGAGCTGCCTGC
This sequence comes from uncultured Acetatifactor sp., assembly GCA_910585805.1. Lineage (GTDB taxonomy): Bacteria > Bacillota > Clostridia > Lachnospirales > Lachnospiraceae > Acetatifactor. The sequence goes on from CAJUFB010000111.1 coordinate 8,013, forward strand.
CGGATACAGGCTGGTGTCTTCCGGTGAGAATGAGACCATCATGGATGCCATGGAACAGATTATGCTGATGCTGGTGCTGGCCGTGCTGTTTATGTATCTGATTATGGTGGCGCAGTTCCAGTCGCTGCTGTCGCCTTTTATCATCATGTTTACCATTCCACTGGCATTTACCGGAGGATTTATGGGGCTTTATATCGGCGGCAGCGAAGTGAGTGTCATCGCCATGATTGGTTTCGTTATGCTGGCGGGTATTATTGTAAATAACGGTATCGTAATCATTGACTATATGAACCAGCTGAGGGAGAGCGGTTGTGAGAAGCGTCAGGCGATTCTCATAGCCGGAAGAACCAGACTTCGTCCTGTGCTGATGACTGCGCTGACTACCATACTGGCGTTGTCAACCATGGTGTTCAGCAATGATATGGGGGCGGAGATGGCGAAGCCCATGGCGGTGGTGACCATCGGCGGTCTTACCTATGGTACGCTGCTGACACTAATCGTAATACCGTGCATCTATGATATGATGATTCGGGAAAAGAAAGGTGAGAGACATTCCGGAAAAAGGTATGGAAAACCGGCTGTTACGGGGCGTGAAATGCCCGAGCTGGAAGATATTGGACGGAAGCGGGAAGGGTTGCCGGATATGTCACAGGAAATGCGGAGACGGTTAGAAATGACACAGGGGGCGTCGGAGCCATCAGTCGTGAAACAGGAGGGACAGTGGGATGCTGAGCGGAAAGCGCCGGAAATATCGAAGCCCGATCAGAAAACGCAGGAGCCGTCTGTAGAACAGGGCGAGCTGTCTGGGACAGAGCAGAAAGCCCAGGAGCCGTCAGACGCTGAACAGGGGCAGGACGAGCTGCCGGGTGCCGGACAGGAGCCCCGTAAACGCAGCCGCAGGAGGAAGAAGTGATGGGAAAGATCAATGGTATGGAAGATATCCGTCAGCTGCCGCCCAAGGTGTGCCGGATGTATAAAGCCGTGATCCAGATGTTGGAAGAAGGAATGGACGTCAGCGACATCCGCGTTTCCACCATCACTGAGCGGGCAGGAATCGGGAAGGGCACCGCATATGAATACTTTGATTCGAAAGAGGAAATCGTAGCCTGTGCCATTTTGTATCAGATGAAAGAGATATTCGGATGGTTGGAAACTGTTCTGGAGGAACAGGGAAGCTTTCGGGAACAGCTATCCTTTCTGCTGACAGAGGTAGAAAAGAGGGAACAGCATAAGAACTGTTTCCTCAGATTCCTTCACATGATGACGGATAATTCCGAATTCAACAGGACGCTTCAGAAAAAGATGCACATGGAAGCTTTTTTGTCTTATCTGCCCATGAACGTGTTTGCGAGGGTGATGCGCCGGGGGATGGAAAATGGGGAGCTGCGCAGTGATCTTCCTTTGGATTATATGGTTCATTGCCTGTTTTCTCACCTGCTGATTTATATGACGGCGGTGACCTCGGGAGGATTTTTCCACACGGAGCCGGCAGTGGTACGGCCGCTTATATATCAGGGAATCCTGAACGAGTTGGAAAAAAAGAGTCTTCGGGGGAGATGATAATTTCAAAATAATATTTTATGATGAAGTTTATACTTTTTAGAGATAAATTAGAAAATAGACACATTTTAGACACATTTTAACTGTATGATAGATATCAGATAGTTGATGAACTCACTATCTCCCCCCTCATAAGAAATAGTAAAAAGGTTCCAGTGTATGCTGGGGCCTTTTTACACGTGTAGGAAAGGAGATGGAATCCTGGATGGAAGACAGCGGAGCAAAGTAGTTCGCAAAATATGTCAATGAGTTGCGTGACAAGTGGGGGCTGTCAATGAATCAGCTTTGCGAAGGGCTGTGCAGCAGGCGGGCGGCCTGGTACATAGAGCAGGGTGAACGTGAGCCCGGAAGGATGCTGCGGGAAGCCATTTTGGAGCGGCTCGGCGTAGGGGCGGAGGACTATGAGTGCTACCTGGGCTGCGTGGAATATGCACAGTGGAAAATGCAGCACGCTATCCTGCACGTACCAAAGCAGCTTGCGTCCTCGGCCTCCGGGGAATATAGCCTGCCGGAAGGATTCCGGAAGCCGGCTGTGGAAGGTGGGCAGATATATTATATGCGGCGGACATATGAAAGCCAGACTGCTGAGAGGGCAGTATTTCAGGAGGATGACGGTGTAGTGGATTTTGAGGATGCCGAGGTTCTTTTTTCTGTATCATCATTCGCCTTTGAGAAGGGCAAGGGAGGAAACGGGAGCGAGGAGGATGTTCTTGCCATGCTGGACACGGCCATCCGCCTGGTATCTGGAAGAGTTTGTGGACCGGGAGAAGGGGGAGTGCGATTTTGGCAGCGCGGGATTCCGCAGGCTTCTTAACTGGGTTGGGGAGCATACGGATGAACCTGTATCCCGGAATGCTTCACAGGGAGACAGATTTTTTTCGACCGGGATACCTGGAGGAGGAAGCCCTGCTGATGGAGAAAAGCACCAACCGAGGCTTCCCATTGTTTATTTACCTGGACGGGGAAGGGACAGAAACCCATGGGACGTCCCGTGAAATGGCGGAGAAGCTGATGGAGTTTCTGGAAACAGCTGATTTCACCCCGGAATCGGGTCTGCGGAACATGGTGGTAAGGATTTCGCTTTCGTTCTGGTAATCCAGAGCGGAGGTGGCTTCGTCAAAGACGATGAACTCCGGATTCTGGAGGAACAGTCTGGCGATCATGAGCCTTTGTCTTTGTCCGCCGGACAGGCGGATGCCGTTTTCTCCGATCAAGGTCTCGAACCCCCGGGGCAGTCCCTGTATAAAGTCCAGAATATTGGCCCTGGCGCAGGCTTCCTTCATCTGCGTCTGCGTGGCGTCCTCCCGCCCGAACAGGAGATTTTCGCGGATGGTCAGATTGAACAGGCCGGCCTCCTGCATCAGAAAGCCTGTTCTGGCATAGATGGATGGACGGTTCACCAGATCCATCGGATACCCGTTCCATCGGATTTCGCCCCGGGCGGGGACCAGGTAACCTGCCATGAGCTTCAGGAGGGTGCTTTTACCGCAGCCGCTTTCTCCTTTCAGGGCGATTCCTGTCATCATCTCCAGGATCCATGCGTCCACAAGGTCTTTTTCTGCCTGGATTTTCTGGTATCTTTTCCGGAGCCTGGCGGTGAAATAGTGGACGCTGTAAGCCATGATCAAGCATTGGGGAAGCGGTTGGGCTTGTGGAGGAGTCTCGCTTCATTGGGGAGAGATAAGTCCTGCAACGAGCACATTTAGGGAATCCTGTTTCGCTGGGAAGGGATAGGAGTGCGGCGTGGGCGGCAAAGGGCGGGGTTATTCTATGGCCGGAACCAGGAACTCGGAGGTGAAGGCCCCGTCCTCGCTGTTGTATTTGCACCAGCCGCCACGTGGAAGCCGCCGCCTGGGGCTTCCAGGTCCATAAAAATTCCTATCCCATTACGGCACTGTGAAGTGTTTTTGCTCTTCCTGTGCGCCAAAACGGTATGGCGGTATTGGAGGTTAGGAAAAAAGAGGTTTCCGATGTGGGGAGCCGGGAGGG
>CAJUFB010000112.1 GCA_910585805.1 uncultured Acetatifactor sp.
AATACAATAAAAATTGCTGCAAACTTGTAGCGGTTATTTGTAGACACTTCCTTATTCCCCGACAACCCCAGCATTTTATACTGCGCACCGGTTGAATTTGCAGTACAACCCGACTGCAGACCGCCAGCCAGGTATTTCCCCGGAGGCATCACTGTAAATCCTGGCGGTCTGCAGTATATCAGCCGTAACCGGAACAAACAGCCCCTTTCCCCAGCCATGTCCGGGACAGGGCTTGCTTTCATTCTTCCATATATTCTTCATTTGCAACTTCTGCTAAATGAAATCTTTGACTTTTACTAAATAAAACAACTGTATCACTGCCGTGAACTTCCGAATGGTAAGCATTATCTTTTGATGGTAAATACTTCACTACCGCATCCACATCCCGGCAATTGCCTGCACTGAATGATACGATACAACCCGAAAATGTCTTTTTCATTTTTTCCACAATTTCTTCAGACTTTCTATATATACCTCTTTCCACCGATAATCCTCTGGGATCCGCAAATGCTGATGGAGATATTCGCCCATCCTTCTTCCAGAACATTCCCGGATGGGATGGCGGATAAACAGCACGATACAATCTTTCCGAATCATCAAAAGTATTATCCATAGAAATCACTCACCACCTTATTTATTCCTTCAATGTGGAGTCATTTCCATTTGGATGCTGTCACAGTATGTAAACGAAGAAATATAAGCCATCACTATTCTCCTCCTTCTATGTATATTCAAGTAAATTTATTATACACGTTCTCTTTCAATCCCGCAAGTTATTATGATACAAACTGTAAGCTTTCCGCCGGATTTTCCGTCAAACGAAAAGTTTCCGGAAAATCTCAGCGGCATATATCATAAATAAACTCCGCATTTTTATCCATGGCGCTCCACGCCGTCTTCATGGGCGACATCTGGAAGACATGCCACATGCCCGGCCAGACATCTATCTTCACGGAGACATTGGCGTCTATAAATGCCTGATGGAGCCGCAGGGAATCGCTGAGCAGGATTTCGTTTTCCCCCACCTGGATGTATGTGGGCGGAAACCCCTCGAAATTCCCGAACAACGGTGAAATAAAAGCTTCCTCCAGATTCTGTCCCTCCGCATAGGCTTTCACCATCCTCTCGATATACGGGCGGTCCAGCACCGGGTCCAGTTCCGCTTTCGTCTGAAAAGACTTGCCGGAAGACGTCAAATCGGTCCAGGGAGACATCAGGACAAGCCCCCTTGGCAGCAGTCGCTTCTCCTCCTTCAGCTTCAGCGCCAGTGCAAGCGCCAGGTTGCCTCCCGCGGAATCTCCCGTCAGAACCACATCCCTTGCGCCGTACCCCAGCAGCATCAGGTAATTCCACGCCTTCATGGCATCCTCCGTGGCCGCGGGAAAGGGATGCTCCGGTGCCAGCCGGTAGTCAAAGCAGAATACATCCATGGAGGTGGATTCCGCCAGTTTGGAAGTCAGCGTTCTGGCATAGAGACTGCTTCCCGTGGAGTAGCCGCCTCCGTGGCAGTGCAGGATAATATATTTCTTCATATGAGCGCGGTTGACGCTGACCCACTCCCCGTACATGCCGTCCACATCCACTTCCCGGTAATTCAGGGATTTCGTATTGCTTAAAATCGTCCCTATATAATCCTGGGACTGGCGGTGCTTCTCAATATCCGGATTCTCCACCAGACCGTGGACACGGCGGATCAGGCTCATCAGATTCTGGCTCTTTTTATCCGCCACTTCAGTCTCTATCTTCTCTATCTCCACCGTTTCGGGGCTTACCGCCGCTGTCTGTACCGTATTGAAATGACCGGCTTCCGATCTCAATGCTGCCGTCTTTTCCGGTTTATTTTTCGCTGCTCCAAGCTTTCCCCTGGCCTGTTTTCCGGGTTCAGGCTTTCCGATTCCTAATTTTCCCATCTATGGTCTGCTCCCTATTCTCTCGGCTTTCCGCCCATATCCCCTTGCTATAAGTTTGTCATTTACCCGGCTGCTTCTTTTTCTTTCCTTCGGCCCGGAATCCCGATCTCACAAGCAGGATACCCTTCACACCTTTAAAACATCCGGGCACGGAGAATAATGCCGTTTAAAAACAGTCTTTCCTTACTACAGTATCCTAAACCATTACCGCTTCCATGATCGATCCATACCTGCCGGTCCGGCTCAGAAATGCAGCCGTCTGCGCACCTCGTTCCGCAGTCTCCTTCTGGAAAGCATAGTGATCAATGCAATATCCAGTACGGCGCAAACCATCAAAACCACCGCCGACCAGCTCAGTGCGATCTCCCCTGTCAGATACCAGTCTATCAGCATCTCCAGCCCCAGGCAGAGCAGCCCTACACTGGTAAACAGATACAGCGACACTGTCAGAAAAGATCTGGGCAGCTTGCAGACACACAGAGTAAACGCCTCCGCAATAAAAGTCACCAACGCAGTAATCGGCAGTCCCAGACCGAAAAACCATTCCCTGCTGCCAACCTGAAAGGTCAGTATATAGAGGTAAAGTACCACAACTATACCATCATACAGCAGCGACACATAGATCGGCTGCTTTGTATAGATCATCACTGGAATCAGCATCACCCACAGAACCGCGCAGGCTCCGATAACCGACAGTGACCAGAGCGTCCCCCGAAATACCAGCGCATTCAGGATACCGCAGGTAGCCGCCGTGGCCAGTACCACCATGGACATCAGAAGTCCGAAATCTTTCTTGTTCGCAGTCTCCACCTGGCTCTTCTCCCTGGGAAAGGGCGGCATGGCAGCCTTGCCCGGAGCCTGTTTTTCCAGCTCCCTGGGATTCCACACCGGCGTATTGCACAGAGGACATTCCTGCGCCGATGCATCCAGTTCCACCCCGCAATTCACACAATATGACATGATAACCTCCTGGTTTATACGCAAGACCGCCTGCATTTCCGATTTTTTTCCGGTTAAGAATACGGATGGCGGCCTTTCATTATATATAAGTGACAGTTTTAAAAGATAAACCGACAGCCCCTTCGACACTCCTTCATGAGAGAATCCTTCATCCGATTATACTTTCATGAAAGTTCCGTCAGTCACGGTTACTCTCGATCTTCACATGGATTCCGTCCTTTACCAGCCTGCGGAAAAAGTATCGCTCCACGTCCGCTTCTATGATGCTGCTGGCAAAGTTGACTGTCAGCACATCTCCGAAGCTGATTATAGCGCAGTTCGTCCTGCGGGAGAAAGGCTGTCCCATATAAATATCAAAACGCTCAATATAGGCTTTCATCCCCTCCGGAACCTTCAGCGCCCCCATGTTGGTCAGTCCCGCCGAGGAATTTCTGTCCTGTACCTTCGTATAAAACAGTTTCACCACAAAATCCTTGATAAACAGCGGTACCACACGGATAAATGGATTCCGCTGGGTGGCCGCATTGGTGGTAATATCGCCCCGCAGCTGCTTCTCGTTGATATAGTACCTCATGTAATTGTGCACCTGCCGCACGATTTCCTCAAAGGTATATTCCCCCAGCCTGGGGTCAATCCCCGGATAAATCATGGTTATAAAATTCCGCAGCGTAATGGATGGGAAAAACCGTCTTAAATTTACCGGCATAGCGATCTTGACAGGACGCTGGCGGTTCAGATGCTCTTCATCCTGCTTAATCATCAGGGCATACAGCAGCACCGCGTTTAAATATTCCGTGATGGTAGCGCCGTACTTCTTCGCCGCTGCCATCACCTCGGTCACGGACATAATGCCGTCAATAATGTTCAGCGTATAGAAAGGCTCCGCCGTCCCCCGGACCCGGTAAGCCTTTTCCTCCAGCCTGGGCGGGCATACCCTTGCATTGGCGTAACGCATATAGGCATCCTCCAGTTCCTCCTCATCCGGCGCCTCCCCGATATCCAGCACAAATCCGCCGTTTTCTATCTCTCCATGCCCCAGCAAACGCAGATAAGTGGCGGTCAGCGTCATCAGCACACACATGCCTCCGGTACCGTCCCCCAGGCTGTGATGCGCCTCCAGAGCAATCCTGCTGCGGAAGTAATACACTCTCACCAGATAGCGGTTATTTGCCTTAAAATACATGGGCTGACATGGATTCTTCACATCCTCCTGCACAAAGGGTCCGGGACGGTCATTGGGTTCCAGATAGCGCCAGAACAACCCTTTCCGGATAGCCGCCTTATAGGTGGGAAACCGGGGAAGCGTCATATCCAGAGCCTGCTGAAGCACATCCGGCCGAACCTCCTCCTTCAGCAGCACCGACAGCCTGTACACGGAAGAAAAATCCCTTCTCTGCAGCGTGGGATACACAATGGCTGACAGGTCCAGCTGATACCAGTCCCTGCGCTGCGCTTTTCCCCTTTTATATTTATTTTCCTTATTCTGCTTATTCCCTGTATTCTCCATATTGAAAGCTCTCCGGCATATTATACTGCACATCGGATCCATTTACAGCCATGCAAAGCATCTGAAAGCCAGTTGATACTCACGGTCCGAAACATTTGCCGGACCCGGCACAGGCTTCCTGCCCGCAGGCCAGCCGCCCCGGACCGGAACCGATGAAGACTATTTTACTATTATACACTATCTGTCCATGAATGCAACGAATTTCCGTACTTCTCCACCGCCATATCCTGACCCCCGACCTTGTCCCTCAGCCCCTCCCGAAGCCTTTTTATACTGCAGACCGCCAGGATTTACAGTGATGCCTCCGGAAAAGTACTTGGCTGGCGGCCTGCAGTCGGATTGCACTGCAAATTTAACCGGTGTGCAGTATAGATTGGCTCCCGCCGGTTTGAATTCTATCTGATGAAGCTTATGGGCGCGGGTTACACTCCACATAGCTATTGTTGCGGAATTCGCTCCGGTGATTATTGTGATGGGAAAGACCTGCATTTGACATTCCTGCCCCTCTACAGCAAAAACAGAGAAAAGGAATCATAACAGCGAAAAAGTTCCGACGCACTGATGATTTTCTCAGCAGACTCGGAACTCCATACATTGCATACCAAAAAACACGAGGCATGAACCAACTCAGTTCTGCCTCGCGTCATCATGCAGGAAAAGAGACTTGAACTCTCATGGTATTGCTACCACACGGACCTGAACCGTGCGCGTCTGCCAATTCCGCCATTCCTGCGTTCCCTACGAACAATATGTATTCTATACCATTCTATTCCAAAAGTCAACACCTTTTTTAAAATTTTTTAATTTTTTTTAGCAGAAGCCTGAAAGCCGTCCTGCGCCCCCCCCGGACAACGGGAGTCAGGGCTGTGGACCATATTTCCTTCCGGGCAACAGAAGGAGAAATCCTGGCTTTCACAGCCCCCAGCAGAGCCGGCAAAAGCACCGCCATCAAAATGCTCATCGGCATCCTCTACCCGGACTGAGGGCATGTGGATGTACCGGGCCTGGCCCCGTCCGGAAAACGGAAGCAGCTGCCTATATAATCAGCAGCGTATCCGGCCAGAAAGAACAGCTCTGCACGCACCTGACGCCCCGTGAAATGTCTCGAAACATGAAACGGAGTTGTACCCCGATTTTATCCGTCACGAACCCCACAGCAGCAGCTTCGTATAATCCTCCGTGGGATGGGCAAATACTTCCTCCGTCTCCCCCGTCTCGATGATATGCCCTTCCTTCATCACCATGATCCGGTCACACATCCGATAGACTACATTGATGTCGTGGGAAATGAACAGGCAGGCCAGATGCATTTCCTCCTGCAGCTTCAAAAACAGCTCCATGATCTGGGCCTGAATGGTCACATCCAAAGCGGAGACCGGTTCATCCGCAATCAGAAAACCGGGATTGGTGATCAGAGCCTGGGCGATGCTGACCCGCTGGCGCTGTCCGCCGCTGAGCTCCGAGGGTCTTCTGCCCCAATACCGCTCATCCATCCCCACCCGGCGCAGCATATCCCGGGCCGCCGTCTCCCTGTCCCCTCTGGTCATGGCAAGGCTTTTGTCCAATGCGCCTGCTGCCCGCAAAGGCTCCTGCAGCAGCCATCCTATGGTTTTGGCCGGATTTAAGCTGCTGTAAGGATCCTGAAATACCATCTGGGGACGGACGGAATTATGGACGATCTCCCCCTCTATATGCCGGTTCATCCCCAGGATAGCCTTGGAAAGAGAGGTTTTTCCGCAGCCGCTCTCCCCCACCAGCCCCAGGCTTTCCCCTGAATAGATTTCAAAATCCGCATTCCAAACCACACACTGGCTCCGCTTCCGGAACAGCCTGTTGCCCGGAGAAACCTTTTTCCGCTCCGGACCTTCCGTCTGTTCCCGGGCCTGAACACTTTTCCCGTCCTGATAATACACGGACAGATTGCGGACTTTCAGAACGGGAGCTGTCCCATCATTCCCGGCAACCCCCTTTTCCGGTATTTCCGATTCCCCTCTCTTGGCTTCCGCCGCAGATAATTCCCCGGATTTTCTCCCCGGACCGGCCTTCCCTTTCATTCGGGAAGGCACCGCCTCCACCAGACGCTTTGTATAAGTATGACCGGGATGGTCAAACACCTCCTCAGCCGTTCCCGTCTCCACCACACAACCGTCCTTCATCACCGCCACCCTGTGGCAGAGCCTTCTGGCGAGGTGCAGGTCATGGGTGATAAAAAGCATGGCGTTTTTCTGTTCCCGGTTAATCTTCCGCAGCAGCTCCACGATCTGGTTTTGAATGGTCACATCCAGGGCCGTGGTGGGTTCGTCCGCAACGATGAGCCTGGGATGGAGGATCACCGCCATGGCAATCATCACCCGCTGCCGCATCCCCCCGGAAAGCTGGTGAGGATAGCTGTCATACACCCGCTCCGCCTCATGAAGCCCCACCGCCCGGAAAGTCTCCAAAACCCTGGTGCGGATTTCCTCCCCTGTAAGCTTCGTGTGGAGCCGCAGCACCTCCTCCACCTGTTTCCCCGCCTTCCGGGTAGGATTCAGGCTGGTCTGGGGTTCCTGGAATACCTGCGACATCTCCGCTCCCTGATAGCGTCGATACAAAGCCCTGTCGCAGGGTTTTCCCGCTTCCCGCAGCACCACATCGTCAAAAAGAATACGTCCTGCCGTCATATCTGCCGCATCCGATACAAGCCCCATCAAAGTCAGCGCAGTGACGGATTTCCCGGAGCCCGACTCTCCCACAATGCCCAGAATCTCTCCGTCCCGAATCTCCAGGCTGACATGCTTCACCACTTCCGTGCCGCCGAAGGCTACGGACAAATCTTCTATCCTGATCATGCAGATGCGTCCCTCCTTCCGAAATTCTGTGCATATAAACCGGTTTTATCCTGCCGCGCCGCTTATAAAGCTCCATCCCCTGGTTCCCAACACATAAAACATCTCTAATATCCTGTCGGCAACTGCAGCCACGCCCCCGTCATTCTTCACAAAACCGAACATCGCCGCCATTCCCACCGCCGGAGCCGCAGCATTATACGAAATTTACCGCCGCAGAAGTCCACCGCCGTATCCCCTCGCTGAACAGGGAAAATCCCAGCACCAGCCACACAATGGTCAATCCCGGCGCCAGGGCGCACCAGGGAGCGGACTGCAGATACCCCTGGGCATCCGAAAGCATATTGCCCAGGCTGGCATCCGGCGGCTGCACCCCTATGCCCAGATAGCTCATGCCGGATTCCGCCAGGATGGCATTGTTGAACCCGATCATCACCGACACCCAGAATACGGAGAAAATGTTAGGCAGTATATGGATAAAAAGAATACGGAATTTCCCCACCTCCATCATTCTGGCTCTCTTGATATAATCCGCATCCCTCAGCCGGATAAACTCCCCCCTGACAATCCGCACAAAACCGGGCATAAATACCAGGGACATGGAAATGATCACATTCTGCCTGCCGCTGCCCAGAATGCTGATGATTACCAGCGTCAGCAGGATACTGGGAAAACCGTTCAGCGCGTCCGTGACCCGCATCACCGCCTCATCCAGGATTCCCCCGAAGTACCCTGTTACCGCCCCCAGAAAGATTCCCGCCAGCCCCGAGAAAAACACCACCAGGCTGCTGATGAGCATCGTCGTCCCCAGCCCCCGCATGACCCTGGAGAAAATATCCCGGCCGAAATTATCCGTGCCGAAGGGATGCCGCAGGGAAGGCGCCGAAAATTTTTCCGCGGCGGACATTGCCGTAGTGCTGTAAGGGGTCCAGAAAAACCCCGCCACGCCCAGCAACACGGCAATACCCGTCATCACAATACCGGCATACAGGTATTTGTTCCATTTTTTTCCGTTTTTCTTCTTCATACCGGCTCCTTCGGTCCCCTGGCTTACGAAATCCTGGGATCCACCACTTTATACAGGATATCCACCAGAAAATAAACAAAAATAACCACAAAAGTAATATACAGAATCAGAATCTCCACCACCGGAAAATCCCTGGTGGAAATGGAACTGATCAGCAGCCTGCCGATGCCCGGAAGCCCGAACACCTGCTCCACCACAATGCTGCCCGCCACAATCTCCGCCACGATCATGCCCAGAAAGGTGATCACTGGCATCAAGGCATTGCGGAGCACATGCCCGTACATCACCCGTTCCCTGCTGCAGCCCTTGCTGTAAGCGGTGCGCACATAGTCCGCTCCCATCTCCGTCAGCATGGAATTACGTAAAAATCTTGCCGTCATGGCGATTTTAGGCAATGCGATGGATATTGCCGGAAACAGCAGATACCCTAAGAAGCCCCGGAAATCCTCCTGATAGCTCACATAGCCGCCGGGCGCAAACCATTTTAACAAAATACCGAACAGCCAGGTTACCAGAATTCCCAGAAAGAAAGAGGGCACCGCCATAGTCGCCTGGGTAACCACCCCCAAAACCGCATCCAGGACATGGGAACTGCTCTTTGCCCACAGCACTCCCAAGGGAACGGACACCAGAACAATCATCGCCATTGAAAACGCCGCAAGCCACAAAGTCACCGGCATCTTATCCCCTATCAGTTCCGCCACCGGCATCATCTCATTCATGTTCCTGGAATACCGATAGCTCACTCCCAGATCTCCCCGAAGCACACCTGCCGCCCACTTTCCGTAACGCACCAGAGGCGGGTCATTTAAGCCCAGCTCCTCCCGAAGCGCCTCTTCCCGCTCGGGTGTGGCCTCCGTCCCCAAAATGGAGGAAACCACATCCCCGGGAATGATCTGAAAAGCAAAAAAAGCAGCTGCGGAAACCAGAAACAATGTCATAATGAGAGTAATGATTTTTTTACCTAAGTATTTCACGCCGCTGCCTCCTGCTTTTCTTCATTTTTTTCCGGAATCAGCCTCCCGGCATCCGGTCCTTTGAGATTCATTTCACTTCGCCTGGGAACTGCCGGAAAATAACCGCTGCAACTTATTCCGGCTAAACCCCGGAAATACAATAAAACCCGCTATGAACCTGCAGCGGTTATTTGCAGAAACTTCCTTATTCCACAATGTATACCGTGCTCATATCCTGCACGTACACCGGATAGAATTTATACCCTGCCAGGCGCTTGCTGATAGCCGTCATATTGGCCGGAGCCTGGATAAAGACGCTGCCCGCCTCATCACAGAGAATCTTCTGCAGTTCCTTATAATATTCTGCCTTCTCCGCCGGGTCCAGAGTGGCCTGAGCCTTTAAATAAATTTCGTCATACTCCGGACTCTGGAAATTGATGAAATTCTTTTTGGAGTCGGTCTGGAACCGGTTCATCAGGTAACCGGGGGTCATATCACAGGTCAAAGCCGTAATGGTGGCATCAAACTGGCGTCCGTTATACACCTCGTCCAGCCAGGTACCGTTGTCCATGCCCCTGATGGTGGCTTGAATACCGATTTCCTTAAGCTGCTCCGCGATCACTTCCCCTGTCTGCATATGGAACTCATAAGTGGAGACAATGGCAATCTCCATATCAAATCCCTCCGCATAGCCCGCATCCGCCATCAGCTCCTTAGCCTTCTCCACATTGGCCGCAGTGCCGTAAGTATCATTCAGATCCACATAGTACTCCTTCAGGGTGGGCATCATGGCCGAGCTGATCAGCGTTCCGTTTCCGCCTGCAACAAAGTCGTTGATGGCCTCCTTATCCAGGGCATAGCTAATAGCCTGGCGCACCCGCACATCGTTTAACGGCTCCACAGCATTGTTCAAAAACAGCGCCTGCACCATATTGGTGGGAGACGAAATCACCTGATGGCTGTCCTGGAGCGCCTGGGCCTGAGAATCCGTCAGGTAGGCGTAGAAGTCAATGGTACCGCCCTGTAGCTCCATCAGCGAGGTATCCCCGTCGCCCATGATCTTGAATTCCACACTGTCAAGGTAAGGAAGTCCTTCCTGCCAGTAATCGGGATTCTTCGTCATGGTAATTCCCTTCAGGGGCTCGTAGGAAACAAAAGAAAACGGCCCGGTGCCCACTGGATCCGCACCTTCCGCCTCTCCGCTTCCCGCGGGAATTATGGCGGCCACGAAGCTGTAGATCAACTCCGTGTTGGCACTTCCTACCGTCACCTGAACCGTCTGTTCGTCGATAATTTCAACCGCCTCTATGACGCTCAGGGTGGAAATCAGGGGAGTGCCATCCAACAGTCCCGATACCCTCTCCAGAGAGTACTTCACATCCTCAGCAGTCACGGCGTTGCCATTGTGAAACTTCACACCCTCCCGGAGCGTGAAGGTGTACACCAACCCGTCCTCCGAAATCGTGTAATCGCTGGCAACCGCATTGATCAGATTGCCGTTTTCATCAGGCTTTACCAAGCCTTCAAAAATGTTGAATAAAATTTCCTTAGTTCCTGCCGCCGTTGCTTTATGAGGGTCAAGACTGTCGATATCCTGTTGTATTCCTACAACAATGGAGCCGCCGTACTGGTTCTCCGGCGTCTCCTGCCCGGCCTGGCCAGCCTCCGCCGTGCTTTCCCCGGACGCGCTTTCTTCCGCTGAAGTCTCGCCATCCGTACCGCCGGTGCTTTCCTGTTCCGAACCGGAATCCAGAGGTATTTCCCCGGACTCCACAGAGGAATTATCCCCCGAAGACTCTCCTGTGCCGCCTGCGCATCCGCCCAGTACAGCCATTGTCAGAAGTGCCGTGAAAAGAAAACCGCAAAGTTTCTTTTTCCCTGGAATGTTTTTCAAATGAAAGAACTTTCTCATTGTGCTCTTCTCCTCTTCGATTAATAAACCTCTCACTATTCAATTGTTTCCCTCATTTTACCATAGAATGGCGCAAATGCAAGTATTTTATTCCGTACATACTCAAAAAGCTGGCACAAAAGGAGGCCGCCGCAATACGAATGCCCAGCCCCATTTTCATGGAATCAGCGCTTATGTTTATAAACATTGTCGACTATGTATCCAATCCGCAAAAAAACAGTTTCTCAACTACACTGTAGTCCCCCTGCTCCCCGATTTCCCTTTTATCATTTGTGTACTATAAGTGTTGCAATCTAATTCATAATGGCGTTCTCTGCAGACTGGTACAGGCTCTTTCTGTCAGTCTGCCTGTTGAATTTCATTGGAAATTCCTTCTGCAATCCTCTGTGCCAAACTTTCCTGATAATCGTCATCCAACAGCTTTTGACTCTCAGAAT
>CAJUFB010000113.1 GCA_910585805.1 uncultured Acetatifactor sp.
ACCAGAATAGGAGACTAATTATAAGACGCCGATTATTTGCCGCTTACATCCTTTTGGGGACAGAAGCTTTCTGTTTGCCGATATGTACCACCAGTATATGCCCTTTTTCAGCGAACTGCTCCACAAGGTGAGAGGGGGAGAAAGCCTGAATTTCTCTTTTAACGTGGGGATCGGATCCAATTTTCTGGCGCTTTACGTGTATTATCTGGCCAGTCCGCTTCACATTTTTTCCCTGCTGGTGCCGGAACGTTTCCTGATCGAGTTTATGAGCTATCTGATCGTGCTGAAGATCGGATTTGCAGGGCTGACTTTTTTTATTTATCTCCAGGAGCATTTCCGGATATCCGTGCATTGCGGGGATGCCGCCGGGACGGAGCAATGCGGGCCAACAGGAGGACGGCTGGCAGGGGTACTCTTTTCCTGCTTTTATGCCCTGTCCGGTTTTATGGCGGCCTATAACTACAATATCATGTGGGTGGACTGCGTGGTGCTGCTGCCGCTGATCGTGCTGGGGCTGGAGAGGCTGGTGAAGGAAGGGCGCTGCGGGCTGTACTGCGTGACGCTTGCGCTGTCTATTTTCACCAATTATTATATCTCCATTATGATCTGCATCTTCCTGGTGCTGTATTTTCTGTTTCTTCTGGTGACGGAGCGGAGGCGCCTGCGAAGTATGGGATATTTTGCGCTGTTTTCCCTGCTGGCTGGCGGGATGGCATCGGTGCTGCTGATTCCGGAGGTATGCGCCATTTTGCAGACGGATTTCGGGGATATGGACTTCCCGAAGAAGATAGAGACTTACTTTTCCGTGCTGGATATGCTGGCAAGGCACTGTATGTGCGTATATACGGAACGGGGACTGGACCATTGGCCCAATATTTACTGCGGCAGCGCGGTGCTGATGCTGATCCCCATGTACCTGATGAATCAGAAGATATCCATACGTGAGAAATTCTGCCGGATGGCGCTGGCGGGATTTCTGCTGCTGAGCTTCAGTACCAACCTGCTTAACTTTATCTGGCATGGACTTAATTATCCGGATTCCCTGCCGGCCAGACAGTCGTTTATCTACATATTCCTGGTACTGGTGATGTGCTTTGACGCCTGGAGATATGTGAGGGAGGCGGAAGAACGATCGGTTCTGTACGGTTATCTGTGCGCGGTGGGCTTCTTCCTGTTCTGTGAGAAATTTGTGGAGCATGAGGATTTTGAACTGGGAGTCAAGCTTCTGACCCTTGTGTTTGTCAGCATTTATGCCATACTCCTGCATCTGTACCGGACCAGGGAGGACAGGAGTACTCTTAAGGCAGTGGCCATTGTGGCAGCGGCGGCAGTGATTGCCGAGTGCGGCGTGAATACATTTGTCACAAGCGTGGGGACGGTGAGCCGCAGCGCCTATCTGGGGCAGCAGGAGGATTACAAAGAACTGTACGGGATGACAAAGGAACGGGAAAACGGTTTTTACCGTCTGGAAAAATTTACCAGAAAGACCAAAAATGACGGCACGCTCACCGGCTATCCCACAGCCAGTGTGTTCTCCTCCACCATGAATTCCCAGGTCATGGACATGTATAAGAGGCTGGGGATGCGCCACAGTAAGGTTTACTATGGATTTGACGGAGCGACGGCTCTGACCTCGGCCATGCTGAATGTGAATTACATGTTCGGGGAGTCGGAAAAGTATGAGAATGCCCTTTATTCCCTGATCGGGCAGAGCGGGGATATCTTTCTTTATCAGTGCAATGCCGTGCTGCCTTTCGGCTATGTGGCGCCTGTGGGTTTTGATCTGGACCAGGATGAGGCGAAAAAGGGATTTGAGCTGCAGGAACAGATGATCGAAGACCTGGGGATAGAGGGAGACCTGTTTCAAAAGGCGGACAGTGAGAAAGCAAAAAATGATGTGAGATTTACGGCTGCTGAAGGCGGTTTTTACTATGCCATACTGACGGCATCCGGCACCAGTAAGGTGGACTATATCGGCGGCAGTACGGAGGAAGAGGCTTTTAAGGATTTGAAGAAGGGCTCCATTCTGTATCTGGGATATCTGGAGCGGGACCAGACCATTACTCTGACCAACGGAGATGATGAGGACACGTCGCCCGGGATAGACGCCGATGTGTACCGGATGGACACGGAGGTGCTGGGACAGGCGCTGGAGGTGCTTTCTGCCCGGCATATGGAGAATGTGGAGTGGGAGAGTGACCGTATCACCGCAGAACTTACGTTGGAGCAGCCGGGACGGGTGATCTGCACCATTCCTTATGAAGACGGATGGACGGTTCGTATCAACGGAGAAGAGGCGGAAGGAGTGCTGTTCGGAGGCTGCCTGATGGCTTTTGACCTGGAGCCGGGGAAGTATACATTCGAGATGAAATATGTTCCCGCAGGTGCATGGGCGGGGGTGGCTGTAAGTGGGGTGAGTATCATATTGTTTGTATTGACATGGAAACGGGTGACGAAGTGCGCGTTTCCTTATCCCGGGTTACCGATGAAAGAAAGGATACGGAAACTTAAAAGCCGGAATGGACGGGAGGATTTAACGTAAATTCTGCCGCAGATCGGCGGATATCTGTATATAGCGACGGAAATGGGGAAGCCTTGAAAAAAAGGCTTTCCTTTTTTGGGTTAATGTGGTAATATCAATGGCGGGACTCCTGAAGGCCATAGGGTTTTCAGGTTTTTATTTTTGGACATTGCATTGTGACGGCGAAGGGGGAGGGCAATGAAGATCGAGCGGGCGCAGAAACGGGATATGGCAGGGATCAATCAGCTGCTCTGCCAGGTACTGACAGTGCATCATAGCGGCAGGCCTGATCTGTTCAAGGGTAATGTAAAAAAATATACGGACGGGGAACTTCTGGAGATTTTGCGTGATGACGGGAAGCCGGTGTTTGTGGCAAGGGATGAAGATGGGAATGTATTGGGCTATGCATTCTGTATCTTTCAGCAGCATTTGGATAACAATATATTGACGGATATCAGAACTCTGTACATTGACGATCTGTGTGTGGACCAGGCTTCCAGGGGACAGAAGATAGGAAGACAGCTGTATGAATATGTATTGGATTTCGCCAGGAAGGCAGGCTGCTATAATGTGACGCTGAATGTCTGGGAATGCAATCCCGGCGCGAAAAGCTTCTATGAAAAATGCGGGCTGGTGCCCCAGAAGACAGGAATGGAAATGATTTTGTGAAAGGAACGGCAGTACAGAGAGTAAAAAAATGACGGATTTAAGAGAGAGATTCTGGATGGAGACAGACGAAAATGCAGGCCCGGATACAGCTGTGGAGACGGCGGGCCCGGAAGAGGATATGGAGAAAGTGAAAATGTCAGAGCTGGAAGAGATGAGGACAGGCAGGGAAGCAGAAAAGGAACAGGAAGCAATCCGGGCAGCGGAGAGGCAGAGAACTCCGGAGATGGCGGAAGATAAGACAGAGACAGGCAAGAGGCCGGGAGAGGCCGGACATTCTCCAACGGAGGAAAGCGGAGGGCCGGACAGCCTGGCCATCATAGAGCCGCTGTTGGATCAGCGGATCGTGCGGGCAGTCCGTGAAATGGGTTTTGAGAAGCTTACCCCCATTCAGGTACAGGCCATTCCCTATCTGCTGGAAGGAGAAGACATCATAGGACAGGCCCAGACGGGAACGGGAAAGACAGCCGCTTTTGCCATCCCCACCCTGCAGAAGATAGACCCGGAGCTTCGCAGCCTCCAGACCATTATTCTCTGTCCCACCAGAGAACTGGCAATGCAGGCGGCGGATGAGATTCGCAGCATCGCCAGGTATATGCATGGCATTAAGGTGCTTCCGGTGTACGGAGGACAGGAGATCCGGAAGCAGATCACCGGACTGCGGGGCACCCAGATCATTGTGGGCACGCCGGGACGGGTGATGGATCATATGAGACGCCACACCATTAAGCTGGACCATGTGAACATGGTGGTTCTGGACGAAGCGGATGAGATGCTGGATATGGGATTCAGGGAGGATATGGAGCTGATCCTGGGAGAGATCCCGGGTGAGCATCAGACAGCCCTTTTCTCCGCTACCATGCCCAGGCCGATTCTGGACATTGCGGATAAGTTTCAGAAGAATGCCAGGCTGGTGAGAGTGGCGTCTAAGGAACTGACCATTCCTCTGGTATCTCAGAGATACTACAAGGTGAAAAGCCAGGATAAGGATGCCGCCTGTATCCGTCTGCTGGAATATTACCAGCCCAGGCTGGGGCTGATCTTCTGCAATACGAAGATTAAGGTGGACGAACTGGCGGAGGTGCTGAAGAAAGCAGGCTTCCAGGCGGAAGGACTGCATGGTGACATGTCCCAGCATCTGCGCGATGTGGCGATGGGGAGATTCCGGAACGGAAGTACGAATATTCTCATTGCTACGGATGTGGCTGCCCGGGGGATCGATGTGGATGATGTGGAGGTGGTCATTAATTATGACCTGCCCCAGGACAATGAATATTATGTGCACCGGATCGGCAGAACCGGCCGTGCGGGTAAGACGGGACGCTCCTTTACCTTTGTCAGCGGAAAAGAGATTTTCCGTATCCGGCAGATCGAGCGTTTCTGCAAGACTACCATCGAGGAGAAGAAGCTGCCTGGAGCATCCAAGGTGCTGAAGGCAAAAGCGGATAAATATCTGAACCGGGCCTGGGAGCTTCATGAGCATGAGGATATCGAGCTGATGAAGAGCTATCTGCAGCGGAAACTGGATGCGGAGGAGTGTGATATCCTGGAGCTGGCCGCAGCCATGCTGAAGATGGAAATCGGGGACAGAGGACCTGAGATTGCGGTGGACGATTATGAGAGCAGAAGCGGACGTTTCGGCGATAAGCGGAGGCGCGATGGCCGTGACAGCCGCCGCAGGCGCGGACGTGAGGAGAGTTGGGACAGCCGCCGGAGAAGCGGACGTGAGGAAAGCGGGGACAGCCGCCGGAGAAGCGGACGTGAGGAAAACGGAGAAGGCCGTTGGAGAAGCGGACGTGAGGAAGGCGGAGAAAGCCGTTGGAGAGGCGGACGTGAGGAAAGCGGGGACAGCCGCCGGAGAAGCGGACGTGAAGGAAGCGGAGAAAGCCGCTGGAGAGGCGTTCGAGAGGAAAGCGGAGATGAACGCCGCAGACGCAGCCGTGAGGAAAACCGGGACAGCCGCAGGCGGGATCGTTCTTCCAAAGCGCGGGATGTGAAGATGGACGGCAGTGAGAAAGGGCTTGCATTTTCCTTTCCCAAAAAGAAAAAGAAGAAATAAGGGAGCAGTTTCGGCGCAAAGTATGGATCAGGGTATGGAGAATGGTGTAGAATGAGGATTGGAATGGGATATGACGTACACAGGCTGGCGGAAAACCGGGAGCTTATCATGGGGGGCGTGAGGATTCCCTATGAGAAAGGGCTCCTGGGGCATTCGGACGCGGATGTCCTTCTCCATGCCGTGATGGACGCTCTGTTGGGAGCGGCGGCGCTGGGAGATATCGGAAAGCACTTTCCGGACAATGACCCTGCCTGCAAGGGGATATCTTCCATGATATTGCTGGAAAAGGTGGGAGCGCTTCTGTTGGAGAAGGGTTTCTTCATAGAAAATATCGATGCGACGATCATCGCTCAGGCGCCTAAAATGCGGCCGTATATTGACGCCATGCGGGAAAATATCGCCAGGGTGCTGGGGGTGGATACGGAGCATGTCAATGTGAAGGCCACCACCGAGGAGGGTCTTGGTTTTACGGGAAGCGGCCAGGGGATCTCAGCCCAGGCTGTCTGTCTGCTGGCCTCGCCTTTTGACATGAATGCAAGACCGGTTCAGGAAGGCTGCGGCGGCTGCAGCGGGTGTCCGAAAATAAAGTAAAAAGAAAAAAATATTGACAGAATCCCATTTTTTGCATATTCTGTTAGAAAGGAATGCTTAACGGCAATTTCCGAAAAATTTCAAAGTCAAATGCAGAGAACGGAGAGAGTACTTTTCTTAGGGGCGGAGTGCCGCAGAGGGATTTCGTTCCGGTCAGGTGTCAGAGAGGGACTGTTTAGGAATTGTCGGAAAATAACCGTTGCAGCTTATTCAGGCAGAAACCGGGAAATACAATAAAACTCGCTATGAATATGCAGCGGTTATTTGCAGACACTTCCTTAGTAAGCTGGAAGCAGTCCTCACCGGGGGAAAAGGAAGTGCATCCGGGAGCAGGTCTGCCGAACAATGGACGGACACGAATGAGCAGCTGTGATTACAAAACGGATTTGCGAAAATTCGCACATTGTATACAGGATTTCGTGACTGATGAGAGAGTAGGCAGATTCGCAGGCGTGCGTTATACGCGTTGAGGGAGGGGCTGATGAAAGCCTCTAAACAGAGTGGAACCGCGGATAAATTCGTCTCTAGAGGGATGGATTTGCCGCGTTTTTTATTTATACTGACGATCATTGAAACTTGCCAGGCATCCCGACTCACGAGCGAAAGATGCCGGGGACATTGTGGCAAATTTCATCGCTCGTGAGTATAGAATAAGCATCTAAAAGAAGAACCGCCTCTCAGTTTTATTTCCGAGACGGCGGAGGGAGAGCCGGCAGGAAACAGGATAGGAAAAAGGAAGTGATTGCATGGGATTGATCAGTAACATCACAGAAGAAATCAGGATTGTCAGGGAACGGGACCCGGCGATCCATTCCGCCATGGAAGTCTTTCTGTACCCCAGCTTTAAAGTCATGCTGCATTACCGGATTGCCCATAAATTGTACTTGAAAGGGCATTTTTTCTGGGCCAGATGGGTTTCCCAGAGAGGGGTGCGCAGGACAGGGATCGAAATCCATCCGGGCGCCAGGATTGGAAAAGGTTTTTTCATTGACCACGGTAATGGAGTCATTATAGGCGAGACCACCGTCATCGGGGACAATGTGACTCTCTATCAGGGGGTGACATTAGGCGGAACGGGCAAGGAGCACGGAAAGCGCCATCCTACCATCGGCAGCAATGTAATGATCAGCGCCGGGGCAAAGGTGCTGGGTTCCTTTACCATAGGGGATAATTCCAAGATAGGCGCCGGAAGCGTGGTGCTGAGCGAAGTGCCTCCCGGTTCCACTGTGGTGGGGGTGCCGGGGCGTGTGGTGAAGCGCAACAACATGGCGCTGCCGCAGGAAACCATGAATCATACAGATCTGCCGGATCCGGTGAAGGAAGATATCGCCAATCTGCAGCGTGCCAATTCGGAGATGATAAACCGTATACTGGAACTGGAAAGTCAGGTAAGGTTGCTGCAGGGTGAGGGGAAGGGCTGAGATCGCAGGCGGCATGATACAGGACATTTGATTTGTAAAAAGCAGCCAGAATCAGGCTGTAACGGAGAGGAGATAAAATGGAGAACAAATTACAGTTTTACAACACGCTGAACAGAAAGGTGGAGCAATTTATCCCAAATGAGGACGGCAGGGTGGCAATGTACACCTGCGGCCCCACGGTTTATCATTTTGCCCATATCGGCAATCTGCGAAGCTATATCGAGGAAGATGTGCTGGAGAAGACGCTTCGCTACATGGGTTATGATGTGAAGCGGGTGATGAATATTACCGATGTGGGGCATCTTTCTTCCGATGCGGACACCGGGGAAGATAAAATGCTCAAGGGCGCGAAGCGCGAGCATAAGACCGTGATGGAGATCGCGAAATTCTACACAGACGCCTTTTTCGGGGACTGTGAAAAGCTGAACATCAAGAAGCCCGACGTAGTGGAGCCTGCCACAAACTGCATTCCGGAGTTTATCCATATGGTGGAAGCGCTGCTGGAAAAAGGGTATGCCTATCTGGCCGGAGGCAATGTGTATTTCGACACATCCAGGCTGGAAGACTACTATGTCTTCTCTTCTCAGACAGAGAAAGAGCTCTTGGTGGGTGTCCGGGAGGATGTGGAAGAGGATGCCAACAAGAGGAACCGGAATGATTTCGTACTCTGGTTTACCAGATCCAAGTTCGAAGACCAGGCCTTGAAATGGGAGAGCCCCTGGGGAACAGGGTATCCCGGCTGGCACATTGAATGCTCCTGCATCAGTATGAAGCATCTGGGTGAATATATGGACATCCACTGCGGCGGCGTGGACAATATCTTTCCCCATCATACCAACGAAATTGCCCAGAGCGAGGCTTATCTGGGACATAAATGGTGCAATTACTGGTTCCATGTACACCATCTGACGGACAAGACAGGAAAGATGAGCAAATCCAAAGGAGAGTTTCTCACACTGTCTTTGCTGGAATCCAAAGGATATGATCCCAGAGTGTATCGCTTTTTCTGTCTGCAGTCCCATTACCGCAAGCCGCTGGAGTTCTCCTATGAGACGCTGGACAATACGGTAGCTGCCTATGACAAGCTGGTGAAACGCATCGGCAGCCTGAAAAGAGAAGGGGAAGTGGACAGGGAGAAATTTGATGCATATAAACAGAAATTTGAGGCTGCGCTCTGTGATGACCTGAATACATCCATGGCGATCACGGTGCTCTACGACATGCTGAAGGAAGATATGTCAGACGCTGCAAAATATGCCCTGGCGGAGGATTTTGACAGGGTGCTGAGTCTGGATCTGACCACGGCCCATGCGGAAAAGGAAGCGGAGAACAAAGTGGATACGGAACTGGAAAGCTATATCCTGGGAAAGATTGAGGAACGCAGGGCGGCAAAGAAGGAGAAGAACTTTGCCAGGGCTGACGAGATCCGCAGTGAATTGCTGGCGAAAGGGATCATTCTGGAAGATACCCGGGAGGGCGTGAAGTGGAAGATGGACAGTTCATGGAAGAAAGGGGAATAAAGGCAGGCGCTTTGCCGGCTGTGAAAGCGGGAGAGGTGGCTTTGCCGACAGTGGATGCAGGCGAATCTGCGGGAGAAGAAAAAGGGCCCGGGGCGGAAGCTGTGACGAATGCATTTTGCGGGGGCAATGGGAAAGCGGGCGGAAGTTCTGTGAGCGAAAAGGGAAAGAAAGATTCCGTATGCAGTTTTCGGGAAGAAATCGCCTGTACATTCCCCGGCAGGCGCCAGGATATTCGCTCCTATTCTGCCCTGAGCCTGGCGTACATGGGCGATGTGGTCTATGACCTGATCATACGCACGGTGGTAATCGGAAAGGGAAATCGCCCGGTCAATGATCTGCACCGGATTACTGTAAAATATGTCAGCGCCACGGCACAGGCAAAAATAGTGCAGGCCCTTTCCGAAATCCTCACAGAGGAAGAAAAAACGATATTCCATAGAGGAAAGAATGCGAAACCACACACAACAGCCAAAAACGCCAGTGTATCAGATTACCTGAAGGCCACCGGTTTTGAAGCATTGATAGGCTACCTGTATCTGACGGACAATATGGATCGCGCCCTGGAACTGGTGAAAAAGGGCATCGCGCTGGCCGGGATGGAAATATAATGCAGAGGACGCAGCTTTTCGGGGGATATCCAGGGGAAGTGTTGCGTCCGCAAGACAGTTTCTGAGGAAAGAAAGGACAAGATATGTCATATAGAGAATACAAAGCAGGGGACAGGGGCAGGACTTCCGGAAGAGCGGCAGGACAAGCCGGGAAAAAGCCCGGGGCTGGCACGGAGACGAAAGCCGGAAGAAGAGCCGGAAAAGGCACCGGTTTTAAATCGGAGATGAAAGCCGGGAGAAAAGCGGGGAATGGTGCCGGGTATCAGACAGAGGCAAAAGTGACGGACGCAAAGAGCGGGGACAGGTACGCCAGGGAAAAAGCCGCTGCGGAAAAGGCTGCGGAAGAGCGGAGGAACAGGGCGGGGGACGCTTTCGAAGAAAATGGCGATACTGCCGTCATAGAGGGACGGAATGCCGTTATGGAGGCATTTCGGGCAGGCAGGCCCATAGACAGACTTTACATCCAGGACGGCTGTCACGACGGCCCGGTGCTGTCCATAAAGCGGGAAGCTCAGAAGAACGCCGCAATGATAAAATATGTGGAAAAGGAACGCCTGGACCAGATGTCGGAATCGGGCAGACATCAGGGGGTGATCGCTGTCACGGCAGCTTACGAATATGCATCCGTGGAGGATATGCTCCAGGCAGCCAGAGAGAAGCAGGAGCCGCCCTTCCTGATTTTGCTTGACAATATCGGGGATCCCCACAACCTGGGCGCTATTATCCGTACCGCTAACCTGGCGGGTGCCCACGGTGTCATCATACCGAAGAACCGGGCGGTGGGACTGACAGCCACCGTGGCCAGAACCTCCGCCGGAGCGCTGAACTATACCCCGGTGGCGAAGGTCACCAATCTGGCCAAGACAATCGAGGAGCTGAAAGAAGAGGGACTGTGGTTCGTCTGTGCGGACATGGAAGGTACGCCTATGTACCGGCTTGACCTGAAAGGCCCCATCGGCCTGGTCATCGGCAGCGAGGGAGAGGGCGTGGGCAGGCTTGTGAAGGAGAAGTGCGATATGTCTGCGGCCATTCCCATGAAAGGGAATATCGATTCCCTGAATGCTTCCGTCGCGGCGGGGGTATTGGCATATGAAATTGTGCGGCAGCGCCTGGGATAGTAGAGAACCTGTATAAAATGGCGTTATATGGCAAGGGACTCCTGACAGTAATGGCAGGTATTCTTAGAAAAAGCGTGGTTGAACGCAGGCTTTGCCGGTGCCAGGTACAAGCAGTGTCCCGTACTGGATAGAAGGGCTCACCAGGCGGAGCACAGAAACGAGCAGAAAGCAGCAGAGGAGAAAGCATAGTCCACAGGGTGGAAAAGAGCGGGTGATATGGCAGACAGATATTCGAATTACAGACAATACAATGACGATGAGCTGATTGACCGCCTTCGCCGGGGGGAGGAGGCCATCATGGACTATATCT
Source organism: uncultured Acetatifactor sp. (assembly GCA_910585805.1). Taxonomy (GTDB): domain Bacteria; phylum Bacillota; class Clostridia; order Lachnospirales; family Lachnospiraceae; genus Acetatifactor. The sequence goes on from CAJUFB010000113.1 coordinate 10,815, forward strand.
GCGACAAGTACAAAAATCTGGTGCGCAGCAAGGCGAAATCCATGTTCATCCTGGGAGCGGACAGCGAGGACCTTATTCAGGAGGGGATGATAGGGCTGTTCAAGGCAGTCAGGGATTACGATATGGGCAGGGATGCCAGTTTCGTTACGTTTGCGGAATTGTGTATCAATCGTCAGATGTATACGGCGGTACAGGCTTCCAGGAGACAGAAGCATCTGCCGCTGAATACTTATGTGCCTCTGTACGGGGAGGCTTCCGGTGATGACAGGGATGGTTTGAATGTAGCGGAATTTCTGGCAGACAGGAGCGAACTGAACCCGGAGGAAATGTTCCTGGACAAGGAACGGGTGGCCTATCTGGAGAAAGTGATTGAGGAGGAACTCAGCGATTTCGAGAAACAGGTGCTGGACCTGTATCTTACCGGGATGAGCTACAGCCAGATCGCCAGGGTGCTGGGGCGTGACGAGAAGTCCACGGACAATGCGCTGCAGAGATTAAAGGCTAAGATACGGAAAATGTTATAAAGAACGGAGACTGCCGGCGGGTGGTCTCTTTTTCTGTGGAAAAAACCGTCTCATCCTGCCATGCGCCGTATCCACTCCGTGATAGCCGGGAAAAGATCGTAAGCGGCAAATAATCGGCGTCTTATAATTAGTCTCCTATTCTGGTAGTAT
>CAJUFB010000114.1 GCA_910585805.1 uncultured Acetatifactor sp.
CGCTGAGCAGGGCATCCGCCCCCACAATTTCCACATTCACCTTCACGCCTGTCTGAGGCGTGAAGGAATCGTCCACCATATTCTTGAGGATGGTGCCCTGATCCCGTCCGGTGAGCACCCACACCTTCACCACGTCTCCTGCTTCACTCTCGTCGTACACATCTCCCACAGCATCGTAGTCAACCACAAAGGAAGCGCCAAAAGACTTGATTTCATGCCATGCCCTGGCAAAGGCCCCCGCCTTATCCTTCTTTACCTCTCCCTTTTCTCCGCTGACCACAAGATAATCCACATCCAGCTTGGTCTCGCTCATCCCCAGGACCGCCGTGCCCAGGGCAGTGATATTATCTTTAAATGTGGTGAATTCCAGAGTGATCTTTTCCGGTTTATCCACAAACCGCTCCAGCTGCTGCGCCAGAGTCTGGGCGGTGGCGATCTTATCCGCTTTCTGCCCGGTCAGGGCAACCATGTCATCCACGATCTTGTACAGCCGCCTGGATTCCAGTGACATGGCCTCAAGGACCTCCGGATATACCTGACCCAGGTTGTAATCCCGGTATTTGTCGGGTGTGGCTCCCGTGTAGACCAGAATCTTTCTGTACATCTGGTTCAGCCGGTAAGTGGAATCCTCCAGCTCTTCCAGAATGGTGCCCAGCTGCCCCAGGGTTGCTTCCAGTCTAAGCGTGTGTTCACCCGCTTTCAGCCAGAAGCGGTAGGGCTCGCCCTCCTCACTGCACAGAGTCATGCAGTCCCAGTCATTGTCATATTCAAAAGGTATTTCCCCCACTTCCGCAAAAGGAACCTCCCCGTCTATCTGCAGACTTCTGGCTGATACACTTCCTCTGGAATAATTCTGACGGCCCTTCACCGTGATATGGTAAAAACCGTCCTCCGGCACCTGGAACTCCCACTGAATCCACTGCCCCGGGCTGCTCCATGCATCCCCGCCCGTATAGTTCAGGATTGTTTTGGTGACGCTGTTGGGCTGTGTGGTAGGCGACGACCTGTCATACTTTGCATACAGGGAAGACTCGGAACGCAGAGATGCGTCCTCCCCCTGCACCGTCTGCACATAGGCCAGCCCCTCGCCGGAGGCTGCGCTTCCCGTCTGCGACTCCAGATATTCTTCATAGGAAGGGAGTTCTTTCACAGCGGTAATGCTCAGTTTCCCGATGACCATGGGCTCGTTCACGGCCTCAAGAGTGAGTTCGTTCCTGCCCTTTTCCAGATAGAATTCATAGGGTTCGGAAATATAGCCCATATCGTCCCTGCAGTAAGCCCGCTGCCATGCATAGGCCTCAACCTGGGTGGGACGGATTTCATTGCCCTGGTTATCCACCCTGACCTCGCCGCCGTCCATCCACAGTCTGGAAAAAGCCATATTGGCCGCGTCGTCAAAGGGCAGCTCCCCGTTTATGTATAACGCCCGCTCAATGGCAACGCCCCTGGATTCCACCGTCATATACTCCAGGCAGACATTGTAGAGTCCGCTCTCCGGTATCTCCACCTCCCATGTAACGGAAGAGCCTTCACCGGTATACAGCGCATTGTCCACGCCTTCGTATGTACTGTACACCTCCACATTCTCTCCCGATACATAATCCGGCAGGGGCACTTCCACATCCTTATCCGGATATGGCGCATCCGCATGGGCATTCTGATAGCGGGTATAAGTCCCCTCCCTGACTGTGCCTTCCACGTCAGCATTCAGGTCATACCCCTCATACTTGTCTCTGAAATCATTCACCTGATTCAGGCTTTTTATCAGGAGCCAGGTTCCGACTGCCAGAACCACCCCCCCGGATAAAACAATCTTCTTCACAGAGTCTCTCATACGCACCTCCCTGTATTCACTGACCGTTGTAATTTGATAAATTTATTCTAAACTTTCTCTAAAAAACAATCTAATCACATTTTGCTTTCTTCTTCCCATATTTTGCTTACTTTTCATGAATTTGACGATTTTTTATGATTATCATTTACTTATTTCCTTAATGATGCTAAAATGGCATTGTACAAAAAGCCGATTTTATATGGGCCGCGATTTCATTTTTATTCTCTTTTGCCGAAAGCGGCCAGGACATGCAAGCAATATGCGCATATCCCAGCATTAAGGAACCGGCAATCAAACAGCAGGAGCACAGTGCGTATGAGTATACCGACAACGAGAAAAGATGATTTTGATTATTATGAGGCAAACCACGACTGGGCCGGAAACCGTGAACTGACTGACACACATGAAATCATCCAGTTCCATAAGAATGCCACTGTCCGCATCTGGTACAACGAACAGAATGATTGCTATGGCCCCCATTGGCATACCGCCATGGAAATCATCCTGCCGCTGGAGAATTATTATGACGCAGATGTGAACAATGCTTTTTACCACATCCAGCCCGATGAAATCCTCGTGATCCCCATGAGCGAGATTCATTCGCTCACAGCCCCGGAGAATGGGAAACGCTTTATTTTCCTCTTTGATATGACCATGATCACAAAGCTGAAGAGCTTTTCCGGTCTTCAGCCTTTGCTGCTGCAGCCTCTTTACATAACCCGGGATGCCTATCCCCAGGCATACGATGCCACTCATGATACACTGATGCAGATAAAAGATGAATATTTCCGCCAGAATGAATTTGCGGAGCTGAAGATATATTCGCTGCTGCTGAATCTCTTTGTGAAACTTGGGCAGAATTACCTTCAGAAACACGATCTGTTTTCCAATATCGGCATACCCAAGCAAAGGGAGTACGCGAAAAAGTTCAGCAATATACTGAATTACATCGACACCCATTATACGGAAGACCTGAATCTGGAGAACGTGGCCGCTCTGGCAGGATTCAGCAAATTCCATTTCTCCCGATTGTTCAAGCAATATACTTCCCTGACCTTCAATGAGTACCTGAACCACAGGCGCTTAAAAGCTGCCGAGGAACTGTTGGCTGCCCCCGACCTTTCCATAACGGAGATAGCCCTGCGTTCCGGCTACGCCAGCCTCTCCACCTTTAACCGCCTGTTCAAACAGATAAAGCATTGCACGCCCACCGAATACAGGGCGAAAAGCGGAATGGGGCTGTGACCGGGCTTTCTCCTGCCCGGGCTGCCCCACTCAATTCCCTTCATCCGGTTAAAACCGAACGCGCCTGTTGATAATCCCGGCCGCGGTATGCGCAGATTTGGTGTCCTGTCCCTTCTGTCATCCCACGCCCGGCTCTCGTGACAGGATTTGTGACATTTATCCGTATCTGGTATTCCTCTCCGCCTTTAACTCTGTGGGGCGCCGCCCTTGCCGCCGGAAGATTCTGCGGACAATTCCGGGTAGCTTTCTTTCACCGATTCATAGACGCCCTCCGCATCCAGGCGGTACTTCCGAAGCAATTCCGCCGCGGAACCGGATTCCCCGAAGACATCCTGCATTCCCAGCCTTTTCACCGGAACGGGAAATCTGGCGCTCAGGGTTTCGCAGACCGCGCTGCCCAGGCCTCCGATGACGCTGTGTTCCTCCACAGTCACCACTTTCCCTGTCTTTTTGGCGCTGCGCAGAATAATCTCCTCGTCCAGGGGCTTGATGGTGCAGATGCTGACCACCTCCGCGCTGATCCCCTCCTGCGCCAGCTTCTCCGCCGCGCCCAGAGCGGAATCCACACAGATACCCGTGGCCACAATGGTCACATCCGTGCCCTGGCGGACCACGGCGCCCCTGCCGATCTCAAACCGATAGTCCGGCCTGTCATTGATCACAGGTACCGCCGCACGTCCGAAACGGATATACACGGGACCCCGGTACTCCAGGGCTGCCCGGACCGCCGCCTTTGCCTCCACATCGTCCGCCGGGCACATCACTACCATGCCGGGGATGGTGCGCATTAGGGCAATGTCCTCGTTGCACTGATGGGAAGCGCCGTCCTCTCCCACGGTAATCCCCGCATGGGTGGCGCCGATCTTCACGTTCAGATGGGGATAACCCACGGAGTTGCGGACCTGCTCAAAGGCCCGGCCTGCCGCGAACATGGCGAAAGAGCTTACAAAGGGAATCTTGCCCACCAGGGAAAGCCCTGCCGCCACGCCCATCATATTCGCCTCCGCGATGCCGCAGTCGATATGCCTTTCCGGAAATGCCTTTTTGAAAATACTGGTTTTCGTGGCCGCTGCCAGATCGGCGTCCAGCACCACCAGATCGGGAAATTCCTCCGCCAGTTCTCTCAGGGCGTTGCCGTAGCTTTCCCGGGTGGCCACTTTTTTCGGGGGCTTTTTTGTTTCAGGCTCTTTTGCTGCGGCTCCTTGTACCCCTGCCGTCTCTTTCTGCATTGTCTCCGCCATTATTTCTCACCTTCCTTTCCTGATTCCATGCCTGCCCTCTCCGTGTTAGCCGGCTCTAACCCCTCCGGCTGTCCATCTGTCTTCTCCGCAGCAGCCATAAGCGGTTTCTCCTGCAGCTGCCTGTCGATCTTCTCCAGATCGGCCATCGCCGCCGCGTATTCCGCATCGTCAGGCGCTTTTCCGTGCCAGTCCACGTTATTTTCCATGAAAGATACGCCCTTGCCCTTTGTGCTGTGGAGCAGGATGCAGGCGGGCATGCCCTTCGTCTCCCTGGCTTCTCTGAATGCTCTGCGCAGCTCGCTGAAATCATGGGCATTCACATGGATGACATGAAAGTTGAAGGCTTCGAACTTTTTGTCTATGGGGTAGGGGGAGCAGACCTTGTCAACAGGGCCGTCGATCTGCAGCCCGTTATTGTCCACGATGACGCACAGGTTATCCAGTTTACGGAATCCCGCCAGCATGGCGGCCTCCCATACCTGGCCTTCCTGAATCTCGCCGTCTCCCAGAAGGGTGTAGACCCGGAAATCCTTACCGTCCATTTTCGCGCCCAGGGCCATGCCCACAGCGGCGGAGATCCCCTGTCCCAGGGAACCGGAGGACATATCCACCCCCGGGATGTGGATGCAGGGATGCCCCTGCAGGTAAGAACCAAGCTTACGGAAGGTGGCCAGATCCTCCGCCGGGAAAAATCCCCTGTACGCCAGTGCGGAATAGAGTCCCGGGGAATTATGTCCTTTGGAGAGCACAAACCGGTCCCTGTCCTCCCGGTCCGGGTCGGCAGGGTCAATCTGCATCTCCTCAAAATACAGATAGGTGAACACATCCGCAGAGGAAAGGGAGCCTCCCGGATGCCCTGCCTTTGCGCTGTGGACTGCGGTGATGATCCCTTTCCGGATGTCATTTGCATGTTTTTGTAATTCTAAGTTGTCCATTTTTAACCTCACTTTTTGGAAACTGAAAAATACTGTATCATCGATCCCACTATTTCCTTTTTTCGTTTCTGCTCACAGAAGTTATGCAAAGGGATTCTCCGTCGGATACAGCATCCCCTCTGGCTGATTGAAATTCAGGTCCTCCACAGGCACTCCGATATATTTGAACACTTCATACAGCGCTTTCCCGTAATGGCCGAATGCCACGGCGCCGTGATGAGGATAGTTCTTCTCGATCAGTACATGGCGGTAGAAACGTCCCATCTGGGGAATCGCGAACACACCGATGCCGCCGAAGGACTTTGTGGCCACAGGCAGCACTTCTCCCTGGGCAATATAGGCGCGGAGCTTACAGTCCGCCGTGCTCTGCAGGCGGTAGAAGGTAATGTCCCCGGGAAGGATGTCTCCCTCCAGTGTGCCCTGGGTCACTTCCTCCGGCAGAGTCCGCGCCATGATCATCTGGTATTTCATGCTGCAGGAGGCCAGTTTCCTGGAACAGGTGTTGCCGCAGTGGAAGCCCATGAAAGTCTCCTCATGCCTGTAGCCAAATTTATCCCTGATCGCTTCCTGATACATATCATCCGGCACGCTGTTGTTGATATCCAGAAGCGTCACCACATCCTGGCTGACACAGGTTCCGATAAATTCACTCAGAGCGCCGTATATGTCCACCTCGCAAGACACGGGGATTCCCATACCGGTCAGGCGGCTGTTGACAAAGCAGGGGACGAAGCCGAACTGGGTCTGGAATGCAGGCCAGCATTTTCCGGCAATGGCCACATATTTCCGGTACCCTCTGTGGGCTTCCACCCAGTCAAGCAGGGTCAGTTCATACTGTGCCAGTTTCGGCAGCACCTCCGGCTTTAAATTGCCTGCGCCCAGCTCCGCTTCCATTTCCTTTATTTTATCGGGAATGCGGGCATCCCCGGCATGTTTGTTAAATGCCTCGAACAGATCCAGTTCCGAGTTCTCCTCGATCTCCACGCCCAGGTTGTAAAGCTGCTTGATGGGCGCATTGCATGCAAGGAAGTTCAGAGGCCTGGGGCCGAAGCTGATGATCTTCAGATCGGCCAGGCCGATGATGGCTCTGGCGATGGGCAGGAACTCATGGAGCATATCCGCGCATTCCGCCGCCGTCCCCACGGGATATTCGGGGATGTAGGCTTTTACATTCCTGAGCTTCAGATTATAGCTTGCGTTAAGCATGCCGCAGTAGGCATCACCCCTGCCGCCCACCAGATTCCCCTGGGTTTCCTCCGCGGCGGCGATGAACATGGCAGGGCCGTCGAAGTGCTTCGCGAGAAGAGTCTCGCTGATCTCCGGGCCGAAATTCCCCAGATAGACACAGAGGGCATTGCAGCCTGCCGCCTTGATGTCTTCCAGCGCCTGTACCATGTGGATTTCGCTCTCCACGATGCACACCGGGCATTCGTATACGCCCTCTGTGCCGTATCTGGCAGTGTACGCTTCCATCAACGCTTTTCTCCGGTTTACCGATAAGGATTCCGGGAAGCAGTCCCGGCTTACCGCCACTACGCCGATTTTTACCTGGGGCAGATTGTTTGTGTTTGACAAATCGCTCATGTTATGTATCCTCCTGTTTTTGGTTTTGTTTCTTTGTTCTTTGTTTCTTTTCTTTGTTTTGTGTCTTTGTTTCTTCCTGTTGTTTCGTCTCTTTGTTTTGCCCTGCTACCCCGGCTTTTTGCTTTGCCCTGCTACCCCGGCTTTTTGCTTTGCCCTGCTACCCCGGCTTTTTGTTTTGCCCTGCTACCCCAGCTTTTTGTTTTGCCCTGCTACCCCGGCTTTTTGCTTTGCCCTGTTACAGGTATGGCGTACGGCTGTCTTGCCGGATAAACAGGAACATTTGTTCTGAATGTGTGGATTTCTCCCGCCTTACCTCACTGTCAGCAGTGTCTTTACCTTGCTGTACGCTTCCCGCACATCCAGTTCCTCCGTCATATCCAGGACAGGCTCCCCTGCCGCGTTGAAATGCACCCGCCGAATACCGCTGCTGCGCACGCCGTCCACGCCGGGCCTGGCATGGTAGCTGTTCCACACTGTCCCGTCCTCGTCCGTCACATAGGCATTATGTCCCGTGCCGAATTCTCCCGCCACGCTTCTGGAGGTCAGGATCGGGTAATTCTTTTTCTTCCAGTTACCGGCATCCAGTAAATCCAGGCCCTTTTCGATGGAAAGCAGGCCCACCACATAGGAAGTGTCCACTGCCGCACTGGAAAATGTCAGGTACAGCCTTTCCTCCCGGGGCAGCGCAAACGGTCCTTCGTCCACAAAAGTATGGTTGTTCGCCCATCCGTACTCCGGCTTGGACAGGATGACCGGGTCAGTGAGCAGCTTCCAGGGCTCCTTCGGATCAAGCTTTGCAATGTACAGCCAGGCCCCCAGATCCTTCGGAAGGAACTGCCTCTGGGACCAGACCGCGTAATACTCGCCCTGCCATTCGAAACAGGTCATGTCCAGGGTAATCTCCTTTCCGGCCTCGCAGAGATCGCTTCCGTCCTTTCTGACCACGCGCCTCGGCGCCGACCAGTCCTCCCGGCGGATGGGATTCCCCCCTTCTTTCAGTTCCATCACATGGCTCTCCTCCCAGAAGAACTCTCCCGGCGTGGCCGCATGGAAAATGTAGAGCCTGCCGTTTATCTCATGGAATTCCGGCGCCCATAGCAGCCCTCCGATTCCCGGATAGGTCTCGCTGTCCAGGAGCAGATGCTCCTCCGCTTCCAGAAGCCCCGGAATGGTATCCGCCTCCCGGATGTAAAGGGTCCGGTTGCCGTCCGCATCATTGGTGGCAATAAAGTAATATTTTCCGCCCCATCTCCCGATACAGGGGTCTGCCCGGTCATAGGCAATGGGGAATGCATAATGCTCCTGATGTACCTTCCCGGTGAGGGCATAGGTTCCTTTCCGCGAAAAGTCCACCTCCGACAAATTCCAGTCAATGCGTTTCCAGGCGCTGCTTCCGTCGCTGTAGAGCGCCCTGGCCAGGTACCCTTCAAGCTCCCGGAGATTCGCGGCCTGAATCTGCTCCGGGAACTCCACCCCGGTGTTCACAGGCGTCAGCAGGCTCTTTCGCAGCTTTTCCGCCGTCTCTTCCGGTATTTCGATGGCATTCCGGGGCACCGCTCCCTCTATCGCCGTCTCCGCAGGCAGATTCCGCAGGCCTGCTTCCCCTTCTTCCGGGGAGCCTGCCTGCTTCTGCTGTGCGGGGGCGGAAATGTCCTCCGTCCGGAAAATCCCCTGGGAAATGCCCTCACATTTGACCGGAACCCGGATCAGTTCCCGCTCCTCCAGACTTCTGATCTCACTTGAAAAGCAGTTTCCCGTCTGTTCCTGCCAGACGATCCGAATCGTTCCCGTCTCCGGCAGGCCCATGCATGCCACCTGCTCTATGTACTCCGCTCCAAGCTTCAGCAGCCCAAGTTCACGATATTCCGTCAAATTCTCTGTTGCAAACAGGAGCACGCTGCCCCTGCTGAGGGCATCCGCCTCCCCGTCCCCTTCCACACGGACTGCCGCTACCCCGTAGCCTCCATGGGGCAGCGCAAACAGCCATGGATTTTTCAGGCTCTTTGCGTTCAGGGAACCGTCCTCATTCTCTGTGGCTTTCGCAAACAGTACGCCGCTGTTATGGTTCAGCGCCTGATACTCTCTGCCGTCCTCGCTGATTGCAAGGTGCATGCTGTATGCCAGTCTGGGATCGTAAATCTTCTCATTGACCGGCTGTCTTGTATAATTCAGTAAATATGCCATCTTCTCTTCCTCCTGCCCCGGACAGGCCAAAACCTGTTGGTTCCTGTTGGTCTGACTGTCTGAAAGGCTGTAATTAACACTTTTCCAAAAGGCAGTTTTTATTTGATGATTTCAAACAATGGTTTGCAGGCCGGATAGATTTCCCTGAACTTCCGGTACTGACGTTCATATTTCTCCGCCAGTTCCGGTTCCGGCTCTATGGCGTCCGTCACCTTTACCAGTTTCTCCGCCGCTTCCTCCACGCTGCCGAATTCCCCGCAGGCCACGGCTGCCAGCATGGCGCCTCCCAGGGCCGGCCCCTCTTCCACTTCGATCATTTCCACCTTCAGGTTCAGCACATTGGCCACAATCCGTTTCCACAGCGGGCTTTTTGCCCCGCCGCCGCAGATTCTGGTGCTTTCTATCCTAAGGCCCAGGGACTTCGCCACTTCCAGGGAATCCCGCAGGGCAAAGGCCACGCCCTCCAGTACCGCCTGGGTCATGTCCGCCCTGGTGGTGTCCATGGACATTCCGATGAATACGCCTCTGGCGTCCGGGTTGTTATGGGGAGACCGCTCTCCCATAAGGTAGGGCAGAAAAAATACATGGTTTTCGCCCAAATCCGTGATATCCTTCTGCTCCGCCCCGTAATCCCCGCGGCCCGTGATATCGTCCATCCACCATTTGTTGCAGCTGGCGGCGCTGAGCATACAGCCCATGAGATGATAGTTTCCGTCCGCATGGGCAAAGGAATGCAGGGCGTTGTTGGAGTCAACTCCAAACTTCTTGGACGAAAGGAAAATCGTGCCGCTGGTTCCCAGGGAAATGTTGCACCTGTTGTCCCCCACTGTGCCGGTGCCCACAGCGGCTGCCGCATTGTCCCCCGCGCCTGCCGCCACCTTTACGGAGGCCGGAACGCCCAGTTCCCGCGCCACCTGGGGGAGCACCGTCCCCACCGTCTCATAGCTTTCATAGCATTTTGCCAGCTGGGACGGGGCGATGCCGCAGATCTCGCACATCTCCCGGGACCATCTGCGGTTCTTTACGTCAAACAAAAGCATCCCCGAAGCGTCGGACATGTCCGTGCAGAATACACCTGTGAGCCTGTAGGCCAGGTAGTCCTTGGGCAGCATGATTTTCGCAATCCTGGCAAAGTTCTCCGGCTCATGCTTCCTGACCCAGAGAAGCTTCGGCGCGGTGAAGCCCGCAAAGGCGATGTTGGCCGTATATTCCGAAAGCTTCTCTTTCCCGATCGTGGTATTCAGATATGCCGTCTCCTCGCCGGTTCTGCCGTCATTCCAGAGAATCGCCGGGCGGATTACCTGGTCGTCCCTGTCCAGGATCACCAGGCCGTGCATCTGGCCGCCGAAGCTGATGCCGGCTATCTGCTCCCTGTCCGCTTCCCGGATCAGCTTCCGGACGCCGGCCACTGTCTTCTCATACCAGTCCTCCGGCCTCTGCTCCGACCAGCCGGGATGGGGATAGGATACCGGATATTCTTCCGTCACAATATTGACGATTTTCCCACTGCTGTCCATCAAAAGCAATTTGACAGACGATGTTCCCAAATCAATTCCTATATAAAGCATTGTAACCTCCTCTTTCGCGCAGTCCGTATTTTCTCTGCCTTCCGTAATCGGTATCCGCAGAGCGGCGAAATCATTGCATCAGGCAGTCCGGCAAATTCGCAGGAAGCTTTCCCTGCCGGAGAATATGCCTGCCGGATACAGTTTATGCAACTATTTTATCACAGGGACTGCCGGAAATCTTCCCAATGCTTGCTAACTCTCTTGCCATATTTTGCGCAACTGCATGCCCCGGGCGCAAATCCCCTTCTCCGGGAAACATACGGTTACTGTTAAGCAGTATAAATTCTGAAGGTGCATTCATGAAATTGAGGAACCAAAAGTGCAAGGTATACGATCAAAATATCATTCCACAGGAGTCAGTCAAAGAAGTCAATGATATTTACAAACTGAGGAAGTTCTACGGAAATTCCCAGTGTGTCATTCAGCTTTTCGCAAGCCTGATTTACTTCTTTAAGGAACTGCCGGAAAATAACCTACGCATTTTGTTTAGAGTAAACCTGATAAAATCTGTAGATACTGCAACAGACTTGCGTAGGTTATTTGGAGGCATTTCCTAACTATAGTTCCCGGGGAAAATTCCAACTACATTAATTCATCCCGAGGTAATAATGTTGGAAACTTTATGCCCGTTTGGCTTTAGAAAGTTGATATTGTTCGTTTAAACGATTATAATATACACAATATGGTTGAGGAGGACAGGTATGTTTGAATATATGACAGCGGGAGTGGCTAATTCCTAAATGTTAACTTCCGCTGATTTTACACCTTAAAAAGCTCGATTTGTGCAGCC
>CAJUFB010000115.1 GCA_910585805.1 uncultured Acetatifactor sp.
GCGGTTTCGGGCGACCCTATGTTTATCTTTTCATAGGGGATGCTGAACAGTTACAGAGAAACAACTAATTTAAATTGGGATATTGGATATTTGTATGCGCAGTTTTTTTAACGGGCTGTTCGAAAGAACGCAGTACAGAAGAAAGGATTGTTGTGGAAGATGTAAAAGAAGAAATGGAGGAAGAAAAAAAAGAGCGGCAGGAAATGGAATCAGGCAATGTTTCGTTAGAGGAAAATACAAAGGAAACGGAAGATGATACGGAAGACATGGAAACGGAGCCGGAGATTGCCCACGTAGACTGGTCGGAATATTTTAACGGACTGAACGGAACAGCGGTGATATATGATGCTTCTAACAGGAGGTATACAATCTATAATGACGAGCTTGCAGAGGCCAGACGGTCGCCTTGTTCCACTTTTAAGATTATATCTTCCCTGACCGCGCTGGAGCATGGAATCCTTGAGCCAGGGGATTCCACCCGGACATGGAGCGGCGAAGTATTCTGGAACGAGGACTGGAACAGGGATATTGATTTCAGTGAAGCATTCCGTACCTCCTGCGTGTGGTATTACAGGCAGCTCATAGATGATATTGGGCAGGACAGGATGCAGGAGGAATTGGAAAAACTTCAGTATGGCAATTGTGATATTTCTGATTGGGAGGGACGGCTGAATACAAACAATAATAACCGGGCTTTAACCGGATTTTGGATTGAATCGTCTTTATTGATTTCCCCTAAAGAACAGACGGAGGTAATGGAACGCATCTTTGGTGAAAATTCGGAATATTCAGAAGAAGCGCAAAATGAACTGAAACAGGTCATGCTGGTAACGGAGCAGGATCGGACAGATATTTCGGTCTATGGGAAAACGGGGATGGGCAAGGCAGACGGCATTGTTGTTGACGCATGGTTTACCGGATTTGCAGAAACCGCAGAGGGGAAGTTATATTTTTGCGTGCGTCTTGGAAGGACAGATGGTATGAACGTATCCAGTCCGTTGGCAAAGGAAATTGCGATTCATATTGTATCAGATTATAACAATCTTTTACCGGAATGTATGTCAGCAGCGGTATCGGACTAACAAAATATCCGTTTCGTTTTCTGAACGTTCCGGAGATTATAGAGGTGAATCTTATCAGAAAAGAATGAGGAGCTGTCCGCCCCTCATTCCTGATAGGTATTCCATAAGTTTAAACCAGATAGAATAGAAAAAGTAAGTTCCGTGGCAAGAGGGCCTGAAGCGAGTTTGTCGCTTTGGATATTTGTGGCAAAGAAGTAGGTGTGATTGTCCCTTTCCACATATCCAATGAACCAGCCGGAGATATTAAGCCCATCTATTTCTTCCGTGCCTGTCTTTCCGGAAAGAATGCCTTCATCCATAGAATAAAGACGGATGGAATCTTTGACGGCTTTGATATTTTCCGGTGTAAATCCGAACTGGTTGTAATATAATTTTGTCAGCATTTCGACCTGTTCGACAGGCGATATCTTCAGTGCCGAATTGATCCAGTAAGAGGATATGTCGCCTTCAACAAGCTGGTTGCCGTAGCCTATTTCCTTAACATACTCCTTTATGGAGGGCAAACTGGATTGCTGGTCAAGTGCCTGAAAATACCATGTGACGGAATTTTGCATAGCAGATTCTAAAGTTTGGTCAGCGTTCCATAGGTCATACATATAGTTCTGCCCATTCCAAGGAATCAACGATTGTTCAGAGGATATAATTCCGGATTCCAAACTGAATAAAGCACTGTATATTTTAAAGGTGGAAGCAGGGGATATACGTGCGGTGGCATATTCTTTATTATAAATCTGCCATGAATCTTCGGCTGCATCGTATAACACAAAGCTGCCATTATATCCCTCAAAAACATCGTTTAAGTCAATATATGTGACAGTATGGTTCGTTTCATTAAAGTAGTAGCGGTTATTTTCCGAAGCCTGTGTAGACAGGAGTGGGGCAGTCCCTAAAAGCAAAAGAGCAATGATGACATATAAGGCGGCGCTGTGCAAAGTTTTCCGGAGAGAAGCCGGATGGTAATTTGCAATATTCAAAATGCGTTTTTGCATTTGCTTCATGCTCCCGCTGATTCCGGTTGCAAAAGGAAATGGCCTAAGCGACACTTTTTCTGCAAAGTTAATCAGTGTATTTCCGTAATCTTCATAGTCCCCTTCATCCAGCAGTTTTAATACAGAACTGTCACAGGCGATCTCTCTGTCGTTTTTCATTTCTTTCAGTGAATACCATACAAGCGGATGGAACCAGTATAAGACGCTGATTATATTCATGAAATAATTTGCCAGTGCATCTTTGTGTTTGTAATGCGCAAGCTCATGCATCAGTATATATTTTATATCGCTTGCATTATAGTCTGAAATCAGATGGATTGGCATATAAATACACGGTTTTAATAATCCAGCAATGATAGGCGATTTCAAAAATGCCGTACTGTAAATCGGAATAGGCTTTTTAATATGCATTTCATCTAAACATTCATAATACAGTCTGCGTACAGCCGGATTCTGTAATGGCAGCGCAGAGTTTTTCATGTTGTGAAAACGGAGCATTGATTTTGTAATTAACAATATCATGATAAAAATACCGATGCACCATAAGATAAACAGTATCAAACCGATTGTGGAAGGCGTCCTTCTGCTTACGGATATACAGAAATCGTTCATCCAATTTGCAGTAACAGACTGGTTTGTGGGAGCAGTCTCATTGATAATATCTCCAATGGGGGATGAGGATGCATTTTTAAAGTTCCCGAACCATGCGAAAATTTGCAGGAAACGGATTGGCTGAACCGGAATAAAGGGAACGGCCAATAAGCTAAGCAATAAATACCATAAATTATACTGCATTCGGCTGGTCAGACTATTTTTTAACAAACGTTTGGCAAGCAGGAGTATTCCGATAATAATGCTGATAAAAATGTTGCATATGAAAAACGGAATCATAAATTCTGCCACAGCGGTTTCCCCTTTCTTAATTTTTGGAAAGAAGAGAGCGGAGTTCATCAATTTCAGTTTCAGACAGTTTGTCATTGTTAATATAGGCGGAGAGCATAGCTGTAATATTGCCGTCATAAAAACGGTTGAGAAAAGTGTTGCTTTCCTGCCCTATATATTCAGCTTCGTCTACCAATGGCGTATAAACAAATACCCGGCTTTGCTTTTCGTATGATAGAACGCCTTTGGTCACTAAACGTTTTATCAATGTCTGTATTGTTTTAGGACTCCATGTTGTCGTTTTTACTAACCGATCTGTTATTTCATTTGTGCTGATTGGGGCATATTTCCATATAATTTTCATAACTTCAAATTCAGCTTCTGTAATTTGGGGCAAATCTTTCATTCGCAGGTACCTCCTAAAATATTACCAATGTAATATATTATAATGTAGAAAGAACAAAAAGTCAATAAAAGTGTTGGCATACAATCTTACATATGTAATAATTTTAATATTATGTGCGTAAGATTTAAAGCCAATAAATTAGAATGGACAAAATGTCCGCTAAAAAACAGTGTTCAGCGGGCGGTTTGAACCCTTGTAAATGCTGATATTCAGACATTTGCAAGGGTTTTTAGGTGTCTGAAATCGGGTTCTGCATCTTATCAGATTACTGAGAAATGTTTATTCGTCATTATCAAAGGCGCCGCCAGCTCTGCCTCCATGAACTCCTACAGAATGTCCTTGAAGCCAGCCATCAGGAGGATGTAGACTGAAAATCATTACTATATCTTTCACGACCCGCTGGACTTATAATGCCGCACCCCCACCCGCCACAGCAGGTAGCAGGGGATGAGGAACAGCAGGGCGGCGAAGGGCAGGAGAGCGTAGCGGATTTCCTGCCGTCTGCCCAGTATGTAGAGCAGCGGATAATACTGCACCAAAGCGAAAGGGATGATATAGGTCAGAACCCACAGGACGCCCCTGCCGTAGATGTCTACGGGGTACTTGCCGTGCTCATTGAGCCCGAAGGTGAAGATATTGGTGAATTCCAGCCCTTCCAAAAAGAAGAAGCTCAGCGCCGCCTGGATGAGGAATATCCCGCTGAACAGGGCGCAGCCTCCGGCCAGCATGAAGAAGACTGTGGCAATCTTGAAGGGCGTCCAGTGGAGCCGGCTGGTGGCCACGGCGTAGGCGAGGATGACCAGGGCCTGGAGCACCCTGCTGAAGCGCTCCAGGTCGCATTGGGTGCCCAGAATCTGCAGAAGGAGGCTGCGGGGACGCAGCATCACCCGGTCGAACTCCCCTCTGCGCACCATGCCGGGAAACCCCTCCAGCCCCCTGGCCCAGATTTCCGCCAGGGAGAAGGACATCAGCACGATGGAGTAGCACAGCAGCACCTCCTGGAAGGTATATCCCTTTACATGGGAAAAGCGCTGGAACATGAAGTACACGCTCAAGAACACTGTGAAGGAAGCCAGGAAGCTCCCCACAAAGAGCATGAAGAAAGACTTTTTATACTGCATCTTGCTGCGCAGGATGATGGACAGGTAGCGGCGGTAGAGCCGCAGCGCGCCTGTCTTTTTGCTATATTCATTTTGTTTCCTGTGATTCATGTGATTTCCTCCTCGTATCTATGCTTGGTGCAAACAAAGCGCAAAAGCCGCGCTTAGCCACCCTGTATCATGAGTTTCCGCTCCGCGTTCCTGCACAGCATCCTGCCCACGGCCACCATGGCAGCCAGCCAGAATATCTGCAGGCCGATGGCCCTGTACATGGCCGCTCCCGCCAGGTCGCCGCTGTAGACGCGCAAGGGTACGTTCTGCATGGAGGCGAAGGGAAGGAGCTCCAGCACCTGCCGGATTCTCGCGGGGAAGAAGGGCAGGGGGATGTAGCCTCCTGTGAGAAAGTCCATGAGGGAGGAGCACATCCGCCGGAACCCGTCGGTGGAGACCATGTAGAGGCCGGATATGTAGATCAGCATGATATAGGCCACCGAAACCAGCACCGCCAGCGTCAGGGTCAGCAGGAAAAAAGCGAACTGCCTGACATCCGCCGGGGCGGACAGCCGATAGGACTTTGGCAGAAATACGGCCACCAGCAGGATGGGGAGGCAGCGCAGACCTGCGCCGGACAGCCGGGAGGCAGTGCTGCGGAAGAACCACAGGTCGTAGATCCGCACGGGTCTGCACAGCTCATAGGCGATGTTCCCGCTGCGCACGGATTCCAGGATTTCCCCGTCGAAAATCCTGGCGGAGAGCATGGCGATGAAGGCCTGCTGGAACCAGATGTAGGAGCAGGTGGCCTCCATGGTCATGGGGTAGGCGGAAGGGTCGGCTTCCATAAAGGCATGCATGGCTGCGATTTCCATGAAGCCCCAGAAGAACTGGGTGACCACGCCGCCAAAGGCCGCAGCCCGGTACTGCAGCCCCATCACGAGCCACATGCGGAAGTAGCTGATATATTTTTTCATGATTTCGAGACACCTTTCTATAATTATGGAAGAGGAGCATTCCATGGAAGAGGAGCATTCCATGGAAGAAGAGCATCCGCGTGCCGCAGGGCGGGCGCATGGTTCGGAAACGCTGCTCCGACACGGCGGATTCGGGTTTGTATGGCATGGATTCAGGTGATTTCGTAGGATTTATAGAGCTGCGCCAGGGTCTCGTCCATGCTGGCATCGCCCCTCTTGATGTCCTCCAGAGTGCCGTCCATGAGGATACGTCCCTTGCCGATCAGGATGATGCGGCTGGCCAGGGCCTCGATGTCCTGCATGTCATGGGTGGTGAGGATGACGGTGGTGCCGTGCTCCCGGTTCAGCTTCTTCACGAAATCCCGCACCGCAAGCTTCGATACCGCGTCCAGCCCGATGGTGGGCTCGTCCAGGAACAGGATGCCCGGGCTGTGCAGGAGGGAGGCCGCAATCTCGCAGCGCATGCGCTGTCCCAAGGAGAGCTGTCTTGCGGGGGTGCGCAGAAGCTCTGTCAGGGCTAAGGATTCGGTTAATTCTTCAAGGTTTTTTTGGTAGACCTGGGTGGGGATGGAATAGATGTCCCGGAGCAGCTCATAGGAGTCGATGACAGGCACGTCCCACCAAAGCTGGGAGCGCTGTCCGAAGACTACGCCTATCTGCCGAACATGGTCGATGCGCCGGTACTTCTCTCCCTGGGATTTCCGGCTGCGGCCGCTCTCGTCCAGGCTCCAGAGAATCCGGCCGTCTATGGACACCTTCCCGCGGTCCGGCGTCAGTATGCCGCTTAAGATTTTGATCGTGGAGCTTTTGCCCGCTCCGTTGGGGCCGATGTAGCCCACCATCTCGCCGTTGCCGATGGTGAAGCTGATGTCTTTTAGGGCTTCGATCACCTCATACTCTCTGTGGAATAGAGCCTTGCAGGCCGCCCCAAAGCCCGCGTTCCTTTTTGCGACTCTGTACGATTTGCATACGTTCTCCATCGTAATCATTGTGCTTCCTCCTGGTAGTTATACTCTGCGGACGTTTTGTCCGCCGCCCCTTGCGTGGGCTGTCCATATCTTGCCAAGTAGGTATGGTGTGCCTTGGTACGCCAGCTCTGTCGGATTTTGCCGACAGATACCTGAAAGGTAAAATATTTAGTTAGACGTGCTTTAAAACAGGAATAGTAGTATAACAGATGGAAGGGGGCGGGTCAAGCCTTTTGGAAAAATCCGTAATAATATTTTAGCGGGAAAAGGGTTGAGACAAGTCAAAATATATTTTAATTAGACTAAAATATTTTATTGAAATCTAAAGTTTGGATTTGAGGATAAGTTGCATAAAATGCAGAAAGAGATATCCCATGAAAATGCCAATACAGACAATAAATTCCAGAGGTGGAAGGGATGGGAAGAATATCCCAAAATTCTCCTGTGAAATATAGCCGAAATCGAAGTATTAAATTATTATACAGAAACCTAAAATAGGAATTGACAAATCTCGGAAAATACCATACCATAGAAGGAAGATAGAGGAGGAGCAGGAGCCGCCCACAGACCGGCAGGATGCCTGTTTCCTTCAAAAGCATATTGTACATAGAAGAAAGGGGTACTGATAATGAAGAATTACAAGTTCTGGTTTGCCACCGGCTCCCAGGATCTGTACGGGGATCAGTGTCTGGCCAAGGTAGCGGAGCACTCCAGGATTATCGTGGAGGAAATCAACAAATCCGGTCTGCTTCCCTATGAGGTGGTGTGGAAGCCCACGCTGCTCACCAATGAGATGATCCGAGGCCTGTTCAACGAAGCGAACATGGACGGGGAGTGCGCGGGGGTCATCACTTGGATGCACACCTTCTCCCCTGCCAAGTCCTGGATCCTGGGGCTGCAGGAGTACCGCAAGCCGCTGTGCCATTTACATACCCAGTTCAACATGGAGATTCCCTACGACACCATCGACATGGATTTCATGAACGAGAACCAGTCCGCCCACGGCGACAGGGAGTACGGCCATATCGTCACCCGTATGGGAATCGAGCGCAAGGTGATCATGGGGCACTGGAGCGAGGAAGGGACATTGAAGCGCCTGGCCGGGTGGATGCGCACGGCTGTGGGCATCATGGAGTCCAGCCACATCCGCGTGGTGCGGGTGGCGGACAATATGCGCAATGTGGCTGTCACCGAGGGGGACAAGGTGGAGGCCCAGATTAAGTTCGGCTGGGAGATCGACGCCTATCCGGTGAACGAGATCGCGGAGTATGTGGCGGACGTGAGCCAGGGGGACATCGATGCCCTGGTGGAGGAGTATTATGCGAAATACCAGATCCTGGACGAGGGCAGGGACGCGGATGAATTCCGCCGTCATGTGGCAGTGCAGGCGGGCATCGAAATCGGCTTCGAGCGCTTCCTGAAGGAGAAGGACTACCATGCCATCGTCACCCATTTCGGCGACCTGGGCTCCTTGAAGCAGCTGCCCGGCCTGGCCATCCAGAGGCTGATGGAGAAGGGCTACGGCTTCGGCGGCGAGGGCGACTGGAAGACCGCTGCCATGGTGCGCCTGATGAAGATCATGGCGGAGGGCACCAAGGACGCCAAGGGGACCTCTTTCCTGGAGGATTACACCTACAATCTGGTACCCGGCAAGGAGGGCATCCTGCAGGCCCATATGCTGGAGGTCTGCCCCACCATCGCGGAAGGCCCCATCGGCATCAAGGTCTGCCCGCTGTCCATGGGCAACAGGGAAGACCCCGCCAGGCTGGTGTTCACCTCCAAGGAGGGCAGCGGCATCGCCACCTCCCTGATCGACCTGGGGACGAGATTCCGCCTGATCATCAACGAGGTGGAGTGCAAGAAGGTGGAGAAGCCCATGCCCAAACTCCCGGTGGCCACCTGCTTCTGGACGCCGAAGCCAAACCTCACCGTGGGCGCGGAGAGCTGGATCCTGGCGGGCGGCGCCCACCACACCGCGTTCTCCTACGACCTGACCACGGAGCAGATGGTGGACTGGGCGGACGCCATGGGCATCGAGACTGTAGTCATCGACGGCGACACCACGATCCGCGGCCTGAAGAATGAGATGCGTTGGAATGCGGTTGCCTATCGATGAAAAATAACTCCCCTGACAGATAAGTCTCTTATATGCAAAGATATAAAGCGGTGTTTAGGGAGGAACAGGTGATATGAAAGACGATAGGCTGCAGCACACGCCCGCGCAGGAAAGGACAGAGGGAATTACTTATACAAACAACATCACACAGGAAAGTGCGAATTCCATTCGGGCATCCGTTGGATTTCGAAGAATCCATCCGGAACAGCTGCAGGCAAGCCTTGATGGAAGTGCGCTGATTGTTGCAGCATACAGTCAGAGCAGAGCTATCGGCATGGCGCGTTTGATATGGGATGGCGGTTGCGTGGCACTGATTCGTGATATTATTGTTGCACCAGACTATCAAATGCAAGGCATTGAAGCGGAATTGATTCAACGGATCCTTGCTTTCCTGAATTCTAAACTTAAGCTGGGCTTTGGCATTCAAGTTGATGTGATGGCATGGAGCAATCAGGAAAAGATTTATGAAGGTCTCGGGTTTCAGGCTTCGATACCGCAGCGGCGCGGTATGCCTATGCATATCTGCCTGACAAATCAAATTGAATTGACAGACGAGATGTTTCGGCAATGATGAGGAATGCTTTTCTGAAAAGGAAGAAAAATTTAGCAGGAAACGGAATGCAGAAATAGAATAGGAGGACAATCATGGAGATTTTAGAGCTGAAGAAGCATGCCAATGATGTGCGCAAGGGCATCATTGAGGCCGTGCACGGGGCAAAGGCCGGTCATCCCGGCGGCTCCCTGTCCGCGGCGGACATTTTCACTTATCTTTATTTCGAGGAGATGAACATCGACCCGGCGAACCCGAAGAAGGAGGACAGGGACCGCTTCGTGCTCTCCAAGGGGCATACCGCCCCGGGCCTGTACTCCGCGCTGGCCAACAGAGGATATTTCCCCGTGGCGGATCTCCCCACCCTGCGCCATCTGGGCTCCTACCTGCAAGGACACCCCTGCCTGCAGCATGTGCCGGGAGTGGACATGTCCTCCGGCTCTCTGGGCCAGGGGATTTCCGCGGCTGTGGGCATGGCTCTGGGCGCCAGGCTTTCCGGCAGGGATTTCAGAGTCTACACGCTGTTAGGAGACGGTGAGATTGAGGAGGGCCAGGTCTGGGAGGCGGCTATGTTCGCCGGCCACAGGAAGCTGGACAACCTGGTGGTGATCGTGGACAACAACGGGCTGCAGATTGACGGACGGATCGACGATGTCTGCTCCCCCAATCCCATCGACAAGAAATTCGAGGCTTTCAACTTCCATGTGATCAATCTGGAGGACGGCAACGACATGGAGCAGATCCGGGCCGCTTTCCAGGAGGCCAGGGCTATAAAGGGCATGCCCACGGCCATCGTGGCCCACACCCTGAAAGGCAAGGGCGTATCCTTCATGGAGGGGAACGTGGACTGGCACGGCAAGGCACCCAATGACGCGGAATACGAGATCGCGATGGCTGATTTGGAGAAGCTGGGCGAGGCGCTTGGCGGATTGGCCCAGGCGGATTAGGAAAGGAGCGGTGAAGGAAATGTCTGATGTAAAAACAGTGAAGAAGATAGCCACCAGAGAAGCCTACGGCAACGCGCTGGCGGAGTTCGGCGAGGCCTATCCGGATTTGGTGGTGCTGGACGCGGATCTGGCGGCGGCTACCAAGACCGGCGTCTTTAAGAAGAAATTCCCCGAGAGGCATATCGACTGCGGCATCGCGGAATCCAACATGATGGGCATCGCGGCGGGGCTGTCCCTGACGGGCAAGATTCCCGTGGCCAGCACTTTCGCCATGTTCGCGGCGGGCCGGGCCTTTGAGCAGGTGCGCAATTCCATCGGCTATCCCCATCTGAACGTGAAGATTGGGGCCACCCATGCGGGCATCACCGTGGGCGAGGACGGCGCTTCCCATCAGTGCAACGAGGATATTGCCCTGATGCGGACCATCCCCGGCATGACCATCCTGAATCCTGCCGACGCGGTGGAGGCCAGGGCTTGCGTGAAGGCCGCCCTGGATTTTGAGGGGCCTGTGTACATGCGCTTCGGCCGTGCGGCAGTGCCTGTCATCCACGAGGAGGATGATTACAAGTTTGAAATCGGCAAGGGAGAGGTGCTGCGGGAGGGCAGCGACGTCACCATCGTGGCCACGGGCATCATGGTGAACTCCGCTCTGGAGGCAGCGCAGAAGCTGGCGGAAGAGGGCGTGAGCGCGGAGGTGATTAACATCTGCACCATCAAGCCTCTGGACAAGGAGCTAATCGCGGCCAGCGCGAAGAAGACCGGAAAGGTGGTCACCGCGGAGGAGCATTCCATCATCGGCGGCCTGGGCGGCGCGGTGTGCGAGGCGCTGGCGGAAACCTGCCCTGTGCCGGTGTGCAGGATTGGCATTGAGGACGTGTTCGGCGAGTCCGGTTCTGCCGGGGCTTTGCTTGTGAAGTACGGCCTGGACGGCGACGGCGTGTACCGGAAGGTGAAGGCATTCCTGGCATAAGGGAAGGTTTTCTGGCAGTAGAGCATTCCAAAGAGAATCTGCTGTCTTGACGGGCGGCAGATTCTTTTTCTATGCACAGGCCCGCGCAGAGGTAGTATGCCGCTTAGGCGGCGCGCGGGCCGCGCGGCGGGTGGGGGAGAAGAGCATTCCCCTACTCGATTGCACAGGGATGCGTATGGACATTAGCGGCTTAGCTGCATGCGCCCCACAGGGGGAAGTTGATTAAGGCACTTGAAGGATGGCGCAGAACCGGGATAGGAAGCTGTGATAAGGGACTGGAAAAGAGGCTGGAGGACGATTGAATGGCAAAATTATATGTAAACGAAAAGAAGAAAAAGGGATACATCAATCCGGAGATTTACGGACATTTCTCCGAGCATCTGGGCAGATGCA
>CAJUFB010000116.1 GCA_910585805.1 uncultured Acetatifactor sp.
TGATTTGATGTAAAATTCAACAGCATATTTTACAACAGTATTTTAGTGAGCGCCCCATAGGGATTTCGCGAGGCTCCGGGGCGTTGTGTCTATGCGGTCAAAGGCTCTCGCTCTCTTTGCAGGAATAATCGGGGACTCCTTTCTTTCCTGTGCCTTTCCTGTCACCTTCCGGTCTATATATAGGAAAAAGGACAGGTCTGGCCGGGGCTTTCCGGCTTGTCCGCTCATAAATCCCTCTGATGTGTTCCCATGTTACATCGTGGCCAGGCATACCGCCGGCCCTGCCGCCCAATACATCCTTTCCCACCAGCATATCCCAGGAAAAATCTTCCACCGGCTCTCTGGACACAAGGAAATTGCCCGCCCTCTGTGTCAGCTGGGCGAAGTTCACCACATAATCCTCCGTCCCGCCCGCATAGGTGTAAATCGTGCTCTCGCTTCCCATAAAACCGATATCCGCCTCATCGGTGAGTACGGCTGTCATGGTCTTGTCGGCTCCAAAGCCGGTAACAAGGGTCAGTTCAATCCCGTTTTCCTCAAAATAGCCTTCTTCAATGGCTACGTACATGGGCGCATAGAATATGGAATGCGCCACCTCATTCAACACGACTTTCTTCCCGCCGCTTCCCGCATCACTCTCGCTCTTTCCGCATCCGGCCGCAGCCAGCGTCACTGTCAGCAGGGCGATGCAGACCGCCCCTGCTCTCTTCAAGGATCCCCTTTTCATAAAAGCCTCCATATGGTTTGATACGCTATCATATGAGGCGGCAGGCCAATTTGTTCCTGATTTTATTCCTTGTTTTTGCTTTTTTCTTTTCCTCCTGCTTTCCTGCTGCTGTTCAGCTCATCGATTATTTTCTCTATCATCAGCTTTTTCAGGTACACATCAAAGCTCAAGGCGCATACAAAGGCAAATTTCCGCAGGAAATCCGCATCCTCCCCCGGCGCATCCTGAAAGGTCTTCTGGGCTGCCCTGTATTTCTCCTGCACATCCTCCTTCAGAGCCTCCATCTGCTTCTCTTCCATTGTAAAAGCTTCCCGGTAAATACTCTCCAGGTTGAATTTCTCACCGTTATGAAAATAGCGCTCCGTAATCGGCCCGAGAAGCGTCTGTATATCACTGATGGACAAAATCCCCTTGTAATAATAAATAAAGATCAGCAGAAGTACATGCTCCTTGGAATACTTCTTCCTTACCGGAGGGGGCAGCAGATTGTTTTTGGCATAATTATTGATCATTGTCTTGGTCAGTATTTTGTCCTCTCCGGGATTCCGCGCCGAGGAATGCAATCTGCTGTCCATAAATGTCGTGATCTGATCCATGTACAGATCAATGTTCGGAATGTCCTCAGGGCTGATATACTGCACTCTGTCCAGACTTTCCAGTATACTGTTCAGTAAATCATTGCTGTCAATCGTCATATTCCTACCTCTTTCCAAAACTCCCCCTAAATAAATCTGCCGCCAGTTGATACGAAATTGAGAAGTCCTGTTTACATATACTGACTCTATTATATAGTATTCAATACTACATGACAACACCAACTTTTCATATTCACCACTTTTTTCCTGTTCACCTTTACTTTACAGCTTTAATATGGTAAAATGTGAAATCAGATGATGCCGATAAACATCATAAGAAAATAACCCCAAAATAAAGAAACCGAGAGGTATCCTCAAATGAATCAAAAAGTAAGGACCGCAGCTGTAGATTTCCTGTTTGACGCTGTCCTCTGCCTGAAAGACAGAGAAGAGTGCTACAGCTTTTTTGAAGACTTATGCACCGTTAATGAGCTTCTGTCCATATCCCAGCGCTTCGAAGTAGCCGCGATGCTGAAAAATCACCGCACCTACCTTGAGATTGCCGAAAAGACCGGCGCCTCCACTGCCACCATCAGCCGGGTCAACAGATCCCTGCACTACGGAAATGACGGCTATGAAACGGTATTTCAGCGCATGGATAAAAAGGAAGCGTCCGACGAAACTTCATAGGTTTCGTTCCGGACGCCGACTCTCTCTTTATGTATTATCTGCCCACCGCTCCAGCTTCTGTAAACCGGCTTATTCTGATGTTGTTGTCTCCCCGGCAGCAGGATCTGTATCCCCGGCATTTTCCCGGCTTCCTTCTTCAGTTCCCTCCCCCACTTCCCTGAGCGCTTCCACAATGGCTGACTTGGCTGACTTTTTCATGGCTTTCACTGCCTTATTGTTCAGTTTGACTTTCTTGGAGACGTCCTGATTCATATCGCATCTCCCCTGGAAGACAGCCTTCTCATCAATTACAAGCGCACTGGTAGTAAGATCTCCGATCACCCTGGCTGTAGAAGTCAGCTCCACTTTCTCTGGCACATTCAGATTTCCGTACACTTCTCCGCCAATAACAACCTTTCGGGAATTGATGTCACCGTGAATGCACCCTGATGCACCCACAATCACAGTATCCGTCACAGTCACATTGCCGTTCACAGTACCGTCGATCCGGACAGCGCCATCGGACGCAAAGTCACCATCACACACTGCCCCCATTCCGATGATCGTTGAAATCTGTGTTTCCCTTTTTTTCATTTCCTTATACCTCCGTTTTCATTGCCGTTCACGGCTGCGCCGCCGGCAGACTCAGCGCTTCCCGCAGGATCGCACCAAAAACCAACGATCGAGCCGAGAACCCGCCTGTCCGGGCCGCTGATGCTTCTGTCAGCCGCTTATTTCCAGCATATCCATAGGATTGACATATGCACCATCCTGCATCATCTGATATCCCAGCTTGCCGCTTTCATCAGTGATAATAAACAATGTAGTCCCCTGTGTCACTGTCTCACCCTGCTTAACCTTGACTTCTCCCTGGTTTCTGTATATGGTGGTATACCCGTTTCCATGGTCGATCCATACATTGTGCCCATACTCAGGGTCTTCGCTGACTACAGTAACAGTTCCATCCGCTGTTGCCACCACCATGGAGCCCACAGCCGCAGTAAAAATACAGATAAGATCCTCTGTGACATTGTCAATGCTGGCTCTCTCGGACACCGGCAGCCTGGTGGGCAAAAAACGTTTCTCCAACTGCCCGGATAATTCTCCCTCTGTCTCCACCTGCTGCGACACGGTCTCGCTGAGAATCCGAATCTTTCCATTCAGACTGGATATCTCCTCATTCAAGCCAGATATCTCCTCATTCAGACCGGATATCTCCCCGTTCAGACTGACGATCTGATCTTCCAGCTCCGCTTTCTCCTGCTCCAGAACACCTATGACGTCATTCTGCTTTCTCGTCTGGTCCAGCTCTGCAGCCCAGATGTCCTTCTCGTAAATAAAGTACCCGATCAGTGCGCCGATTATGACGCACAATACCACTATAATCGCCTGCAGGATCCACGGCCGGATGCGAAACTGCCTTATTCCGGAATCAGCCGCATCAGATGTAACGATTACCACATGGCTGTTTTTACGTTTGTGTCTGTTACGTCCCATAAAAATTCACCTCCGATAACCTTTCTTATTTTATCATAAATGAGCTTTCATATCAACGTTAACTTAACTTTTTTGTAATATTTACATAATACAAATCCCTCTATTTCGCATAATAAGCCTTATCAGGAGTTGTTTTTTGTATATTTTCACCATGGTGCTTTCGTCTGTTTCTTCTGTACCCTGCATGGGAAATGAGCGCAGAAACCCGCCTTCCTTTCATTCGCTCTTCTGCACAGACATTTCAGTCTCCGTATGCCGCACAGATTTCGGCTACCTTCTTCCATGACAGACTGCCGCCAAAAAGGTCCAGTGCGCTTCCGACAGTAACATTCACCCTGTTTCTTCCCAGCCTGCGGAGTATCTCAAGGTCCTCGTAGCTGTGGACACCTCCCGCATAGGTTACAGGCTTTCCCTCCCAGGTTCCCAACAGGGCGATCAATTCTTCGTCCATGCCCTCCGCCTGGCCCTCCACATCCACCCCATGGACAAGAAACTCATCGCAGAAAGCAGACAGACGCTCCATCAGTTTTTCTCCCACTTTCTCCTCCGTCAGCTTCTGCCATCTGTCAGTCACGATCCTGTAACCGCTCTCTGTCCTGCGGCAGCTCAGATCCAACACCAGCCTTTTCTTCCCCACCGCATCCGCCATCTTTTTCAATCTGTCATAGTGAATCCTGCCGTCGCGGAATACATAAGATGTAACAATCACATGAGAGGCTCCCGCTTCCAGAAACTCCGCCCCATTCCCCGGGTGGATCCCGCCTCCTGCCTGCAGTCCCCCCGGATATGCCCTCAGCGCTTTCAGCGCCTGTTCCTTCGTGGCAGGATAGTAACTGCTCCCCTCAGGATTTAACAGGATCACATGGCCTCCCCTGATTCCTGCATTACGGTATATATCCGCAAAGCAGGCAGCGTCCTGGCCTGCAACAAAGTTCTCCTTCGCCCTGTTCCCCTCATCCTGCAGGCTTCCTCCCACAATCTGTTTTACCCGGCCGTTATGTATGTCGATACATGGTCTGAATTCCATTTTTTTCCATTTTTCCTTTCTTTTCTTCCGTATATTTTCAGCTTTATTCCACATACTATTGACAAATCAGCCATGACAGCCTCAGTCGATCATGGTCTGATTGGCCGTCCGCAGCTTACATCTGCGGACAGTGGTGTCTGTAGACTTTTCCTGAACTGCTTACAGGAACCGCTCCGGAAACCCTGTAGCCAAAAGAAAATTGCAGCAGCTATTTTCCGACAGTTCCTGAATGGAAAAGATGAATCGCCCACAAAACGGGCAGGAGGTTAATTATGAAAAAAACAACTGTTATAACCGGAGCACGAAGGCTTCTGACACTGGGTCTGGTGCTCTCCTTTATGTGCACGGCAACCGCCTGTACCAACAGTGCAAAAAACAATAATGACTCCGACAGCATGGCCGGCAGCACCACCGGCAATGATACCGGAGCAAACGGAAACGGAGATACCGCAGCAGGCAATAACGGCGCAGACGGCATGGGCACCAACGATGATAACGGAAGCCAGGCCAACAGCAGCGAAAAAACAGGGAATAATCAGATAACCGGAACCGGCGGAGCAACCAAAGGAGATAATGTTTCCATCTGGGATGATGCAGGGGATGCCCTCACCAATGTAGTAGATGATGTGGCGGACGGCATCGACGATCTGGCCGATGACATTACTGGAAACAACAATTCCCACAGCAGTACAAACGGCAATACAAACAACAACGGCAATATGTCAGGCAGTACAAATGCTAACGGCAATGCCGACAACAGCACAAACAGCAACACAGCAGGCAGCACCGGCAGAAATACCGGCGTCTCAGGCAGATCTGCCAATACCATAACAAACGGAAATTCAACCGGCAGCACCATAGCGCGGTAAACAAAGCAATCCAGGCCGAGCCAAATCATAAAGCAAAAGATATGCTTAAAACCCTTCGGGAGAGCCGACTTCCACCGGCTGTCCCGGGGTAATGATACCCAGGACAGTATATCTTCCTATATTTCTTCCATAATAGTGCCGTTCCTGTAAGCCTCCAGCAGCTCCTCCAGATAATAAATCCTCTCCCGGATCTCCTGTCCCACATCCGTATCTGCCACCAGTTTTCTGCTGGGAAAAGTCTCCACATCCACAGAATGAGAAAACAGATCCGACTCATTTACGATCACGGAATGAGCTGACTCAAAAGGTTCATGGGCCGCCAGACGCATTCCCCTGGAATTACAGACAAGTGTATAGCCGGCTATCCCGGTCTTCCCCTGATACGCTTTGGAGAACCCTCCGTCAATGATCAGAAGACGGCCGCCGCATTTGACCGGCGACTCCCCATTGATCTGCTCTACAGGCACGTGGCCGTTTACAATATGAGAATCCTCCCCGTCCAGACCGAATTCCTTCAGAATCTGGTCCACCGTCTCTTCTTTTTCCAACAGCTTATAATAACTGTTCATTCTCTCCTCATGGGTCTCCTTTTCCGCTATAAAATACCGTTCAAAGGTCGCCATCTTTTCTTTTCCAAACACAGGTGAACCCGGCCCTGTCCAGATATACCACAGGATATCCTGTCCCGCGCAGCGCTCTGCCTCCTCCTTGGCATAATATCCTCTTCTGGCATAATACTCCAGCACATCGTACAGCGCCTTGCCGTAATACCGTTTGCCGTACACGTCCACTCCCATAAAGCTTCCGTCCGCATTCAGTGGCACACAGCCGTGATACAGCAGATTCCCGTTGTAAATCTTGTACAGCCCTCCCTTGGCATAGAGAAAACGAACATGGCGCTGCAGCTTCTCACATTTCAGAAACGCCTGCTGCAGGCGCTCCATCACCTTCTCCTCCTCCACGGTCAGCGCATAAGGATCCCCGGGGTCTATTGTGGGAAAGTCCATATCCAGCATCCGAAATTCTCTGCCGCTGCCTGTCGCCGCATCCTCCATGCGGACAGTTCCTCTGTCATAATCAATCTTATCCAGCAGCAGCCGGTCTTCCATATGGAATTCCGGATGCCTCATGATCACCTGTCCCTCCAGTTTGAACTGGATCACCGTAATGGCTTTGTGCATTTTCGTGTCCATGTCCAGATCTTTTGTATTGTAATCCGAATTGAAATGTATGGAAAAGCGCCGGCAATCCGTTTTCTCATAAACTTCCATGGCAAAGGTGGCAAGGGGCAGCAGATTGATGCCGTACCCGTCCTCCAGAGTACCCAGATTTCCATAGCGGGCCGCGATCCGGATCACATTGGCAATACAGGCAGAATGTCCGCAGGAGGCCCCCATCCACAGAATATCATGATTCCCCCACTGTACATCCACGGAATGGTATTCACATAAGGTGTCCATAACGATATGGGGTCCCGGCCCTCTGTCATAAATATCACCCACAATATGGAGATGGTCTATGACCAGACACTGGATCAGACGACTCAGAGCAATGATAAACTGAGGGGCGCGGCCGATTCGGATGATGGTATGGATGATTTCATTGTAGTACGCTTCCTTGTCGTGGATCTCTTCCTTCTCCGTGATCAGTTCCTCGATCACATAGGCGAAATCCTCCGGCAGAGCCTTACGTACCTTGGAACGGGTATATTTGGAAGACACCCTCTTAATCATCTGAACCAGCCTGTGCAGAGAAATGGTATACCAGTCCTCCAGGTTATCCTCTTCCTTTTCCACGATCTCCAGCTTTTCCTCCGGATAGTAAATCAGCGTGGCCAGACTTCTCTTATCTCTGCTGCTGATGGTATTCCCAAATTCCTCGTCTATCTTCTTGCGGACATAGCCGGAGCCGTTTTTCAGCACATGGTTAAACTGCTCGTATTCTCCATGAATATCCGTAAGAAAATGCTCCGTCCCCTTGGGCAGATTCATGATCGACTGAAGATTAATGATCTCTGTGGCGGCAGATGCACTGTTTCTGTACTGTCTGGCCAATACCCTCAACACCTTGTTATCCTTCTCGTTCATATCATGCCCTTTCCTGTGCCCGGTACTTTTCCCCGCTTAACACAACAGCCTTATCCATATTCCCTGGAACCACTTTCGCTGAACACCATCCGGTTTCCGCCGCCAGAGCCGATCCGGAAATATCTGTCCGCCTAAAGCGCCCCGTCAATCACATCGCTCATATCATATTTCCCGGCCGGCTTTCCCGCCAGAAATTTGGCCGCCTGCACCGCGCCTTTGCCGAACACGGCTCTGGAATATGCCGTATGGGAAAACGTGATGACTTCATCCATGCCTGCGAAGATAACCTCGTGCTCTCCGACGATGCTGCCTCCCCTGACTGCGCTGATCCCAATCTCTTTTTCCGGCCGTTTCTCTCTTCTGGTGCTTCTGTCATATACATAAGCATATTCATTTCCCAGTTCTTCATTCAGGGAATCTGCCAGCGCCAGCGCCGTTCCGCTGGGTGCATCCAGCTTCTGATTGTGATGGCGCTCCACGATCTCCATGTCGAAACCTGCCGGAGCCAGAACAGCTGCTGCATTCTTCAGCAGCTTCAGGAGCAGATTGATCCCCATGGACATATTGGCAGAACGCAGCACTGCAATGCTCTCTGACGCCTTCTCTATCTTCTCCAGCTGCGCATCGCTCAGCCCTGTGGTGCAAAGCACGCATGGCAGTTTATTCTCCACACAATAATCCAGCATATCATCCCATGCCGCCGCGGAAGAAAAGTCGATCATACAATCCGCCTCCACATCACAGTCTCTGATATCCTTATAAACCGGATATGGATTATGTCCGTCATCCACCAGGTCTATGCCTGCCACCAGACATGCTTCCCTGTCCTCTGCCAGCAGACCGCTGATGACCCTGCCCATCCTCCCGTTACATCCCCGCATGATCACTCTGACCATAGCTGTGTTCCTCCTTGTATTCTATACTTCACAACGGTTATATTTTCCAAGCAACCTGACTACATAACGCCAGCCACATCCGTTTAGCCAGTGCAGTACGGTATACTGCAGGCCGCCGGGATTTTCAGTGATGCCTCAGGGAAAATACCTGGCTGGCGGTCTGCAGTCGGGTTGTACTGCAAATTCAACCGATGCGCAGTATAAATTCCGGCGTTATGTAGTATATATGTATGGCCGAAAATATCCATCACAGCAGCCCGTAAGCCTTCATCGCCTTCTCCAGACGTTCCGCATGAGCCGGTTCCATCCTGCTCAAGGGCATTCGCAGGGCACCGTTGATCAATCCCATCATTTCCAGGGCTTTCTTCACAGGAATGGGATTCACTTCACAGAACAGAGCCTCACACAGTTCCAT
Source organism: uncultured Acetatifactor sp. (assembly GCA_910585805.1). Lineage (GTDB taxonomy): Bacteria > Bacillota > Clostridia > Lachnospirales > Lachnospiraceae > Acetatifactor. The sequence continues at coordinate 8,763 of CAJUFB010000116.1, forward strand.
AGCATCCAGCTGCGCTTTACAGCTGCCTGCCCAGTCACCGTCAAAGAATTTCTGACATATTTCATGGGTCTGCCTGGGCGCCACATTAGCAAGCACAGATATAACGCCCTTACCGCCCAGTGACAAAAGAGGCACGATCTGGTCGTCATTTCCGGAATAAATGTCCACCTTCCCCCCCGAAATGGCCGCAAGATGAGCAATCTGGCTGATATTGCCGCTGGCTTCCTTCACTCCCGCGATGTTCTCCACATCCTGGCACAGCCGCGCCACAGTCTCCGGCAGAATATTACAGCCGGTCCTGCCGGGTACATTATACAGTATGATGGGCAGCTTCACAGAATCGGCAACTGCCTTAAAATGCGCGTATAGACCGTTCTGAGTCGCCTTATTGTAATAAGGACTCACCAGCAGCAGGCCGTCCGCTCCTGCGCTTTCCGCTTCCTTTGACAGATAAACGGCGGTCTCCGTACAGTTGGAACCGGTTCCTGCCACCACCGGGATCCTTCCGGCAACAGTCTTCACACAGTACCGGATCACATCCAGGTGCTCTTCATGGGTCAGTGTGGAAGATTCCCCGGTAGTACCGCAGACGATAATGGCGTCTGTTCCATTGGCAATCTGAAACTCCAGCAGCCTGGCAAACTGTTCATAATTCACTTCTCCGTTGTCATGCATGGGTGTAACAACAGCTACTCCCGAACCCTTGAAAATTGACATCTTTTTTCCTCCATTTCCATAATGCGGCTTTTTATATGAGCAGAAATGAACTGCACACGGCCACCGGCGGCTCCCTTCAGAAACGTTTCAGAAGCTGCCGCACTACCGTATACAAACATCGCCGGCACAAAAGTGCCGGCGAACACGTATTTCTCTTTCCCTTCTCATCCCCCTGCACCTATTGCATCAAAAAAGTACTCCCGAAAAACGTAAACTTCCTCTCCTCAACATTATGTATACATTAAAATCATAACATTTTACAGGGATACTGTCAACGGATTTATTCCCAAACCTTGAATTTAACCGTCTCGATCCTGGATATCTCATCCGCCAGGATACAGATGTCATCACTGAACCTCACGCCCGTCAGGATAATGTCCGTATCCTCACGGCACTCCAACATTGCTTTCAGCTCTTCCACAGGTACGATCCCCTTTTCCGTCAGCTTCAGCATTTCGTCCAGGATCAGCAGATCGCACTCTCTGGTAGCCAGGACTTTCCGCGCAAAGTTCATGCCGTTTTTAATATTGGCAATCTCTTCCTTCTTCTTATCTTCCGAAAGATCCTCATAGTTCTCGTCAGACTTTTCAAAGGTAAACAGTTTGATCTCCGGCTCCATTCTGCGCAGAAAGTCGGAATTCCTCGAACCGCTTCCCTTTAAAAACTGGATAATGACTACATTCCTGCCCTCCATTGCAGCCTGCAGAGCCCGTCCAAGCGCCGCAGGAGATTTTCCACGTCCGTCTCCCGCGTATATATATACCGATCCTTTCGCCATACCGCACCTCATTCCATTCCCAAAGATAATGCCGGCTTCTGCTGCCTGGGACAGTATGGCCGGCAAAAGCAGGTCAACATGAAACCATATACACAGGATACCACACTTTCCGAAATTTGGCAAATATTAAAATCCTTTTATGTCCTCTACCAGCTCCAGCTTGCTGACAGATACTTCAAAAGCGACTCTTCTTTCCACATTTTCCTCATCCAGTTTCTTCATGTACTCCCTGCTCTGTATCCTGCCCCAGACGGCGCAGCGCTCCCCCACCTTAAAATTGTTGGCATAGCGGGCATTTCTCCCCCAACAGATACAAGGTATGTAATCGGACTTTCCATAAGGACGGTTTACGGCCAGCAGCAGGTCTGCAATCTCCCTTCCCAGAGGTGTTTTCCTGTAGATCGGTTCCTTGCAGATATAACCGTCCAGAAAAATCTGGTTTGTCTTGGAACTTTCCTCCATCTCGTCCACAAAACACACCTCCCTGGCAAATACGGAAAGCACCAGCCTGTTCTTGCGCTCCTCATGACGGTTGTATGAGCGGAACTGGCCATTCACACAGATCAGTTCTCCCGTATAATCCGCACTTACATCCATCAGCCTCTCCGATACCATAACAGGGATCATATCATAGCTTTCGCTGAGCCGCTTGCACCTGACATCCATCATGTAGAAGCCCTCTCCGAAAATCTCATGGCTGTAGCTGAAACCGCTGACAATTTCCCCCATAACCGTTACCTGATTGTTTTCAATTACCTTATCTGTCATTGACGTTCTCCCTTCTTGTTCTAAGACTTTTTCCGGTAACACCTCCTGAAGAATAATCTATCATATTTCAACACATACTTATGATATTATTCTTTTCGGATGATATTACTATTTATACAATAGAAATCGCAGTTTTAGTACAATTTCTCATCGCGAACTTCGACAAATCCGCTGAATCTGTATTGATTTCCATTTGAATAAAAATGGTAAACTGTAAAAATAAGCCCTGTACTTTCAATAAATCTTGCACCAGACAGGAATTAGTGCTATACTCCCATCTTTAACACTTAAAGAAATGCAAAATGGCGCTATCCCTTGATTT
>CAJUFB010000117.1 GCA_910585805.1 uncultured Acetatifactor sp.
TTTCGTTTTTTTGAAGCGTCTTGTTTCATTGGATTCCCTCCTTTTGGTTATTTGGTTAAGACCCCATTTTTATAAATCCTCCACGCTTCAAAATGACTGCCCTTCGTTCCGACCCTGGCCGATACAGACTTTTTGATTGGCGGCGGTTTATAGTAAAGTCATTATACTTTGAAGTTTATAAAATTTCAATAAAGAAAATGAAAATTCTTTTCAAATATTTAATTTTTGTAAATTACTGCCAAATTTGATAGGTCAATTTTATGGATTATGCACAATGCCTAAAAGCTCAAAGCATTGAGTCCTGCTTTGTCAGCTTTCTGCCGAAACAGGATAGTCCAGCGATACCATGGAATCTTCCAGAACCATATCCAATGCATATGCCATCTCCCGGAACATCCGGTAATGTCCCTGGGCGTTGGGATGGACGGCGTCGCTCATACGGCCCAGGAAGGCCTTCGGGCATTTCTGCTGCAGCGCGGTGAAATTCTGAAAATGATCTACCAGCGGCACTTCCTTCTCCCGGGCCACCTCCCGCACCGCCTGGACGAAGGGTACGATTGCCGTAGCGCGCTCCCCCGCGTCCTCCCTCTGGGGCTGCGGGGCGCGCAGGACGGCCTGGCTGCCGTGGGCCCGTACCATATCCACGATTTCGCACAACTGCTTCCTGAACAGGGCCCTGTCTATCACACCCGGGAAACAGCAGTCATTGGTGCCGAACATGATGACCACCACGTCCGCGCCCGCATAGGGCTCATAGCGCACGTCCAGCCTCTCCAGGAACTCCTTCGCCGTGGCTCCCGACACGCCGGTATTGATGACCGTGTCGTCCCTGCGCCCCCAGTCCTCCCGTATGTACTTCTCCCAAAGCTGCGCCACACTGTCATAGCCATAGGTATGCCATGCGCCGTGGGTGATGCTGTCCCCCAGGAAAAGCCATTTCATGGGCTCTGCCTTCAGCACAAGCTTTCCGCTGGACGCGAATGTCTCTGTGGCAGGCGCCAGGGTCAGGAGCCCTTCGTCCCCGGCCGACACCTTCGACAAATCCGCGCCTATGGTCTCCAGCAGCCAGTTCGCCTCCCTCAGGGGATCTGGCTCTCCCTCCGCCGCCGGAAGCTCTATCAGCTGTGCCCCAATGGCCTCCGTCTTCCGTCTCAGGTCGGCAAGCCCCCTGCGGAGCGCATCTGGGGAGAGCTTCCTGTCCTCCTCACCGGAGACATAGACCACCGCGAAGGGACGGTAGTCTGCCACCCTTCCCTGGAACTCCCGCAGGATGTCGTCCACACAGTATCCGGCCCTGGCCGTATTGAAGACAAAATTCTCTCTTCCGGACAGCTCCTCCCCGCACATATCCCAGCGCACCACTTCCTCGAACAGCCCCGCCATGTTGCGGAAGCCCCGGTTCTCCGAAAAGCCTCCCGCTCCGTGGGCCCCTCCAGTGAAGACCCATATCCTATTGGACATGGGAAATGTCATCCTACTGCCCATGCTTTCTATCCCCCCATTCCTGCCATGTTTTCCGCCATCTGCCTCCTGGTTCCAGGCGGCAGATGCGATTTTCCAAGTATGAAAATATGTTTCACATCGATTTTTCGGGCGACAGCTTCTTTTGGCCCGTATATTTTATGCATTTTCCCAATATTTTTATTATATGTTACATCTGAATAGTCACTTTGTCAATATTATATTAACATACTTTCTAAACTATTGACATTTCTATTGTCATGATATATAAAAGAATATGACGATATTTGTTTTAAACATGCTAAAAGGAAGATGGTGAAATGAAAAAATTTTCAGGAGACACACATGACATCCGAATCGCGGTGGCGGACATCGGCGGCACCTGTATCAAATCCGGTATCTGGGAGAAGGGCGAGATCCATGAGATACGGGAGACTCCTACCCAGGCCCGTCTGGGCGGGGCTCATGTCATGGAGACCGTACAGGACATTTTGAGCGGATACCATGATTTCCAGGCCATCGGCATCAGCAGCGCCGGTCAGGTGGATACGGAACAAGGTTCTATCTTATACGCAAACGAAAACATCCCCGGCTATACCGGGACAAACATTCGGGAGATCCTGGAGGCGAGATTCCATGTGCCCGTCAGCGTCCAGAACGATGTGAACAGCGCTGCCGCCGGGGAGGCCTGTTACGGTGCCGGGCGGGGACACGCGAATTTCCTGTGCCTTACATACGGGACCGGCGTGGGCGGCGCCATCGTCATTGGCGGTCAGGTCTATCTGGGGGCCGGATTCTCCGCCGGGGAATTCGGCGGCATCGTAATCCATCCCGAGGACAGGGATTCCGGACGGGACATGTTCAGCGGCTGCTATGAGAGGTACGCCTCCACCACCGCTTTGGTGCAGAGCGTCAGCTCCCGGTTTCCGGAGCTTCACAACGGACGGGAGATTTTTGCCCGTCTGGACGACGAGGGGGTGCGGGTGCTGGTGAATCGGTGGATCGCCGAAATCACCTATGGCCTCATCAGCCTCATCCATATCTTCAACCCTTCCCTGGTGATTCTGGGCGGCGGCGTCATGGAACAGGAATATGTCATCTCCCAGGTGCGGCTGCGGCTGCGGGAGCAGCTCATCCCCTCCTTCCTGAACGTGGAGGTGGTGCCCGCCGAGCTGGGCAATCTGGCGGGAATGCTGGGCGCTGCAGAAGGCGCGCGGAAAGCTTATCTGAATCTTTAACAGAATCTTTATCAGGATTTTTATTAAAAATCGAAAGGAGCATATCTGAAATGGAAAACAAGAAAATCGAGCAACTGCACGGCAAGCTGATCGTATCCTGCCAGGCACTCCCCCACGAGCCCCTGCACTCCTCCTTCATCATGGGCAGGATGGCGCTGGCGGCCAGGGAAGGCGGCGCTATGGGCATCCGGGCCAACACGAAGGAGGACATCCGGGAAATCCAGTCCCAGGTGGACCTTCCGGTCATCGGCATCGTAAAGAGGGATTATGAAGACAGCAAGATATACATAACCCCCACCATGCGGGAGGTGCAGGAGCTGATGGAGGTGAATCCGGAGATCATCGCCCTGGACGCCACCAGCTCTGTGCGGCCCGGCGGGCTTACCCTGGACGATTTCTTCCGGCAGCTGAAGGAGACCTATCCGGATCAATTGTGGATGGCGGACTGCTCCACGGTGGAGGAAGCCCTCCACGCCGATGAGCTGGGCTTCGATTTCATCGGGACTACGCTTGTGGGTTATACGGAGCAGAGCAAAGGGGACAAAATCGAATCCAACGACTTTGAAATCCTGCGGAAGATTATCGCCTCCGCAAAGCACCGCGTCATCGCGGAGGGCAATATCGATACGCCGGAGAAGGTCAGGCGGGTCATCGACCTGGGCGCGTTCAGCGTGGTGGTGGGTTCCATCATCACAAGGCCCCAGCTCATCACGAAGCGCTTCGCGCAGGCTCTGGACTGACGGGTCCTTACGGGCATTACCGTCATTACTATAAACATCCCTATGCCATTCCGTATCGCGAAGTCCAAACCGCGGGGCGGTGTGCCGCCTTGCGGTTCGGCGAGACTGCCGTATGTGAAGCATTGGGATGCATGGGAGTTCGGAATATACTGCCGGTCTGCCGCAAAAGGCAGGAATCCGGCCTGTAAAGGAGAGATATGGACAATACAGCGAAAACAATCGTATGCTTCGGCGATTCCAATACCCACGGTTACAACTCCGCCACCATGGGCCGTTTTACGGAAAAGGAACGCTGGCCCTGTCTGCTGGCAGACCTGCTGGGCCCGGCCTATCTGGTCCGGGAGGAGGGTCTGAGCGGCAGGACCACTTCCTTCGAGGATCCCCTCTTTGAAGGCCTCAGCGGTTTTGCGGCCATCCACCCCTGTCTCATGACCCATGAGCCCGTAGATCTGCTCATCATCATGCTGGGCACCAATGACGTGAAGCAGCGCTTCGCCGCCACCCCGGCCAACATCGCCAAGGGGCTGGAGCGGCTGGTGACGAAGGCCATCCACACCACGGAGGCCTGGCGCGGCAAAGCCAATATCCTCGTCATCGCGCCGCCTCCCATCGAGGAGGGCTATAAGGGGACGCAGATTCAGGGAGAGATGGGCATAGACTGTGTGGAAAAGTCCCAGGCCATCATCCCCCTTTTCCGGGACGTGGCCGAGAGGCTGGGCTGCCATTTCCTGGAAGCCGCTTCCATTCCCGGCATGGGAATGTATCCCTATGACTATATGCACTTAAGCCTGGACAGCCACAGGCTGCTGGCCGAGAGGCTGGCGGAGCTTATTCCGGGCATCTGCTGAACAGTGCCCCCTGACCTCGTCTCTGAAAACTGAAAGCTGCGCGGGATGCCGCTCTGCCTGAGCAAGGGCGACATCCCGCGCAGCAAAAAGCTTTCCTCTCTTCAGACCACCGCTTCTACAATCATTTTTGCACTTGTCAGTTCAGCCTCCGACAGGAAAAAATTATACAGGCGCATTTCAAAAATCCGATTCGCTATCTGTACGCGCCCATCCCTGTCCACAACATAGCCGAACATCGTCGCCAGCTCTATATCTTTCGCGTCAGGGTTATATGCTATCTGTCTCCCTTGGAATAAAATCGCCTGCAGCATCTGCTTCATATCAGGATATTCATCAATCTGCCGTATCAGGCTGTCGAACAGGGGCATCCTTTCCCGCAGCAGCCTCTTCACGGCTTCCGCGATTCCTTCTCTGGACCATGTCCTTCCGGCATCTTGAAAGCCCCTTTCTTCCGGCAGATCCTCATCCAATATCTTACAGATTGCGGAAACCAGATATGGATATCCCGATGTATAGCGATAGATTTCCTCAGCCACTGCGTCCACTTCCATTCCAGTACGCCGATCCTGCTCATACTCTCCCAGCATATCCGCTATCTGCTCCGCGGAAAACGACATCTCAATCCGGAATCTGGCAGCGTACTTTTTTCCGGTAAAATTCATTCTTTATTTTTTGCTATTCCCACTTAAAGCATTTGACTGCAACACCTGTACAAATCACGGTAACAGCCATCATAACCACAACCGGAATCCAGATATGCTCTACCAACTGCCCCAAAGAGGTTGCTTTCATAAGCTGGATTCCCTGGGTCAGCGGGAACAGAGAAACAATTTTCTGCATAACCCCCGGCATGACCTCGAAAGGAAGCGTTGCCCCGGAAAATATCAGCATAGGGAAGTACAGCGCACTGGCAATCACGCTTGCCATTTTCTCGTTTTTCGCAATACCGCCCACCACCATACCGATACTCAGAGTGGAAACCATTGTCAGAATCCAGCTTCCGATAAACGCCAGCCAGCTCCCGTGGAGTGTTACTCCCCAGAACAGCGCAGCAATGGGAAAGAGCAAAACCATGGAAACGAGTGCGTACAGCACATAGATGGTAAACTCCACGCCCAGCAGCATCACCGGGCTGATCGGCGTAACACGGAAGCGTTTCAGAATCTTGCGCTCCCTGTACCCGGACACCACCAACGGCAATCCCATCAGGCCGCACGCACAAATGGAGATGGTACATACCGCACTCATGGACTGCTCCAGAAATGTATAGCCCGCGCCTTCAAATGCCGGCTTTGCCTGATAGATGAAGCCAAGGACGACCAGCACAACTATCGGCATGATGATTGCGAAGATTACCATGTTCATATTCCGGATATTCAGTTTCAGTTCTGTCTTCAAAAGCTTTGTAAAGGTTCTCATGCGCCGATTCCCTCCTCGTCATCCGAATATTTTAAGTATGCGTCCTCGAACTTCTCACAGCCGCTCTCGGATTTTGCCTGTTCCACAGTCCCGTAAAATACGGGTTCCCACTTTTTCAAAATGCAGATTTCATCACAGAGGGCTTCCACTTCATCCATAAAATGAGAAGTCAGAAAAATAGTCAGGCCCTGTTTCTTCAAATCTTCGAGGATCTTCCAGACCGTGCGGCGCGCCCTGGCGTCCAAGCCCGTAGTCAGTTCATCCAGAAAGACCAGTTTGGGATTCGGTATCAGAGCCAGCACAATAAACAACCGCTGGCGCTCTCCTCCCGACAGGCTCTTTACCGCATTCTTCAGCTTGTCTCCAATTCCAAAGCGTTCGCAAAGCTGCCTCCAGTCTGCAGGGTTTTTATACAGGCATTCAATTTCTTCGCAAAGCTCAAACACCTTAATCTCCGGCTGGTAATCCCCCTCCTGAAACTGAACGCCTACTTCCTGGAACAGCTTCCTGCGGTCCTTTTTCGCATGGTACCCCAAAACCGAAACTTCTCCGGAATCGGCCTGTTTCGTACCCAGAATACATTCGATTGTCGTACTTTTCCCGGCGCCGTTTGCACCGAGAAGGCCGAATACCATACCGGTTTTGACGGATAGGCTTAAATTGTCTACCACCGCTTTTCCGTTATAGCTTTTTCTAAGGTTTGTTACCTTGATTGCTTCTTCTCTCATTTTGTCCCCCTTTTCTGAATGGCACGCATTTCAATATACCCGCGCTCACCGCGCGGTTCCAGCTGGATGCGCGGGTTGCTGTCATCCCACTCATATCCAATCACAGACGGATCATAATGGTTCAGGGAATACTGCACGGAAAGGATCGCCTGAGAATAGTCTTCCTCCCGGAAAGGCTCTCCCTGCACCACCAGATATTCTGCAGCGGGCAGGGAAATGATATCAAACCCTTCCGGAATTCCACCGGCATAATCCGGCGCTACCTCTACCCCCTGTACATAGGTGGATGTTCCCGGCTTTTTGTATTCTTCCGGAAGCCAGAGACAGACCGGCTCCCCGCACAGAGAATCCATGCTCATCAGCGTTCCCCATACCTCACAGTTCACTTCCGCACAATAGTCGAAATAATCCTCCGCTTTGATTCCTCTTTTGATAATCACCTTGCGCTCCGGCTTGCGGATCACTTGGACAAAAACGCTCTGCAAATTTTCCATATCAACAATATCCTTTCTGAGCTCTCTGAATTTGACTCCGTATGGGATAAACAATCCAATCGGAACCGGGTCTTTTACGTATTCCCCAGGATTGCATCCGAATTCTTTGTAAAAAGCGCGGGTGTATCCGTCCACGCTTTCAAATCCGCAGTCATAAGCTGCATCAATTACTAGGCATTGCTCCTTTTTCAGCCGCATAGCCGAATGGGAAAGCCGCAGCCGGCGGATATACTCCGCCGGGGTCATTCCCAGATAATTCTTGAACAGCCGATAGGAATGCCAACTCGAAAACAGCGAGACTTCTGAAAGGTTCGCCAGTGTGATCTCCTCTTCCAGATGTTCTTCTATATATTCCTGCATCCGCTGTACCGCTTTCATCTGCTCCTGCACTTCATTCACCTCCATCTGTATCTCCTATTTTACCATGAACACTGGAACGCCTCTCGACTTTTTTTGCTGTCTCAGCCTTCCAGTGACTTGCGCAGATATTTTGCGGTAATGGTATCTGCATGGTCTGCCATTTCCTGCGGCGTACCCGTAAATACAATCTCACCGCCCATACTGCCGCCGTCCGGCCCAATATCAATCACGTAATCAGCAAGCTTTACCACATCCATATTGTGTTCGATTACAATTACGGTATTGCCGCGCTTCACAAAGCCGTCCAGCAGCTCCATGACTTTCTTAATATCGGAAGCATGTAAGCCTGTCGTCGGCTCATCCAGCACATAAATGTTGCCCTTCTGATCCAGATATTTCGCCAGCTTCACACGCTGCCGCTCTCCGCCGGATAAGGTAGACAGGGGCTGTCCCAAAGAAAGATAGGATAAACCTACTTCCACCATGGAGTGGAGCGCCTTGCGGATCTTCGGGCAGTCGGAGAAAAATGTTTCCGCCTCCCCTGCGTTCATATCCAGGATTTCTACGATATTTTTCCCGTGGTAGGTGTAGGACAGGGCTTCGTCGCTGTAGCGGCTGCCGCCGCAGGCTTCACAGGTAGTTGTCACCGGATCCATAAAGACCAGCTCTGTGGTGATGACACCCTTTCCTTTACAATTCGGACAGGCGCCTTTGCTGTTAAAGGAGAATAACGCCGCACCGACGTCGTTTTCCTTGCCCATCCGCTTACGTATCTCGTCAAAGAATCCTAAAAAGGTTGCCGGAGTGGAACGTTCTGTAGCCGTAACCGGAGACTGGTCTACTAAAATCACCTGTTCCGCGTACTTCTCAGCGAAAACATCCCGGATTAACGAGCTTTTCCCGGAACCGGCCACACCGGTCACGGCGGTCAGCACATGCAGCGGAATGTCAACGGTAATGTTTTTCAGGTTGTGAATGGCTGCATTCCGTACCGGCAGGAACTCTTTCGGTTTTCTTGGAACAGCATTTACCGGCGTTTTCTGCTGCATGGCATTCCCGGTCAGTGTACCGGATCCCAAAAGTCCTTCATAGCTGCCCTGGTAAAGAACCTCTCCGCCGTTTCTGCCTGCCAGCGGTCCAATATCAATCACTTCATCGGCAATGGAGATCACGTCCTTGTCATGCTCCACCACCAAAACCGTGTTTCCTTTATCCCGCAGACTGCAAAGCAGCTTGGTTATGCGGTGGACGTCACGGGGATGCATCCCGGTGCTTGGTTCGTCAAAGATATATGTCATGCCGGTCAGGGCGCTGCCCATATGACGCACCAGCTTGAGGCGCTGTGCCTCGCCGCCGGACAAGGTTGCGGACTCCCTGTTCAGGGAAAGATACGGCAGCCCAATATCAATCATGCGTGTAAGGGTGAGCACCAGGCTTTCTGCGATGGCTTTGCCCTTCGAGTCTGTAATCGTCTCCAGCACGTTTCTCAGCTCTGTCAATTCCATCTCACACAATTCGTTAATCGAATAGCCCACCACTTTACAGGAAAGTGCAGCCGCATTCAGGCGTTTTCCATGGCAAAGCGGACATTCAGAAGGATGGACATAGCTTGCCAGCCGTTTCGCAGAGGTCTCACCCATTTCAGAGCTGTCCCGTTTCAGCAGCAGCCGGCTCATCATATTATGGATGCCTTCCACTTGCTTGGATACTCGGTCTCCACCGGGCTCCTCTGCACCATATAGCAAGAGATTCCTCTCTTTCGCTGAATAGTCCCTCCATTTTTTATCCAAATCAAACAGACCGCTCTCCGTATATTGTTTCCAGTACCAGTTTCCCACATGAAAAGTGGGCAGGTCTACCATACCCTCATTCAAGCTTTTGTCCTCTGCAATCAGCGGCAGAATATCCAGCGTCATTACCTTGCCGATACCGGAGCATTCCGGACACATCCCGTTCGGATCGTTAAAGGAGAAGTAAGAGGGGGTTCCGATATGCGGCTCGCCTATCCGGCTGTAAAGCAGCCGCAGGGCAGCGTACATGTCGCTGATGGTTCCTACGGTGGAGCGGGCATTTCCGCCCAGGCTGGTCTGGTCAATCACAACGGAGGCAGACAGGTTTTCGATTTTGTCTGCCCTTGGCTTTTCGAACTTGGGCAGCCTGCCCCGGACAAAGGCAGAATAGTTTTCCTTTCGGGATTTCAAGGGAAATATTTTTCAGGTTGTTCTGGCACAACCCTTGTATCACAATGCTGTTTTGATATGACATATCATGGATCCTTCTTTCTTCTGATTTTCTCATATCAGTATAACAAACAGCAAAAAAAGCCTCTCGACTTTTTTTGCTGTTGCAAATGCGCTTATAGTTATCGAACGATACCCAATAACACAAACCTTGCATTATCAAACTCATAACTGCAGGTAGAAAGCGTAACGATTCGATCTGTGACTGCCATGTATATTACTTGGCTGGTCTCATTGAAAGCTGGGGACGCGGTATCGAAAAAATTTGTCAGGCTTGTGAAGAAGACGGCTCCCCACTACCGGAATACACAATTCATCCTGGCGATATTATGATACAATTCATTGCCGCCGAGGAGCGAATCGTGCGCACTTCACTCGACAAGGTGACTGAAGGGGTGACTGAGAAGGTGACTGAGGCAGAACAGAAACTTTTATCGCTGCTGCTCGAAGATCCTGCCTACACCTATGCTGTCCTGGCTGAAAAACTGGGCGTGAGCCGAAAAACAATCTCTTCAAGAATTAAATCCCTTAAAGATAAAGGTGTCCTCCAACGGGTCGGATCTGATACGAAAGGGCATTGGCAAATCAAAAATGGGAAGTAAAGGAGGCCAACGGATGCCAAGGCAATATAAAACAGCAAGACAAATCAATAAATTAAAAGTAATCGAGGCTGCTGAAAAACTTGGCGTTTCCCAACCGACACTCAGTGCATGGGAGGGCGAACGGAAATCTCCCTCGATAGATGGGCTTGAAAATATGGCTGACCTATATGGTGTCACAACCGATTTTTTGTTGGGACGCTCTGATACGCAAGCTCAGGATTTCAAGCAGCCAATTTCACTACAGGCATTGCCGGCTTTTCATGGCAGACCAGTATGGTCTGCCACATATGGATGGCTGCTGGTGAATGCCGCAGATAAACTGCTGACTTTTCCTGACGGCCATACCTTGCCGCTTTCCGATATTATTGGTGAATTGTTTATATTCGCTCCTCCGTTTTCCGACGCAGAACCACCGAAAGAACCGCCGCTGTCCCGTTCTGAAATCAGCAGGCAAAAAGAAATCTGGCTGGAGCCAATTTCCCCAGACTCAGATTTAAGAAGGGAACTGCGGGGATGGTATCAGGCAAAAGACCGATTTGTTCAGAATGAGTATGGCAATCGGTTTTATCTGGATACTTATGGTTCCAAATGGCTGGCATTCTCTTTTGAAACTGCATTATGACGAACGGTGCCGACGCTTGGCATTTTGATACCAAGCGTCGGCTTATGATTATTCAAGCTTTCTGAACAGGCTGCCAATTATTCAGTTGTAAAAACTGCATACTTGGGATGTCCAGATATGCAATAAGGAGAAGAGGATTTTCAGATTTCTTCTATAAGCATCCCTCCATTTTCAATCGTATTTCAGAGTCAAAACATTACCTACACTCTCCTCCTTTCCCCTAAATAAAACGCGAGCCGACAGTCTGTGAAACCTCTCACAAGATTGTCGGCTCTGCCCGTGTCAAGTAAAGGACAAAAAATTTTTCAACTTTTTTCTTTACATCAAAACTACCTTATGCAATTTTCAATACTTCATAGATTGCTTCTAAACAATCTTCTATTGTAAGTGCTTTACCGTTTTCAAAAAACACTGATGTGACAGCCCGATTTTTGCAACTCTCCTGAGTGGATAAAACATCATCAAAAATATTCCTAACCTCATCCAAATCTGCTCTGGAAATATCTAATGCATTTTTCCAATACCTAACAAAATGTTTCTTAAAAGATTCATAGTCCGAATAAAGCCCCATTGGATTAT
>CAJUFB010000118.1 GCA_910585805.1 uncultured Acetatifactor sp.
TCCGCCATGCGGCGGCTGGCACGCCCGGTGGGCGCCATCAGGGATATCTTCTTTTTGGGGAACAGCTTCCGGTAGGCCGCAAGGATTACTTTCAGCACCGTGGTCTTGCCCGTTCCGGGGGATCCAGTGATGATAGATAAGTTGTACTGGAAAGCCGTCCGCACTGCCGCCTCCTGCTTTGCCGCAGTCTGCAGCCCCAGCTCATTTTTTACCGATGCAAGCACGGCATCCAAGTTCCCCTCCATGGGGAGGTTCCCTGCCAGCCGCTTTGCAATCTCCCGGGCAGTGGCATCCTCCTGGGTGAATGCTGCAGGGGTGTAGATGCACCCTTTCGCGGAGACTGCTTTGCCGCCCAGTATCATTTCTTCCAATGCTTTGTCAACCTCCCCTTCCCGGACGCGCATCGCAGGCAGGGGGGCCATCTCATTCAGGAGCCGCAGGGCTTCCTTATACAGTTCCTCTTTTTCAAGGTAGAGGTGGCCGCCGTTCCCTTTCGCCTCCGTCAGTGCGCAGTGGAGGGCGCCCGTTATGCGCATGGGGTCATGGGGCCTGTTTTCCGTCTTCTGCACGATGGCGTCCACCCGCCGGAACCCGAACCCCGGCATCCGGCAGAGCTCAAAGGGGCTCTTCCGCAGGATGTCCAGGCAGGCAGGGCCGAAGTGCTCATAGATCTTCTGCGCTGTTTTTGGCGTCAGCTTAAAAGGGGCCAGAAGCGCCATGATGTCCCGGAGCATCCTGCTCTCCTGATAGGATGCTTTGATGTCCTGGAGCCTGTTCTCTGTGATGCCCCGGATCTCCAGCAGCCGCTCCGGAGCCTTTTCCAGGATGTCCAGGGTGCCCACGCCGAACCGGGCCACGATCTGGGCGGCGGTCTTCTCCCCGATGCCCTTTATCAGCCCGGAGCCCAGGTAGGCCAGCACCCCTTCCTCTGTCCTCTGCACGATCTCACGGCACTGCTCCACCTGGAGCTGCAGGCCGTACTTGCTGTCCACCCATTCCCCTTCCAGCTCCAGCTCCACTGCGTCCGTCATGGGGATGTTGTAGCCCACGGCGGTGAAGCGGATCAGGTGGTCCCGGTAGCGCCTCCTGTCCCTGGCTTCTGCCGGGACGGTGGTGTCGGATGTCCTGACCGACACGATGCAGTACCTGTTCGCCGGGTTGGAGAAGATGGTGCCATCATATTTCCCTATATAGCCCATTTTTTACCTCCTTGTGTCGTTGGGCCAACGTGTCCCGCTGACCATTATGATGTTTCCTGCCAGCAGGGCCCCGGCCAGGGGAGCAAATACCACAATCCACCCCCATCCGGCTATCCCCGCCAGCTTCAATGCCGCCAGAAGCAGGGAAGCTGCCCCTGCGGCACATATGCCTTTTCTGATTTCCCGCATTTCTGTCTCCTGTCTTTCCGTTTTATTGGCCTTTTTGCCGCCCTGGACTTTCCATGGCTCCTCCCGGCGCCTGTTCTGCGCCGTCCCCATCCTCGTGTTCCTGCTTCATGCGGCCTCGCCTCCGGCTTCCACAATGTCGCTGGCTTTCACATAGAACCTCCGGGATTCCGATACGGTGACGAACTGCCCGTAGATCTCCGGGTGCAGGAGCTTCAGCCTCATCAGGCTATCCTTGTCAACCATGGGCTTACGGACGGGGTTATAGGTCACGGTATAACGCTTCCCGTCCCTGTCGCAGACTGCAGTGCAGCCCCTCCCCATCTCCGCAGCCAGTATGGCCTGCAGCCTCTGGAGTTCATCCTTCAGCTTCTTTGTGAACTTCTCCGCATCCTTCTTTTCCTCCTGGAGCTGGACGTAGCGCATCAGATTGGATGCCATCTGCCCCTTCAGGGAGACTGCGGGCAGCTTTGTGTCTGCCGGGCCGCAGTGCCGGCTGATGCTCTCCAGGATCACGTCCCCGTCCTCCAGGTAGGGCGGCGGCACTTTTTTCTGCACATGCCCCTCCCAGAACTGCCGCTCCAGGAATATCATCTCCTCCTCATAGACGGCATCCCTGCGGATCTCCCGGATGACGGCCTCATCCTCCGTGTTGCCGTAGAGGCAGCAGAAGAATACCCGGTCAATGTCCGTCACTGCCATGTAGTGACGTCCCTGGGCCTCGTAGTAGGGCGGAACAATTTCTTTTCCATCCCTCCACCAGTGGTCTTTTGCGTTGTAGTTGGTTGTCTTGATCTCCAGGATGGCCCTCGTGCCGTCCGGCATGGTGATGAAGCTGTCCACGTCAGCCAGCATGAAGCGGTGGACGGGGTGCTGGAACATCTTTTTGACCTGGTAGACCTCAAAGCCGGTCTTGCGCCGGAAGATTTCCGCCACCAGGCCTTCCAGCAGGTTCCCCATCTCCATGGCCACCCAGTTTCCCTCGTATCCTTCCACTTCCGCTATGCCCAGCTTGTCATAGTAGACGTCCCTTGCCGTGCGGAAAGGGGAGATGCCCATGAGGGCCGCCACATCGCTGCCGCCGATCCCTAAACGGCGGTATTCCAGCCACTGCTCCCGGGACAGGCTTTCCGTTTCTGTCAGCACAAGGGGGCTGTACCTTTTCCTCTCCTGTGTGGTCTCTGCCATAGGTCAGTACCTCCTTCCGGCCCTGCGGGGGAGGGAGGCGGTGCCTACTGCGGCATAGTGGCTGCGGTGCCTCAAATCGGCTTCCATGCCCGCTTTCCTGCAGACAGCTTCCCTGGCAGGGAACCTTGCTGCTGCCCTTTCCGGGGACAGCAAAGCCCTTGTCTGCCGGCTCCTGCTGGTACTCCTGTTCGTGTTCCTGCTGTTTCTGCTCATTCTTTCTGCCTTCCTTTCTTTTTTATTCCTCAAAGCCGCTGTGGGCGTTTGGGCGGTCTCTTTGTGTCCGCTGTGTCTGCCGCAGGGCATTATGGCGACTTCTGCCTCCAAGCATGTCTGCGTGGCTGTCCGGATTGCTGCACACAAAAAAGGCAGGGACAGAACCGGGCGAAAAGCCTGTTGTCCACGGCTTCCCGTGGACCCGGTCCATTCCTGCCATATGCGGCATCCCTGCCGTTTTGTGATAGCTTCTGGTTTATGCACGGACTCCGTGCGGAATAAGAAAGCCAGCAGCCCGCCGCCCAAAGGGCAGAGTGGTACTACTGGCACATGGATACAAACTTAACAGCGTGTGCAATGCGGATGTATGTCCGCTCTCCGGATAGGTTATCCGGAATCCCATGTGGGATACGCACAAAAATCAATTACAATGACAGTTTAGCACAATATATTGAGTCTGTCAATGTTTAAACACAATATATAGTGCTTTGTGTTTTGGTGTGCTAATATCTAATAGCATCTAAAACTACATGTCACGCCCTTTCTGCCTCCTTTCCCTCCAGATCCGACAGGCTGATCTGGACGGGCTGCTCCCTCTCCTCTTTCTCCCTCTCCTGCCGCTTTTGCTCCAGCTGGGCAATCCGCTCCTTTCCCAGCCACCTGTCCGCATGGTGCTTGTCCAGGCTGAATTCTTTCAGGCTCCCATACCCATCTTTCAGGAGCTTCTTCTCCAGGCGCTTTATTGCCGCCTCCTGTGTCTTTTCCCTTCTTTCCTTTTTTGCGTTTTCCTCCAACTTCTCCATGTCGGATGCATGCACCACCTGGATGCCGCTGCGGATGTCCTCCAGATCCTGCACCAGGTCACGGGACTCCCTGCGCTCTGCCCGGATGTCCAGCACCTCGACTGAAAATTCCTTTCCATAGTATTCGGCATTGGACAGCTGGCAGGAATACTCCAGCCTGACATCCCGCCCTATCCTTTCCTGGCACAGCTTCACGCAGACCCTGCAGATGTCCATGCTCACCGGATGGGAGAACAGCTTCCGCCCACGGATGATGCTGGTGTCCACCTGTCCCTCGAACAGCGTCCCGTCCAGGTCGCTCCGCTGGCACCTTATCTTCAGGTCATAGAAGACATTTCCTTTCTTCTCGTCCAACTCATGCCCCAGGATTGGACACAGGCCGCCGCATCGCCTCTCGCCGCATCGGTATGGGTCATAATGCATCTGCCATTCCTGGGTGTCCCTGTCGAAAATCATATGTTCCCTGCAGACACGGCCGCCTCTCTGCCGGCTAAATTCCATCCCTTTCTCCTGGATTTCCTCTTCATGGAGCTTCTGCAGCTCCTCCACGCTCCCCTCATAGCAGTATTCCTCTGCTGTCATGTGCACCTCGCACCAGAAGCAGGTTGACGGGTTCCTCTGGAGATACCCGTGCCGGAAACTGCAGCCGGGCTTCTCATAAGGGCAGCACACTGTAGCCCTGTCATTTTCAAATGTCCAGCTGATGTCCCTGCAGCTTAGGCCGCTCTGGCACTGCCGCCCCTTGCACAGCAGCCCGCAGCGTGTCCTGAATGTCTGTTCACGGATCCACTTCCGCTCAAAGACGAATCCACCATGATAATTGTCCAGGCTCTTCCCGCCTCCATAGTTGTCTTTCAGCACGGTATAATCCGGGTGGTTCTCCACCGTGTAGCCTGCCGCCAGGAGCCCCTGGGTCAGCAGGTTCTGCTTGAATTTTTGTTTCTCTTCCATGCCGCTCTCCTTCCCGTTGATTTACAGCTGTGTGCTGTCCGGATCCAGCGGAACGCCAAAAATGGTAATGACAGCAGGTGCCCATGGCTGTGGAAATGCCTGCCCGGACAGAAAGCCAGCCAGAATGCCTTTCCCCGGCATCTGGCTGGCTTCCCTTTGCTCCCTTTTTTGCTCATAAAATCTGCACCCAAAATGCACGCTTATCTGATAAGCGGCTGGGGCTTTTTCCTGTCCCCCTCGGAAACATCCAGCACATCCATGGAATGCTCAGCAGACCATCCGGCCTTTTCCATAAGGTTTTAGGTGTTCTTCAGCAAGGTGGAAATCCGGTTTTCCTCTGCTGCAACACGTTCCTTCTCCATCGCTTTCTCCGCTGCCCCCCGTTTCATTTCCTCCAGAGCCAAACATACATTAATCGCCTCCTTGTCTTTTTCCATATCCAGATTTACACCTGCGTATGCGTTCAGTACGTCTGCCTCTGCCCGCCCCAGGTGCCGGAACCCTTCATCTGCCTCCACGGTTTCCCAAAGCCTGTCGACATCCTGTGAATACTTGATGAATGACAGCACCTCTTTCAGGGATGTATGGAATTTTTCAAAGTCGCTGTCCTTTATGGATGCCAGGGCGATCAGGTTGATTTTATAATCCGGCACCAGCGCAAGGACCCTGGCATCCTGCTCCCCGAACATCTCATGGAGGGACATCGGCCCGTCCCATTCCCTGGCAGAGAAATACACCACCAGTGTCACTACAGGCAGGATCCTGCCCTGCTTCATGAAACCTGACAGGCACCCATCCCCATCGGCTCCCCTGCAATCGCTGGAACACCGGTGGGAAGCCACAGCACCGGACACCGGTTCTGTATACTGGAAAGCATCGTATACCATATTCTCTGCCAGCATCACATCATAGATATCCGGCTGTGCCTCTACTGCCAAGAGCAGATACGCCGCACGCCCGTCCGTCATGGCAATCAGCGACTCCATCACGCCGCCTGTCCCCTGCGCCAGCTGGCCGTCCCCGTCCTGTCCTCCATAGAGGGCTTCCGCCTCACAGATATCCAGCTCCTCCAGGCTGTGCGGGCCTATAACCTGTCTGCCGCCATGTATATAATAGTTGAGCAGGTCGGCAAAGATATGTTTCTGACCCATGTATTTTGTTATAACGTTTTCTTTTACACCCAAAGTCTTCTCCTCCTGTCCTGTGCCGCACCTCCGGCATCTGTTTTCCTACTGTAAACAGCATGCCCTGGATGCGTCTCTTTAAGCTGTACTTTCCTTTCTTTCTGCTGCATGCAGGCTCTGCCGCAGGCCTGCTCATCCGGTTCCGCCAGGGAGAATTGAACCAGATTCTCGGGAAGGCCCCGAACCTTGCGGATATCCGCAGTGTGGACCTCAGTCAGGTTGCGGAAGAGCCCGGGGAAGACTACCTCTGTTTCCTGATGGACTGGTATCATTCAATCAGGAATTAGGCAATGGTAGGCAAATAGGACATATAGTTTTCATCTGCTATATGCCCTATCGCTGCTATATCTGATTTTGATTGATATGGCTGGCTACGCCAGCTGCATAACCTCAGCTTCCAGTTCCCTTAATTCGTCTAATGATAATGAGGGAAGACACAGCGCAATTTCATCAAGCGACAGTTTTCCCATTTTTATCATCCTTTCTGCAGTTTCGCGGTCTGCATCGTGTCTTTCGCTTTTGATAAATGATTTCATTATCTGTTCTTCATCAAACAAATTCATCATAATCTTGACCACCTCCTTTTCCCTGTCAGGCAGATATAATACGAAGATTCTTATAATATAACCTATGAAAACTTCCAGTTACCTTTAGCCGATTGACTATAGGAAGCTGCACTTGCTTCCTATAGTATAACTTATCAGAAGCAATCCCTATGCTTCTGATAAAAGGCGCGTCCCCAATGGATTTTTTATCTACATCTTTTCACATCTCCATTATATAATGGGGATTTATATTTGAAAAGATGCGGATAAGGCATTTATACTAATCCAAAAATCCTGCATCGCATGTCACGCCCCTCCAGCCTCTTCTCCGCCCAAACCCGACAGGCTGATCTGTACGGGCTGCTCCCTTTCCTCTTTCTCCATCTCCTGCCGCTTTTGCTCCAGCTGCGCGATCCGCTCCTCTCCCAGCCATCTGTTCGCATGGCGTTTGTCCAGGCTAAATTCTTTCAGGCTTCCATACCCATCCTTCAGGAGCTTCTTCTCCAGGCGCTTTATTGCCGCCTCGTGCGTCTTTTTCCTCCTTTCCTTTTTCGCCCTTGCCTCCAGCTTTTCCACGTCTGAGGCATGAACTACCTGGATTCCGCTACGGATATCCTCCAGATCCTGCATCAGGTCACGGGACTCCCTGCGCTCTGCCCGGATGTCCAGCACCTCGATGGTGAATTCTTTCCCATAGCGTTCGGCATGGAACAGCTCGCTGAAATACTCCATCCTGACCTTCCACTCTATCTTGTCCCGGCACAGCTTCGCGCAGGCCCTGCAGATGTCCATGCTCACAGGATGGGAGAACAGCTTCCGGCCGCGGGTGATGTTGGTGTCCACCTGCCCCTCGAACAGCGTCCCGTCCAGGTCGCTCCGCTGGCGCCTTATCTTCACGTCATAGAATACATTTCCTTTCTTTTCGTCCAGCTCGTGCCCCAATATTGGACACAGCCCACAGCACTGCCTCTGTCCACAGCGGTAAGGGTCATAGCACATCTGCCATTCCTGGGTGTCCCTGTCGAAAATCATGTGCTCCCTGCAGACGCGGCCGCCCCTCTCCAGGCTGAATTTCATTTCTTTTTCCCGAATCTCCTTTTCATGGAGCTTCTCCAGCTGCTCCACGCTCCCCTCGTAGCGGTATTCCTCTGCCGTCATATGCACCTCGCACCAGAAGCGGATTGCCTTGTTCTTCTGGAGGTACTCATGCTTCATCCTGCAGCCGGCTTTCTCATATGGGCAGCACACTGTGGCCATGTCGTTTTCAAAGGTCCATCTGATGCCCATATAGCACAGGCTGCTGTGGCACTGGCGCCCCTTGCACTGTAGCCCGCAGGGCGTTTTAAAGGTCTGGTCCCATATCCACCGCCGCTTAAAGGTGAAGCCCCCATCGAAATTGTCAAGACTCTTCCCCATCCCGCAATAATGCTGTACTTCGACATAATCTGGATGGTTCTCCACTGTGTAGCCTGCCGCCAGGAGCCCCTTAGTCAACAGGTTCCGCTCAAAATTTAGTTTTTCTTCCATCCCACACTCTCCTCTCTCTGCTTACATTTACAGTTCCATGCAGGGCCGAATATTTCCATGTGGTTAAGCATCCGAAAATGCCCTGCCACTGTCCGGATTCACGCGGCTATATCCCCAGGCAGGGGCGTATCCCGAAATAGTCCTCCATGCGGTCCCGCAGTTCCTCAGCTGTCATGTCGTACTCAGCGGCTATGCAGGATTCACAGCATGGGTACCTGTACGCAAGTGTCTTTGACAGTCGGGCATCCCAACTGTTCAGCTGGTTCCCGCATTTGTTGCAGTATTCCTCCAGCCACTTCAATCTTGCCATTCTTTTTTCACCATCCTTTCCTCGATTTTTTGCACAAAAAAGCAGGAACAGCTCCTCTCCAGTCCCCTGGCGCCCATGGTCTCCCATGAGCCAAAGCCATTCCTGCTAATTCCAAACTATTCTAGTAATTTCAGTCCATAGCTGCTAAAAACGGCAGAGCACTCTCATAAGCGCATAAATATGCCGTCAACGCATACATACAACCTTAACAGCGTGTGCAATGCAGCCCTTGCGGCCGCTGCTCGGACACAGCCATCCGAAATACGCACAAAAATCAATCACAGGTACAGTCTAGCACAATATATAGTATTGGTCAACAGAATAATATCTATATCTTGTCTCCCTGCTTTTCATCATCCTGATTTCTGTCTGGCCGAATTTATTGGCTCCCTTCGGCCCTTTTCTTCAGGACAGTAATCTCATGTGCCTGTTCAAAGGATTCCACAAACTGTTTCATGAATGCCTCCACATCCCCTACGGAAGACGGGACGGATATGGTCTCCTTATCCCTTGCCTCATACTCCCCTGAATCCTCTCCTGGCTGGTATGTCCTCACCTCATAATCGTATCCGTTCTCACCCAGCCATTCCCTGACCCTGTCTTCCACGCTCCGGCTTCTTTCCATGATGCCTCATCTCCTCCTTTTCTCATCCATCGTAGATTTCTATTATTACAGTATAAGCTATTTCCAATGAAAAGCATAGTCCATAAAGCCTTTTCCCAGGAATATGCTTTCAGGAATTTAAGGGTATACTTTTCACACAGAATCGGATATAATAGACACAAGACACAGGAAAGGGGACAGAAACATGGAAGCTGTAGTACAGAATACAACAGACCTGGCAACTGAAAAAGACGCCATGGAGACTCTGTTTTCTTATCTCGACAAAGGAATTGATGATATGGAGGCCGGCAGGGTTCATACCGCAGATGAAGCGTTCCGGATCATACGGGAAAGAATGAAGCATGAATTATAAGGTACTTGTTACCGATGAAGCAATAGATGACATCTTCAGCCTGGTCCGTTATATCCATATGGAGCTATGCAATCCGGATGCGGCGGAGCGCCTGTACCATAACCTGGACCGGGAAGTAAGGAACCTGGGAGACTTTCCCCTGAAATTCTCCGATTCCGGAATCAGGTACCGCGGATACACCATACATAAAAAGGTTTATAAGTCATATCTCATTTTTTACATCATCAATCAGGAAAGCGAGGAGGTTTATGTCCTGCGTGTCCTGAAAGACCTGATGGACTGGCAGAAAATATTGGATAAGGCAAAGCTGTACCATTTTTCCGATTACCGGAAACAGCATTAGGCGGGGCTGATTCTTTCAAGAGATATCTGGAAAGTACAGGAGCCCCAGAGAGGAACCTGTACTTTCCATTTCAAGTTCGTTTATTTTATCCGCTTTTTCCTTAAATATATTTACATTTTATCGTTTTATCATTTATAAATTTCTTCGAATCACGCGGGTGATTATCCCCACAGCCACCCCGCGCTCTTCATCCAGCCGTGTCACCGCAAAGCTCACGTCGTCTTTCTTCCCGGGCATCCGGTAATCATAGCAGGAGTGCGCCACCGCATTGACACCGTTGGACAGGCGGATATACACCACGCCTTTATGTACGTCCGTCACCTTCCCCGCATACTTGCTCTGGATGCGGCATTTTTTCAGGTTGTCGTGGCTCGTGTTCTGGGACACGCTCTTGATGTCCGCTTTGACCGCAATCTCCTCCAGGCCGTCCCTGCGCACGCTCAGCACCCGCACCAGTACCTGGTCTCCCACAGAGAACCGCTCATGGGCGTCCCCGATCCAGTCCCAGGCAAGGTCGCGGGCCATGATGGAGCATTCCACCCCGAAGACCTCCACCCGCAGCACCTTCTCCGCCACCGCAATGACACGGGCCTGCACGATGCGCCCCTCGTGGACACGGTACATCCCCGAAGCATCCGTATCCAGATAGAAGATCTGGCGTTTCTTCAGCATGGCCTCCCTGCGGCTGGCCACCACGCTCCTGGCTTTGGAGTCTATGCCCTTCACAATGAAGTCAATCTCCGCCCCCAGCATGTTCCCCAGAATCTTGTTCTGCCGCAGCATCAGCTCTGCATACTCCTGCCCGGAGGGGCTGCGACCCACGTTGATCATCATCTCCTTCAGGGGGATGACAATCCGGAATCCCTTATAGTCCACGATGGCGATGGTCTTGCCGTTGTCCGTCTGCTCTATGCCGCCCAGCTGCCCGGTCAGGATCCTCCTGGTACGGTAGGCATTGTGAATTTCGTGCCAGATCACATCCTCCCGGCTCTCCTCTGTCTCCACTTCCCCGCGGGCTTCCAGCGTCAGTACATGTGCCTCTGCCCTCTTCCCGCCAGCGGCACGGCGGGGTGCAGAATCTGCCGGCCTTTTTTCTGAAACAGTGCTGGGTGGTGCTTCTCTTTTTGCTACAGCCGAAATTTCATCTACATCCTCTGCAGTTTCTTCTATAGCTGCCTCTGCAGATCCCGCTGTGTTTTCCTCTTCCGCTTCACTGTATGCTTCATCCCATTCATCTACATCTTCCGGGTTCTCTGAATCCAGCGTCAGTGCATCGCCGTAATCTGCATCCATATCCGGAGAATCTTCTGCTATCCCGGAAACAGTTTCCTCTGCTGAAAATGGCGATTCTGCCAGCAACCCCTCTTCGGGTACTGTCTCCGGCTGTTCTTCCACCTCTGGCTGTACCCCTATCTCCGCATCGCTCTGCTCCCCTGTGGCCTCCGCTTCGTTTTCTGCTTTATCGGATACTGCTTTCTTTTTACGGGAACTGCGCTTAGGTTTTGCCGGGACAGGTTCTGCAGCAACCGTCTCCGCAGGGACAGCTTCCGGTTCTGTGGCGCTTTCTGTCAAGTCGCTGGACTCTTCCATCATTACTGTTAATAACTTCATGAGATGTCACAGATTTGACCTCGTTCGCTGTCGC
>CAJUFB010000119.1 GCA_910585805.1 uncultured Acetatifactor sp.
CTGCCTGCTGTGCTTCCTCCAATTTGGAATAAAAACCATCAAGCCCGCTTGTAATCAATAATTCTTCCACGCTCGGCATTATGTGATCTCCTTTCCCACAAATTTAATTTCCGGCAGTTTTGCGTGGATCGCCTTACCCACGGCCGCCGTATACTCCACTCCCAGCGGGAGCCGTTCCCCGATGACATATCCCTCTACCATGAACGCCCCCGGCTGTGCCCCATAGGTGACATCCACTGCTTCCTTCAGGATGGCAGCGGGCTCCTCCGAAAATGTTACGGCCTCTCCCGACACCGTCACTTTCACTACCTTAGGAAGTGTCTACAAATAACCGCTACAAGTTTGCAGCAATTTTTATTGTATTTCCGGGCTTTTTCCTAAACAAATTGTAGCGGTTATTTTCCGACAATTCCTTACCTGATTCAGACAGCAGACTGCCCCTGTGGGCCACTTTCCTCCCGTCAGCATCCGCTTCTACCCCGTCCGGCACTACTGTCCCGGTAAAAGCAACTACATTTTCAGAAGCAAGGAATTCTTTCTCGATTGTCCTTTCAATATTTGTCCTGTAATACATCTTCCCTCCTATTCCGCGCCCCAGAGGCTGTTCTTTGGGCCATTCTTCTCCGCCTCATTGCGCTGCTGTGCATACTGGGCGGCATAGCTTTCATTATGGGCTTCACCGCCCTTGGGCTTATACCCGGGCTTCCCCTTTGTGCCGTGGCCCTGGCCCTCCCCGTCCGTGAACAGGAATGCCTTCTCCTTCCGGATGGATTCCAGCTGCTCATTCAGACCTGACACTTTACCATCCTCCGCAAGGATGAGCTTTGATCTGTCAAACAAAGCCGCCGCCATGTCCTCGTCGTGGACTTTTCCGGCGATGGCCAGCTTAATAGCACTGGTAAGTCGGAGCTCCTTCAGCTCATCGGCGTGCTTTTTTGCCTCTGTCTTGTTCGCTTCCTGGAGCGTCTCGATCTGTTTCTTCAGCTCCGCATTGTCGCCTCCGGTTTTTTTCAGTTCTTCAAGCTGGTCATCTCTTGCCTTAATATCCTCCTGCAGCTGTTTCTTTTCCGTATTGGCCGTGTCCAGCTGCTCCTTTGTGACATATCCCTCCAGTTCTTTCAGGGACGCCGCCTCCGCCTTGGCAGCCAGCTCTTCGCTGATGCCAAGGGCAACAAATTCTTCTTTTTTCATTGCCTCTCCTTTCTCTCTGATTTTGGTATAAAAAGAACGCCCCTCCATCGGAAGGACGCTCCGTTTACCGTTGCTGTGAATTTAATTTTCTTATCCTATGCTATTTGTCGCCGTAATGATCCTTACACGAAAGGATCGTTGTATTCTCCTCTATAGTTTTGTATACAATGCGGTTCTTTTCATCAATGTGCCTGCTCCACCAGCCAGAAAGATTTCCCGATAACGGTTCAGGATGCCCCATCCCGTCATATGGGTTCCTCTGAATGTCCTGGATAAGCCTGTTTATCTTTTTTAGCGTCTTCTTATCCTCTGCCTGCCATCCAATGTATTCCCGCCAGGCTTCATCTTCCCATAATATTCCCATGTGCTACACCTCAATCAGCTCATGTTCTTTAGGGACAGACTCCCCTGATTCAATCTTTGCCGCACGCTCCTCCAATACTTTCATATTGGGCTCAGAATAAAAAGGATCCGCCGATACTTCAAACGGTATCCTTCTTTCGTTCCCCACCTTTACCGCAAAAATATTAAAGGCTGCACTAAGGGACAGGCCCATCTCCTTACAGGCAGACTCCATTTTGCACTTTACCTCTTCATCAATCCTGAAATTTACCATTGTCTGTGCCATAATGCTTCTCCTCTCTTCAAGAGTTATTGTAGCACAATCAATATACAATGTAAAGCAAAAAACACATTATAGGTTCACCATTCTCCGGATGCAATGTGGCTGTCACTTCTTCTACGGTACTAATATACATTTCTCCCCCTCCCATATCCTGCCTGGGCTTGTCATCCTGTACTTTCCCGATACTGGCATGGCACCTCTTCCCCATCTTTCACAGGAATCTCTTTCAAAACATGCGGATAAATACTACAGCCATTAAATTCTTTCCAGTTACGGCATTTTCTGCATTGCTTAAGCGGCGGTGTCCTGTACAGTTCCTCATGTGGGTTTGGTGACCTCCCAAATAATTTTGACGCATGCCTGAGTATCTCCTGATCCATTGGCATACCCCTGAACTCTTCACGCCTCCTGTCAAATTCCTCATAAGTTTTGATATTGAAAAATTCTTCCCTTTTCGTCATTCCACTGCTCCTGCAATCAAACCATATAATTCCGCATCCCTTGCTTTCAGCCCTTCCGGGTTCTCTATATATTCCCGGAAAGCCTCCGAAATATATTCCCATAACAAATCATCCTTGAATGTACCATCTGGTTCAAAAGCATCAAAAATATCCTCAACGTATGTCCTTCCCTGATAGTCCGACACAAACATATCATTTTTCACAAAAAATATCTCTATTTCATTATCTGCAGCATCCAAGAATATATCTTTATCTAAATCAAATATAGTGATACCTTTTACTGCCTTTTTCCTGAGCCCCTCCACCGCTCCGGACTCCAGAAGCTTGCTTTCAACCATGTGCCCGATCTCATGGATAACCGCTGTCCTATTAGCCCCCTTCGCTATATACAGTATATCATGGGTGTAATCATATTGGCTAGCCCCTTCTTTTCCGATATCAACTATAGTTCCCTGTTCCAGCGCATCCCTAACTTTCCTTGGCATGGCTGAAATTGTACCTTCGACAATTTTACGCTCACCTGCAATGTCCTGCCCGGGAACATGGCTTCTCACCAGATAATCGGCAGCTGGCTTGCCCTGCCCGTTTTCCTCCTGATGAGGCTTTTTCACATATTTCTCTTTCCACTCCGGATAAGCCATATTTGCCGGCACATAGCAGGTCTTCCCTGTCTCCGGATCCCTTGCGGCACGTTCGCCTGTCTGGCTGAATTCATCATCATAATACGGGCTGACGCATCCCCTGCAGCGTGGATGGAACGGCGGCGCCGTTTCCCCGACCGCAAAATCAGACAACGGAAAATGCTTCCTGTCCATTGCCTGGCAGGTTTCACAGGTGATCCCGTCCAGTGTCTCCACAACCAGGAATTCCCTCACGCCAAGTTCTTTAAAACATTCCCGTTGCGCTTCTGAAGAGATGGCTGACAGTTCCGTCAGTACCAATGTCCCCGCCTGGTTCCTGCTGACGTTCATGGTTTTCGCCAGTCTTTCTATCGCCTTATCTGGAGATTCACCCCGGATAATATTCTGCGCCAACTCTCTGTGCAGCTCCCGCACCAGCTTTTCCTTATTGTCCCAGATGCGGTCAGAAAAATTTTTTCCGTCCTGTGCCCAGGGCTTTTTCAGCAAGGCCTCTACTTTCCGTTTATCCAGCTGTGTCAGGTTACTCCCCACACCGGTACCTTTCGCGATCTCAAAGGCCGTCCTGTAATACTGGTCTCCATAAGATTTATGCAGGAATTCTGTCATACCTCCTTCAAATTCGGCGGCAAGCAGCTCCGCGTGCTGCTGCATCTGCAGCTTCATGGCCTGCAAATAGGAGATATGGTATTTTGCTGAAGCGTTTTCCAATTCCTTCATCCATCTCTGGTTAACAGCATTTTCCCGGCCTGCCTTGATATACTGCTCTACTGACCAGTGGAATTCATTCAGTTCATCCTTTTTCAGAAGCTTCCTGGCTGCTGCCAGACTGATGCCATTATTATCCGCCAGGCGCCGGTACCAGTGTTCTATATCCTGGACAGTCTCATTGATGGCTTTCCGGTACTGCTCCTGCACATCCTGCAGATACCTGGTTCCCTTCTAGTATTGTCCCTCTTCCAGCGCCTCCATACGCTTTTTCCAGTAACTGCTATTCTTCATCGCCGCTTACCCCGTTACCGTCCTTCGAAGCATCCGTTCCCCCTGCTGTCCGGAAAGCGCTGCCATACTGGCCTGCCTTTTCCCTGGTTTCCGATTCCTCCTTTTCCAGCTGCTCCAGTTCCTTATCCGCATCCGTCACCCACGGATGGTTTTCCAGGATCGTCCTCATGGACAGGGTTCCCACGCTCTGTTGGGCGATGGAAGCAAGCTCAGCCTCATTGTTGACGGCAGTGCGAGTCCATGTCTGTACTATCTTCCCGGCCTCCACACCTGCATGCCGGCAGATGGCGCGCACTAACCGGCCGAAACCCGGGCGGAATTCTGTCTCCATTAAACCGGCTTTCAGCTCCAGAAGGGAATACAGGTATTTCAGCGCCACCCCTGAGCTGTTCCCGAAATTCTGCGGATCCGGGTCAATCCCCATGCCCTGCTCAAAAATGGACTTCCGCGTCATGGACAGCATCTTCTCCCTGGCCTCCACCGGGATGTCAATGGAAAGGGTACTTACCCCACCCTTTCCTTCATCATCACTGTCCAGCTTGACAGTCTTGTATTTCTTCAGCTTCTCCAGGAATTCCTTCAGGTCTTCCCCCTCATAGCCGGATAATACGAAAATGATCTCCTGTATATCCTCCAGGTCATTCAGGAAGCCACTGTACACCTTGTCGTAAGCGTCAATCAGCTCTTTCACATCGTTTAAGTCATTCCCGCCCTCCGCATTATTCGGAAACGGGATAAAGGGCACTTCCCCGAAACCGTGTTCCCAGGAGCAGGGATCGCTGCCTGGCGGCTCCCCCATGGCTGATATGCCATAGGGCTTCAGTGCATCTGCGGTCTCCCGGGACTCCTTGCGGAACGCATGGCAGGATTCCCCATCCCAGTATTCGTAGATATTCAGTTTTTTCCCTTTATCGTTAAGCGTGTCATATACCCGGAGAATACCGGACAGTTCCTTTTCCAGGTCATCCGTCCATACCGGAATGATCTGCTTCGGGTCAATTACAGCAAACCGGAACTTTCCATTTGTATCCTCCCAGTAGTGTAACCAGGCTATAGTACAATTGGATGCCTTAATACACAGGTCCTTGCATATCTTGGAAAAACTGTCCCCCAGGGCTTCCTGGACAGCCTTGTTAACTCCCTCGCTGCCGGTATCAAAGACAGGCGGGTCCGTAAAAAGGTAGGCGGCTTTCTGGTTCACAAGGATATTGTAGAAATTGGCTGGGATACGGTTGTCCGCGGAACGCATGTGATTCCAGTCCGGAGCCTGCCCCCTGACGCCCTTTTTCAGAATATCGTTTTTCTTCCGGTAATACCGCTCTGCCTCAGCTGCCTCACGCGACATCTCCACATGTTTTTTATGGCTGGATTTAACCAGTTTCCTTATCACTTCCAGTTCCATCATTCCCTCCCCTATTCCAGTATTTTCATCCCGCCGTGCCTGCGGATTACGGTATATGCCAGATACCGGACGGCATCAAGGCAGTGGTCCCACTCTTTTACCGGCTTATCTTCACCCCGGTCTGCTGCTTTCGCGTCCCAAATGTATGAACCAAATTCTTTTATGGTATTTTCACAGGATCTGTCAAAAAGCAATTTCCCCTGCGTCAGCAATCCTGCCACAAAACGGATGCCGTCCAGTACAGCATTTTTTGCCCCCTTCACACGGAAGCCATCTTTCTTCAGCTGTGCCTTAAAACTGGCGGCTGCTGGATCCAGTACCACATACCTGGGGCTGATGCCGTCCAGCCATTTCCGGAGATCCGCAGAAAACTCTGCATCCGTCTTCTGTATGCCCTTGTCCCGTCCGGAATAGTAGTACTCCCTGATACAGTACCATATCCCATTATCTGCTTTCCGCCACAGGAGGAACACCGTTGCGTTCTGGGTACCGTAGTCACAGCTTACATAATATTCGCCGGTCCAGCTGACCATCCCGTCCTGGACAAGCTGCCCCACATCCACAACATGCTTTTTCACGTCAAACATGTCATAGATAACACCCTCAGCCATTGCCCACATACCCATGATATAGCGCTTAAAAAATACACCTGAATATGTGGAGCGGTACCTTTCCTTGATCTTTTCTGACAGGCTCAGGTTGTCATCCATGGTAAAGTGGACATACAGCAGTTTCTTCAGGTCAGGCTCTCTGCCCTCTTTTACTGCCTCATCCCGGAGTTTCGCAGCTTTCTGTCTGCCCAGGTATCCGGTTGCTTTGTCTATCCAGTTGGTTTTAAACCAGTGGTGGGGGCCATCCGGGTTGCAGTTAAACCAGTACTTGGAACCTGTAACGGAACACCGGCTGGTAGCCTGGTTGACAAACGACTCCGGCATCAGGGCAACCTCATCACAGAGCACCCCCGCCAGGGTAATGCCCTGGATCAGATCCTGGCTGCGTTCATCTTTCCCGCCGTATATGTAAAAATAATTGGTTACATCACCGCGGCTGACCTCCACCAGGTTGTCATTCCGATGATCCCGTACCATGTATCCCCTGCTCCGGAGCATCAGTTTCAGCCAGAACAGGACATTGCGCCGGAATGACCCAATGGTCTTGCCGCACATGGCGAAATTCTGCCCTGTAAAACAGCCCATTGCCCAGAATACAAAGGACAGGGACATACAGACCGTTTTTCCGGAACGGATAGCACCGTCTGCAATGATACCGTCACGATCCCTCGCTGGGCTATCCGGCATCCACCATGTAAGCACCTGTTTCTGTTTTACAGAAAACGGCTTGAATTTAAAAAATTGTGCCCGATTAACAGCATGGCGTTTCTGTTTCATCTTCTGGAGCTTCTGCTTTATCCCAGAGATACGCTCTTTTATCTTATCCATCCGCATCACCCCACAGGCCGCCGGCCTCTGCATTCAGGGCATCCAGGAAACCGTCATCCTGCGTTTCTGTCTCCTGATGATCCATCTTCATTGCTGCCAGGTCAAGCTTCATCAGCTCGATTTCAAGGCGGGCATCATCAAACCCGAAGCGGTGCAGGGAATCAATAGCTTTCTGCTTTCTGGCCTGTACTCTGGTCAGGGCATCTTCGATGGCCTGGATCTGGCCAAGCTTACCCTGATACTCTTTCAGGTCAGTTTCCTTGTCCTTCTCCATTCCGGCCTGGCGCTTCACCAGGGTCATTCCCTGCACTGGTTCCCCCTTCTCCTTACATTCTGCCGTCCGTATATCTTCAATCCGCTTCATCATCCGGCGCTCCCTGACCGTAAGAAGCTGTATTTCATGAAATAACAGCTGTTCCTTGTCCATCGGCACAGTATCTATCAGGCGTTTTTCCTCTGAATCCAACGCATCAAAAAAGAGAGTCTCAAACTCTCCTGTCTTCACTGCATTCTTATTTCCCGGCGGCCCTGTCCCACCATGACCGACTGCATTCCGATTTCCTGGCTGAGCTCCTTTGGCTGCAACTTTTTTCTTTTTAGGTTGCAACTTTTTTTCATCCTGGTTGCAGCCTCCCTTTTTCCAGTATCGAGAAGCCCATGATTTCACCGCTGATAAACTGACTCCGTATTTTTCAGCGATTTCTTTATATTTCATCCCTTTCTTGTAATCCTCAAAAGCTTTATCTCTTATCTCTTCACCCAAACATCACCACCTCTCATTCGTTTCGTTTTGAAAACTCTGCTTACATTATCCACGCCATCAAAAAGCACCTTCTTCCGGCGTATTCCGGGAAAAGGCGCTTTCTGCGGAGGATATTGAGATACCAAAGGGGGGAATGCCTTATCTGCTACTCCCAGTCTATACTATAACATTTAAAAAACGAACAATGTGAACAAATCGAACAAACTTTAAATTTCTTTCAAAAATCTTTCCAGTTCCATCCTCACACTGTCCGCCGTAGCCCTCCTCCCCATCTTTACAGCCACCTGTCCCCATGACATCCCCTCCAAATACCGATATCTTATGATCCGCTGCATCCTGGAAGGGATCGTCAGCATCCACTCCTCCACCTGCAGCTTCACCTGCTCCGCTTTCGCTTTCTGCTGCTCCAGCAGCTTCTCCTCATACCGCAGGCGGCTGTCGTCCTTTACGGTGAAGGTGGTGCCCTGAACCTTGAAATGCTGCTCAACATATGGGAATTCATGCATGGAGCCTTTCACGTTCGTCTGGATGACTGTTTTCTTTTTTCTGTTCAGCTTCTGTATCTCTGCCTCAATGTCCTTTACCAGCTCACATGCGTCTATGTATTCCTGTAATACTGTTTTATCCAATCTTCCACCTCCGCATACTTCGTAAATCCATTTTATGCCCATTGACACACATATAAATATTTGTTTTGGTTGACAAATACTTTTATATGTGTTATCATAATATTGTCAGGAGGGATTCTTATGAAAAGCTACTCTTCAAGGGAAGTTATCAAAATGCTTAAAGCAGATGGTTGGTATGAGGTAAACGTGGAGGGAAGTCACCACCAGTTCAAGCATCCAACCAAAAAGGGACGAACCACAGTAAAGCATCCAGATAAGGACATCCCTTTTAAAACGCTTAAAAGCATTGAAGAACAGTCGGGGCTGACATTCAGGTAGCCCCGGCTCTCTCCTGATACATCAGATCAAGGAGGTTATTTTCATGAAAAAAGTGGAACGTTATTTCTATCCTGCTGTTTTCACCTATGAAACCGGTCAGGAAATCGCGGTTGTTTTTCCCGACCTGAAGTGCGCCACCAGTGGCATAAATGATGATGATGCTCTCCTATCGGCAAGAGAACTTCTTGGATGTGTCCTGAACGGACTGGAAGAGGATGGTGAAGAAATCCCTTCCCCCACTCCCCTGTCCGAAGTAGATACACAACCAAATGAGCGTGCCGTATTAGTTGATGTTTATATGCCATCTGTCCGGCAGGCCCATATCAACCGCTCAGTCAACCGAACTGTCACACTGCCCGCATGGCTCAATGCAGCCGCACTGGAACGAAATATAAATTTTTCCCAGGTACTGCAGGACGCCTTAAAGTCTCAGCTCCACCTTGGATGACAGGGAATTCCGAATTCTCCGGTATCCCCCTGTCCAGCAGCTGCTTCCCTGAAAGCCCCCATTCCCTTCCTGGACTGGAGGCTTTCTCTTTTGTCTTCCCTCGCTCCCTCATTCAATAGCTTAAATGTTGTTCCCCCAAAACCTCTTTTTTGTCTCTTCAAGCTCTTTTATTATGCCGCGCGCCTTATTTATTTTCTGGTTCAGTTCATTTGCCTTTTTTAACACACTCTCTGTCACGTTTATTCCTCCTCCGGCTTCTCACACCGCTCAAACTCTATCACCCATACCCAGGGGTTGGCGTCCCAGCCATATCTGTCAATGTCAGCCTTTTTGACAACAGAGTCCCACAATGCCATAAATGCAAATATATCTCCATTATGGCCACTCCAACACCCTTCTTCCTCACACCCGCCTGTTGTGATCTCCTGTAGACGCTCCACCCTCACACCTGTAACTTTAAGCCAGATACGGGCGGCTTCTTTTGGCATGTGGATGGAAGGGTGCCAGTTTGTTGTCGGATAGCATCCTGGCTGCGGAAATGGAGATATCCATGTCCTATAAACATACCCATCTGTCCATTCTGCCCATGTTTCACGTATATACAGGATATCTCCTTTCCTGTACGGTGGGTTCTTTTCGACATACGGAAGCAGTTTATGCCATGTGCTTCCATCCGGTTTCCTGCCATGTGTTTCACCTTCGATATCTTTCTGGATCTCTATCAGCCTGGTACCATACTTGTCGGTGCGCATCTTCATTTCAGTATTGCTGTACTTATATTTTACCGCACGCCTTGTCACCGTCTTCCTGCCGTCCAGTATCGCCCGTACCATGTCGCCGTTAAAAAGAATTGGTAATACCCTGTTCATTTGCTCCACCTTCTTTCATGATTTCTGTTGCATCTCTCCTCACCCTGCGGTACCTTATTTCCATAACCATATCCCAGTTTTACAAAGGAGGACATCACTATGAACAACAAACTTCCGGAAAACCTGCGGCAGCTCCGTTCCCGGCAGGGTATCACCCAGAAAGAACTTGCCCGGTTCCTGCACCGCTCCCCAGGCTCCGTGTCCAACTACGAAAACGGTGTTAATGCACCTGATTATGATACACTGCTGTCCCTGGCGGACTTCTACGGTGTCTCCCTTGACTACCTTGTCGGCAGGCCGGAAAAGCAATGCCGGGATGCCCTCCTGAACCGGCCCATATATGGCAAATATACGCTTGGCCGGTTCCTCCGCCTTCTGGAGGTTCTTCCTGAGAAGCGCCTTGCCCTTCTGACCGGGTTCCTCCGCGTCCTGGAAGAAAACTGCAGGCATTAATCCCAAACCCGGCATGGCTCCGGCTGTGCAGGGAATCTCTTACTGCCCATTTTCCATCCTTACCAGTTGCACCGGTGCAACTTTTAGGTATTCCGTTTCAGTCCACCCGGTTCTTAAACTCCCGGTTCCCGAACAGGTATTTCTCCACCGTAACCTGCTCGTTCTGCAGCCGCCGCAGCGCCTTCAGCAGGTTCTGGTTCTGCCTGTCCGTAAGGAAATCATGAATCTTCCCGTACAGCTGCACCCTGTCCTTCCCCTTCCGCCTTGCCCGCCTGCTCTGCTGCAGGCGGGTGGCTATCTTATTCCGCTCCTTTCCGGACGGCGCGAACTCCATGTCATGTAAAAATGTCTGTACCCTGCTGTCCTCTTTCCCCACATCAGCGTAAGCAGATCCATACTCCCTGTCTGCGGTTTCAAGGAAATTCAGGAATTCAGTTATTATCTCGCCGGGTCTTTTCTCCACACACCCACCTCCTCAATTGCTTATAAAAGCCCTCACATATGCATTCACCGGGCATTCTTCACAAACTTCATCCATCTCTTCCTGCTCCGTTATCTCCCATGGATGTCGGCACAGCTTATCGCATATATACGCCACCTTATCCTCCACCTCATACTTCAGGTTACTTATCCGGTCCGGGTTCATCCCGCTGTCCTCATAATCCTTCAGCCTACAGAGACACCCGTACAGGATCTGGCTGGTGTTATTCCGCATTTTATTTACTTCCAAATTCACTGTACTTCCGTCAAATT
>CAJUFB010000120.1 GCA_910585805.1 uncultured Acetatifactor sp.
GCGTTACAGCTCCGCTTTATTTGTCATGCCAGTAAAACGGCTGTGAATAGTAACGGAATTGCATTTCTCCCGGTCTGCTGTCTTATAAAGTTCTTGACAATGCAGGAAAGCGTGTTATACTGTATGCATAAAGCATATTATTTTCTTGAACACAGTGATATGAAATTCAATCCATCTAAATCTCATTCAGAAACTCTATGCTTTGACACCCTTAATCATATTTGCAAGGCAGGAGTTTGCTGTATGACTGCGTGGAGGAGCCGGATCTGCTATATGAGGACGGAGCCAGGACAATATTTCTGTATACAAACGGAACGGAAGGAATACCGCCGGAGGCGCTGCGGCAGCTTGCGCGGTATATGGAACACTCTACAGCGGAAAATGTAAAGTCTGAAGAGCTGGCAAGGCTGCATGAGATGGTGATGAATATCAAATCAGACAGGGAAGTGGGGCTGGCGTATATGAAAGCTTATGAAGCCGAGAAACGTATTCGAAAGAAAGAAAGAGCAGAGGGAAAGGCGGAAGGAAAAGCAGAAGGAAAGATAGAGGATATTGTGGAGTTGCTGAAAGAAATCGGCATGATCGGAGAATCTGGAGAAGCGGCTTTGGGGGCAGAAAGATCTGGAAATATTGCGTAAGTGGTACAAACTGGCGGCGCGTTCCGGGAGTATAGAGGAGTTTGAGCGTTTGACTTCCAAATCTGAATTTCTCTGTGAAGCAGTCAGGTCAGGGGAAAGAGCCGGAGAAAAGGAACGGGGAGAAAAGGAACAGGGAGGACATGAGTTATGAATTCAGACACAGATGATCAGAAAAGAAAAGTTGTGGTACCATTAGAGCTGATTTGTGATGCCATAGATATGGCAAATGATGAGTGGCAGCAGTATCTTGATATTGAGGAGATGGAAGTAGTCAGTCTTCCGGAATATCCTTTTGGGGGAGAATACGATGCGGAGGATCAGGAACTGGCGGATTTGATAGAGGAGGGGTGGCTGACCCGTTTTTTCCGGCTGCCGTCCAGGTTCGATATCGATGAGTACCATATTATGGAGGAATTCGTCTGGAGCCTTCCCGAGGGAAGGGCGCAGGATACCCTGGAAGGTGCAATCCGTGGAAAAGGCGCATTCCGCAGGTTTAAGGATGGCGTACACAGATTGGGCATTGAAGAGGACTGGTATGCTTTTGAGGATGCCCTGCATCGTAAAACTGCAATAGAGTGGTGTGAGAGCCACAGTTTCGGATACAGCGGTAACGGAGCAGAGGAGGAAGCTGCGGTAAAAGGGACACAGGATGAAAATACCCGGCCGGGTGAGGGGCAGGAACTGGAAACTGCAGTAAAAGAAACGCAAAATGAAAAAGCCCGGCCAGGTGAGGCACAACATCGGAATACAGCTGGAAACAAAGCAGGAAACCAGGTACAGAAGGAAGTAGCCGGGGCGGCAGAGTCAGAAACCGGCGATGAAGAAAGCCTGGCCTGGGAAGAAATCAGCACGGAGCACATTGTCCGGGACGAATGGATTGATTTCAGGCGCTCAGCCTACAGATTCCCGGACGGGAGCGTATTTGAGCCATATTACAGTTACAGCCGGAGAGACTACGTGGTTGTAGTTGCGACGGACGAAGAGGGTAACTACCTCTGCGTCAGGCAGTTCCGCCAGGGGATAAAGGAAGTGACCACGGAATTCCCGGCAGGCGGCATAGAACGCACAGACGGCAGAGAATATGGTACGGAGCGCGGTCAGGCAGGAGCGGAGGACTCGCTGGAGGCGGCGAAGAGAGAACTGCTGGAAGAGACAGGCTACGAGTCGGAGCAGTGGCGGCATCTGCTTACCGTGCCTTCCAATGCCACCATGGCAGACAATTACGCTTACATTTTTGCGGCGGAGAATTGCCGGAAGTCGGGCGGTCAGAAGCTGGACGAGACAGAATTTCTGAATGTCAGGAAATATACCCGGGCGCAGATTGAGGAGATGATATCCCGGGGCAAATTCCAGCAGGCGGTTCATATTATGGCATGGCTGCTGGCACAGAGAAAATAGAAACTGCGATATCCGCACGTGACAGGGGATTACGTCCAAAATGCACAAGGTAATCTTCAGCAATTCCTGACCCGGACAAGCCGGAACCGAAATGATATGTGCAGGAAATGGTTGATGAGCGCAGGACGGAGCCGAAACATGTATGAACATATAGCATCCCTGTTTGATGCTGTTATTGATTAAGGTCTTGCGTGTCAGACGGAAAATAAAGGAATATCCGTAATGTATTGCCGTCAAGTTTTGCCGAGGCATTGCCGCCCATCCTCTTCATGAGTTCTTTTACAATAAACAGCCCCAGCCCGGAGGAAGCTTTCCTTCGGGCGGTGTCGGCTTTATAAAACAGATCGAACATCTGCTCCGGATCCGGTGTGCTGTTTTCCGGCACGGAATTTTCGAAGATCAGGCACCCATGCGCTCCGGCTTCCCGGGGCATGGCTTTATCTGGTGCGGTGTTCCGGCAGGGCTTCTCTTTTTGCGGCTCTGGCTCACTATAAATGATCCGTTGAGTGATCGTCAGATTGCCTGTGCCGTGGATCAGCGCATTCTGCAGCAGATTCAGGAAAATACGCCGCAAAGCATCCTCGTCTGCCGGAACCCGGAAGCTTTCGGATTCGAACCGTACCTCAGGCTCTATATTCTGCTCCTCAAATTTTGTGTAGAGACTCAGCAGGCAGTCGCTCAGCAATGGCAGTACCTGTATCTGTTTCATATTCTCATCGGAAAAAGCGAAATTCTCATTTGAAAGCTTTGTATACAGAAACAGTTTTTCCAGCATATCTGCCAGTTCCTCCAGTCTGCGGCCAGCGACTGACAGATAGTGGTCTCTTTTGCCGGCATCGTCGCATTCCCGGGCAAGCTGCAGATAGCCGGAGGCTCCGGTGAGAGGTGTGCGGATATCGTGAGCCAGGTTTGTGATATTCTGTTTCAGCTGCTTTTCCGCCCGCTCATACTGGATATGACTCCGGTCTTTGGCGGCGAGGATTCGGTTCAGGCTTCGGCATAACCGCAGCAGGGATTTCTGCCGGGTGCCCGTAGTCAGTTCCATATGGCTGCCCCGTTCGATTTCCTCCAGCTGACGGCAGAGGGAGCAGATATCCGCGCAGAGCCCTGCCAGGGTTATGGCCAGGATGATACAGGCGATGGACAGCAGGATTGGCAGGATGTGCATGTTGGTTTCGCTCCTCTCTGTGACAGTTTTCCGGTTCGGAAACAATGCTGCCGAAAAGACGTATCGTAATATCCGGCGATTTGCGGATATATCAGGAACTGCCGTTAAATGTCCTTCCTGGTAAGGACGGCGGCTGACGCGGCGGCGTACAGTGCCAGGAAAATGGCTCCTACGGCGTAGCCCTTCAGATCTGCCATTCCGCTGTAGGCGGACGGCGCGTAAGTCTGATTATAGTAAAGCGTATAGGAAACCCATTGGTTCAGCCCGAACAGTCCGGTGATGTAGCCGAAAAGAGTTACCAGGATTCCGATGCTTAACACCGAGGCGGCCAGAACGCCTGCGGCAGTGCTTCGGGTGAAAGTGCAGATCAGGAGGAACAATGCTGCAAAGCCCATGGTGATGACAAATATATGGCCCAGGTAGAAAAGGAAATCCGCGGCAGGGGCAGCGGGCACCAGGTTATGAAACAGTACATTCAGCAGCAGGCAGAAGCCGAGGCATATTGCCAGGTAACAGAGATCCAGGATTGCCGCTGCAATGAGCTTGCTGGCGATATACATCCATCTCCGTCGGTGCAGGGATATGATATTTTTCATAAAGCCGCTGCTGTAATCCGAGCAGAAGAAAAGGACGATGACGATTCCGAAAATAAAGACATATGCACCGCCGTCCATTCCGATTTCGCGGAACATAAGCAGAGTATTATAACCCTCCAGCAGGGAGACTTTTTCTCCTGATATCGCCACATGGAAGCCTTCGTCTTCTGTGTCCGCAATTTCGGCGGTCATTCCAAGCCTGGCAGCCGTTTCCTGCCCTTCCGGGGTATCTATCAGCCAGACCATCCAGAAACATAAAAGCGATGCTGCCATCAGAGAAGCCAGGCAGATATAGACAGATTTGCTTCTGACCAGCCGGTATAAATCCATTCGCAATAAATTAAACATGATTTTTTCTCCTGTTCCAGTTCCGTATCTGTCCCGCCCGGTACCCGGACATGGGCAGAGCATTTCCGGCCGCAAAGAACATGCGTCCGTAAATCCTCTGGGGCACTGGACGGGGCAGATACTGTTTCAAATTTGCTATTGACACTTCTTGGCCAGACTATTCCCATTTTCTTCATGACGGATGCCGTCCATGCGTGCGAGGAAATAATCCTCCAGGTCCATATGGTGAAAACCGGCGGAATAGACCTGAATACCGCTTTTGATGAGAAGCTGGTTCAGCCCGGAAGCCTCTTTCAGCCCGTAGAGGCGAATGGTGGCATTGTCACAGACCTCTGTCTGAATGCCAGGCATGTTCTCCGTGATCAGCGGCAGGGTGCGATTTACATCGTCCACTTCTATCTGAAAATAATCAACGCATTTTTGTTCCAGCTCTTCCCGGGTGATCTGTTCCACCAGGTTTCCGTCCTTGATGATTCCGTAATGAGTAGAGAGCTTGCTCAGCTCTCCCAGAATATGCGAACTGATAATGAACGTTTTTCCCGCTTCGTTTAAACGCTGAATCAGCTGCCGGATCTCCCGGACACTTTCCGGGTCCAGGCCGTTGATGGGCTCATCCAGCACCAGCAGATCCGGGTTTCCCAGGAGAGCCAGAGCTATCCCCAGGCGCTGTCTCATTCCCATGGAAAACAGCTTTGCCTTTTTCTTTCCAGTATTGTTCATTCCGGTGGCTTCCAGTACCCGATCTACTGCTTCAGGGTCAGTCAGCCCTATGCATTTCGCCTTCATGACGGCATTCTGTCTGGCGGTCATATGTGGGTATAAGCCTGCGGATTCGATCAGGCAGCCCATACGCCTTGCGCTGATTGGGGTGTCTGCGCTTTTACCAAAAAGCCGGATCTCGCCTTCAGTGGGCCTGGCCAGCCCGCACAGCATTTTCAGGGTGGTGGATTTGCCGGCGCCGTTCCGCCCGATGAAGCCGTATATGGCGCCTTCCTGTACCTTCATGTCCAGATGGCTGACGGCCGCTTTACCATTATAGATTTTGCTCAGGGAAATGGTTTCCACAGCCAGAGCGCTTTGCTTTTTTATGCCTTGTTCCATTCCTGTCTCCTTTCACGACACTTTTTTGGGAACTGTACTACTGTACTCTGTAGACAGTCTACCGTATGTTTTTTTAAAAAACGCTCAGAAAAGTTTAAGAAAGGTTAAAGTTTCCTGTTTGAAATGCGGGAATGTTTCCGGGCAGAGAGATTGATCCGGGATTTCGGTCAGGTAAGCTTGAAGCCCATGCCCCACACGGTCTGGATATAGGAATCGGTACCGCTTGCCTTTAACTTGGAGCGGATATTGCTGATGTGCACATTGATGGTTTTATCTTCAGCCATATATTCTTCACCCCATACATATTCGTAGATCATCTGCTTGGAAAAGACCCGTCTGGGATTGCGGATGAAAAGTTCCAGGATCAGAAACTCATGACGGGTCAGGATGACAGGGAGTCGGGAGGCAGTCAATTCCATGGCCTCCACATCCAGCGTCCATTCCCGATAATGATATACGTTATTACGTATATTTATGTCTTCGGACATGTTCTTTTTCGTGCCGGCAGGGACAGTACCGGTGTTGTTGGCAGCAGTGCCGGCTGATCTGCTGTCCATTGTGGTTGTTTTTCCGTGTACGCTTTCGGGCATGACATTGCGGCTTTCCGCAGTGGGAAATCTGGTTTCTCCCTGTCCGGATCTGCCGCCATTGGCATATATGCGTTCCGTGCCGACAGCTTCCGGGTTCTCGGATTTCACTGCCTGCCGGCGCAGCTGCACCTGGATCCGCACCAGGAGCTCCGGAAGGTCGAAAGGTTTGCAGAGATAATCTTCCGCTCCGGCAGAGAGC
Organism: uncultured Acetatifactor sp.; assembly: GCA_910585805.1. Lineage (GTDB taxonomy): Bacteria > Bacillota > Clostridia > Lachnospirales > Lachnospiraceae > Acetatifactor. The sequence continues at coordinate 6,039 of CAJUFB010000120.1, forward strand.
AAACTCACTTTGCTGTCCAGGCTGTTTTTGGCGGAGATGACGATTACGGGAGTCTTTGGAGAGAATACAGGGATGAGCTCCTCGCCGGTGATACCGGGCAGCATCAGGTCCAGCAGCACCAGGTCGAATTGCTCCATGGAAAAAAGCAGCTTTGCCTCGCTGCCGGAAAAGGCCTGCGTGCAGCGGTAGCCATGGTTTTCCAGGTATTCCCGTAACATTGTATTATTGTCGGCATCGTCCTCTGCGATAAGTATGTGTTCCATGGAATGTGTTTCCTCCATTTGTTATCTGAAATTTCCTTACAGGATTTTCTTAGCCATATACGCCCGTTCCGAAAGGACCGATATACTGCAGAACGCCAGGATTTACAGTGATGTCTCCGGGAAAATACCTTGCTGGCGGTCTGCAGTCGGGTGGTACTGCAAATTCAGCCGGCGCGCAGTATAAATTCCGGCGGCCTTGAGTATACCTGCGGAGCGGGGAGCGCAGTTGTCTTCCATTTGCTTATTCTATGCGGGTGAAAAACAAAAGTCAAGCATGTGATGAAGGGCATTTTGCGAAATAAAATGATTTTTAGGTTGCAATCTTTCCCTTTGTCGAATACAATAGAAACAGTACATAAGGAAGCTTCCTGAGGCGCCGCCCGATAAGCGGCAGCAAAAGTACGGATAAAAGGGTGAATGAGAGATAAGAAGCAATATGGATACGAATCAGATGATTATTATTGTAAGTCTGGCAGTTGCGGCCATGCTGTTCAGCGCGGTGCTCTATCTGAGGCAACGGGCAAGGAGGAGCAGACCCGAAGAATATGACCTGATGGAAGGACATGAATTCGAGTATTACTGCGCGGAACTGCTGAGGAAATGCGGTTTTCAGGAGGTACAGGTCACCAGGGGCAGCGGCGATTACGGCATTGATATCCTGGCGGAGAAGGATGGCGTTACTTATGCCATTCAATGCAAGTGCTACAATGGGCCGGTAGGAGTCAAGGCCGTGCAGGAGGCATATGCAGGCCGGGATTATTATGACAGGATGGTAGGCGCTGTGCTGACCAACCAGTATTTTACCCAGCCTGCTCTGGATGCTGCCGGAAAATTGAAGATTCTTCTGTGGGACAGAGGTTACCTGGAGGATATGGTCGAGGACGCGGAGCAGTGAGGATCCGTTCTCCGATTTTCAATACCGGCTGTTATCCGCCGTTGGGTCACAGGCGGCAAGCTGCTCCTCCAAAGACAGGAAATCGGAGGGGCCGCTGTCCAGATAAAAAAGGTGGAAACGGTAATCCGTATAGTCCGTGTCCCAGAGCTTTCGGGCTTCTTCACGCAGGGAGAGGATTTCCAGATACCCCAGGTAATATTTCAGGTAATTGCAGGGATTCTGTATAATGTAATGATAGATGGAGGTTGCGGCGTCAATGTTACGGATGCCGCATTTTTGCAATAATTCTGTAATCTGCTCAAAGGATGCATTATCATAATGTATCATCACATCGATGAGAGAATAAAGGCACAGCTGCAGGCTGCGGTTGTGCGCTTCCAGCTGTGCGGTGAGAGCCGCCGCTTCCTGCCCGTGCTCCGATAAAAGTTCTGCGGCATAATCGTAAGCATGAAATTCCACATACACGGCCCAGCCTTCCTGATAACCGCCGTACCACAGCAGTTCCCGGGCGGGACGTTCGCCTGAGGCAAGGGCGGAGCGGTTGTGGTAGACAGTCTGATACAGGTGTCCGGGATAGCCTTCATGGGCCAGGGTGGTGTATAATTCCAGCCCGTCCGGGGTTTTGCTTCGGTTGATGTAGATGCTGTTGGAATCCGTGTCGTCCAGGGGCGCGGTCAGATAGAATGCCGGCGCGCAGTATGGCTCCAGGCTGTCGGAAACGGCTTTGACCGCAATGGAAGCAACGGTTCCGGGCAGATCGGGGAATTCGTCTTTCATTCGGTTCTGCAGGTCATACAACATCTGTGAAGCATCTTTATACGGAAAAGGTTCTGCGGTACTCTTCGCGATATATTCGACGATCTCGGGGTGGTTTTCCGCCAGTTTTCTGATCTCGCCGTATTCTTTAGAAAATTGCTCCGCCAGCATTTCCCGTATTTCCGTCACAGGGCGGTAGGAGCCGGTTTCGGAGATCAGAAGCTGTTCATAGTAAGCCCGTCCTTCCGGCAGCGCGGCCAGCCCGGCGGGCAGTACGGAATCATCTTCCAGGAGAAGGAGCCCGTCTCCCAGAGCTATGTAAGCGGGAAGCAGTACAGTCTTCAGCAGCCGTTGGTTTTGGGAAGTGTATGCGACAGCTTCTTCGGCGGTGATGATTTTTTCGCTGACCAGAGAATCAAGACGCTCCTGAAAGGTGGTCTGCAGAAAGTGGGTGCCGTCTTCCAATGCTTCTTTTGTGACGATTGTGTCACATTGTTCCCGTACTTCTTTTAAGAAAGAGGCGGGCATGATGAAGCCGGCAGCCGCTTTTTCCTGTTCATAAGTAAGGAGAGAGGCGAAATAATCGTCCGTCTGGTTCAGGAGAGACAGATAGTCTTCCACATCCCTGCGGCTGCGAAAGGGATATTCCGCCAGAAGGATGGGGAGATTGGACTGAGTGCCGGAGGCGGGGGAAAGCGGCTCGCCGTAATAAGGAAAACTGCTCAGGGCCAGGGAATTTTCCAGAGTTCGGATCAGCAGCCGCCATAGATAAGCATCTGATCCGGAAAGCTTATCCGGGTTCAGCGCTTTCAGCGCAGCCAGAGTATTCTCCGTTTCCGCCTGGCTGCGCAGGGTGCGTCCGGCATCATAGCAGGAAAGCACAGGCTCATAGTCGCCAATGCCGAAGTCGGCAGGATTTGCCAGCGTGTAGTGCATGCTCAGCGTATTGGATCTCATTTCTCCGGCGAACAGTTCGGCCGTGAGATTGGTGAAGCGCTTTTCGTCCCGGCCATAGGAAAAGAGGAAAATGACCATGCCGGAAAAAGCCAGCAGAAAAACGATGCCGAAGAGCATCTGCCGGAAAGAAAAAGGAGAGTGCTTTTTCACAAAATCACCTGAAGGGTTTTACATTGGTACATTATATGAAGTCCTTAGAGCCGGCATGCAGAGAATCCGTTTTCCTCTCGGGCATTTTATGTTTTGCAGAAGTGCCGGCCGGTCATACATTTTCAGCGGAAAAGAGTTACGGGTGTGAGTATGCAGAGTTGCACTGATTTTCCCGGGGAAGGCACAGCGCCGAGCGGAAGAATTCCGCAAAACCGTCGCCCACTGCGACTTCATCCCGGTTTCTTTCCTCCAGGTCATAAAAATGCTTCCCGGTCTTAAGATCTATGGAAAGGCTGTCCAGAGGAAATCCGCTGTGCAGTACCCTGGAGTGCGGGACAGCGGTAATGAGAAAAGGCTCTCCGCTCAGCCTGCTGTCCATGGATTCAAAGATGTGCTCCGCATCTAATACCAGGCATATGGCATTTTGGTATCTTGCTTTCAAAGGGCCATATTTCTTTGCCAGGCTTCCATAATATAGAAGCATTTCATTGTCCGTGAGATATTTTCCGTTTACCGTTCTCACATGGACGCCGGGCTGGATATCATCGGGCACTCCCTCAAAATAGAGTCCGGAATCGCAGGAAAAGACCGGGAGGCCGAAAGCATCATAGTATGCCAGAGCTTTCTGGCGGGCATTATCCAGAGGCGTATTTCCTGTTTCCATAACCACAGGTATGTTTCCGGACATTGCTTCAAGTCCTGCGATCTCCAGGTCCAACCCGGTCAGCCATCGCTGCATGGCGCCCAGCTTGGCAGTGTTTCCCGTTCCATATAGCAATTTCATTTTCATGCATCTCCTTTCCGGGCTGAGTTCAATGATTATCTTATCATAAAAGAACAGTCGGAACAAGCTCTCCGCTTCTTTTTGCCGCTGCATGAATGTGACTGGTAAGCATATACAGGGCGATTGCCCTTCAAGCCATCATATAAAGAATAAACGCAAATATTGTTGTCTGCTGTAAAATAGAAAAAATAGAAAAAATGAAAAAAGGAATTGACAAATAGAAATGGTTGTGTATAATAATATTTGTGTCACGGATTGTGATTCATGAAACTGCATATAAGTATTTATCACAGTTCGGATTGAGGAGAAATACTCAAGAGGCCGAAGAGGCGCCCCTGCTAAGGGTGTAGGTCGGGTGACCGGCGCGAGGGTTCAAATCCCTCTTTCTCCGTTTCGTGATAACATAAAAGAAGCACTGTAGAGAAGACAGTGCTTTTTTTGTGCAGTCGATTGCCGGGTAACAGTTTGGACATCCCTTCCGTGAAGTTAATCGTTGTAAAGTGTCCATGGGGACACATTTCCATGCAATTTTGTGAGGAGACCTGCAGGAGTCGGGATGCAGGTTCTTCGCGGCATCTGCGTAACGGCCCGGCGCCCTGTCTGAACTGCTATACTTGCGAGAGCATTTATTTTCCGGTATTTTGTTCTGCGATACAGATGCGCTCGCTCGTTATACATTTATGTTGGCAGACATTTTTGATCATGAGTATACAATGTCGGTGAAAAAGACGTTGAAAAAAATCGAAAAAAATTGAAAATAGTTATTGACATTTTCTGGAAATCCTAGTACAATAAACAAGTTCTCATTGAGAACGGTCTTTTATTGAAACAGCAAAAAATATTTTAAAAAAGTTGTTGACAAAATATAGAAAGCTGTGATATGATATAGAACGTTGCCGGACAAAACTTAACATTTGATTAGCGACAAGGGCCGCGAAAGAAAATGAAAAAAGTTTTAAAAAGGTATTGACAACGAAGAAGAAATGTGGTAAGATATCAAAGTTGTCACTCAAGAGCAACAAGCTGATGCGAAAGCATTTGAATAGAACTGAACCTTGACAAATGAACAGTAATGCAACCCTGAAAATTCCAGATCAGGAAAGC
>CAJUFB010000121.1 GCA_910585805.1 uncultured Acetatifactor sp.
AAAATAAATTTCAGCACTTTTCACAATGGCCTAATGGGGCCAGTGAACAGTAACAGCTGCCAGAATACTCTGAACAAATAACAGGAAACGGATTGAAAAAAATCCCGAACTGTGGTAGGATAATACTGAGCAGATTTCCATATAGAGACAGATTCTGAACATCAAAGAGGCAATTCTTGTAAATCGGAAAATTCCTGCTTAAAAAATCGAGAAACAAAAGCGGGAGATTCCGAAGAACCTCCCGCCAGAGAGCAGAAGGGAGGAAAGGAATGGCAGAGAAGGACATTCTGGAAAAGGTGCTTATGGCACACAGTGACGTATTTGCGGACTGTGAAAACGCTTTAGTATACGGCGGCCGAAAACGTCTGAGTGCGGAGGAAATCTGTCCCGCGCCGACAGAAAGCTTTTACCGGGGAAAGGACAGGATACACAGTCAGTTTGAGGATGTAAGCGCATACCTGACGGAAAAGGGAGAGATAAAGCTGCAGTTCCTCATAGCCAATGAGACAGCCCTGGAGGGGAGGCAGGTCCTGCGGAAATCGTCCTACCAGGGAGGAGCATACCGGGCGCAGCTGGAATCCGGCAGGCCGGTGTACCCTGTGATCGGCATGGTGATAGACTGGACGGGGAAAGGGACAAGGATACCGCTGAGCCTCCATGAACTCCTGCGGCGGGAAGGCGTGGCGGAGGAGGACCTGGAGCATGTGGACGACGTGAAACTGGAAGTGTATCACATGAACAGCCTGTCCGCGGAAGTCAGGGCACGCTTTACCAGTGACCTGGGCTTCGTTGCGGACTACCTGAATGAAGGAAGTTTCGACAACCGCAGGAACCAGAAGATCGTCCATGCGGAAGCGCTGTGTGAGATGATGGAGGCGCTTACCGGAGACGTGCGATTTACAGACCAGGTGGAAGAACTGCTGAAAAGGCAGAAAGAAGGAGAGGAGATCGTTATGTGTGAATACATTGATATGTTGGAAGCGCGGGGAGAAGCACGGGGCATAACCATAGGAGAAGCGAGAGGAGAAGCGAGAGGAGAAGCGCGGGGCATAACCATAGGAGAGGCAAGAGGAGAAAATAAAGGAGAAACCCGCCTGGGAAACCTGATACAGGCGCTTCTGAAAGAGAAAAAGTACAGTGAGATAGAAGCAGCGTCGAAAAACCGAGAAAGGCGCCACGAACTGTACAGAAAGTACGGCATCTGAATAAAAGAGACTGAAATGTGGCATTTGAAAAAATCCAAAACCATGATAGGATATACATGCGGTCGAAAATATTAGCCAACCTGATTGTATAATGGAAAGCGCTCCTGCGATAGGAAGCAAAAAGCGGCAAATAAAAGCGCCCGCGAGTATAAAACCAGTCAGAATTCCATAATAACGACAGATTCTGAACATCAAAAAAGGCAATTCTTTTAAATCGGAAAGATCCTGCTTAAAAAATCAGGAAAACGAAGCGGGAGATTCCGGGGAACCTCCCGCCAGAGAGCAGAAGGGAGGAAAGGAATGGCAGAGAAGGACATTCTGGAAAAGGTGCTTATGGCACACAGTGACGTATTTGCGGACTGTGAAAACGCTTTAGTATACGGCGGCCGAAAACGTCTGAGTGCGGAGGAAATCTGTCCCGCGCCGACAGAAAGCTTTTACCGGGGAAAGGACAGGATACACAGTCAGTTTGAGGATGTAAGCGCATACCTGACGGAAAAGGGAGAGATAAAGCTGCAGTTCCTCATAGCCAATGAGACAGCCCTGGAGGGGAGGCAGGTCCTGCGGAAATCGTCCTACCAGGGAGGAGCATACCGGGCGCAGCTGGAATCCGGCAGGCCGGTGTACCCTGTGATCGGCATGGTGATAGACTGGACGGGGAAAGGGACAAGGATACCGCTGAGCCTCCATGAACTCCTGCGGCGGGAAGGCGTGGCGGAGGAGGACCTGGAGCATGTGGACGACGTGAAACTGGAAGTGTATCACATGAACAGCCTGTCCGCGGAAGTCAGGGCACGCTTTACCAGTGACCTGGGCTTCGTTGCGGACTACCTGAATGAAGGAAGTTTCGACAACCGCAGGAACCAGAAGATCGTCCATGCGGAAGCGCTGTGTGAGATGATGGAGGCGCTTACCGGAGACGTGCGATTTACAGACCAGGTGGAAGAACTGCTGAAAAGGCAGAAAGAAGGAGAGGAGATCGTTATGTGTGAATACATTGATATGTTGGAAGCGCGGGGAGAAGCACGGGGCATAACCATAGGAGAAGCGAGAGGAGAAAATAAAGGAGAAACCCGCCTGGGAAACCTGATACAGGCGCTTCTGAAAGAGAAAAAGTACAGTGAGATAGAAGCAGCGTCGAAAAACCGTGAAAAGCGCCATGAACTGTACAGACAGTACAATATCTGAAAATTGATGAAATTCATAGAAAATTTATGTATCTTGGAAAAAGACTTGAAATTATTTTCAGATGGAGTAAAATAAACAGTAGCAGTGACGCGGTCAGAAAATGCGTGAAATATTTATACTGATAAAGCTAAATCAACAGGTTAAAACTGACGATAATAATATAGATTATCTTGTAGTGTGCAATTTATACTTATGGCTGAAAACATTTGCCAGCCTGAATTGTATAACGAGAGAGCGCTTTCGCATTGCAGAACAGAAATCACAAATAAATGCGCTCACAAGTATGGTATGACACTGTATGTGAGGTCAGAAGGCTGCTGTCGTATGAAACAGGCACATTTGGGATATGTTTGGTGAAGTTCAGGGTAAATATCAGATACATATTTGTATGGATATGGCATAAAAAGGCTGTTTGGGTCTTCAAAGCGTCAACTCAGGGCAGCAAAAGTTTATAGCATTGGCAAAAAATCGCAAAGGAGTAGTAAAAATGGCGAACAAGGTTAAAGACATTAAGAAAAAGGGAAGGCGGTTAAAAAGGTCAATCCGCAAGACTTTGGGGACATTGTTTTTGGTGTCTGCACTTGTGGTGGCGGCGATTCCAGTGGATAATCTGCAGGCTTTTAATGTGGATGAGGGGATAGAGGCATATGTCGATAGACCTGCTAACAGCCTTGTACGTCCCGGAAGTGATAATATCCCGCTGGTTGATGCAGGAGATATCATATATACCACGGAAGACGCAAAGATTCAGTTTGCATATATTCAGGAAAATACTACTACTGGTGTGGATGCACCATGGGCGGTTGTTGTATTGGGATTTGGCGGCGGCTTCATTGAAGGGGAAGCATTAAATATTCCGAATACAGTAGATGCCTACAGACAATATACGTCAAATGATGGTCAGAGTGCAGGCTATGTGGCTGTAGGAAGAAATGGAAATTTCCTTTTCTACCGTGAAGATACTGTAGTAACTACAAATAAAGAACCTGATAAATTTATAGAAGAGCTCACTCCGGTTACAGATGAAGACGGCAATGTAACACGAAGATTTCGCATAGAGACAGGAAATTATCTTCCCTGTTATCTGAATACGAAGTCCAGTTGGGTAAACCTTCCTCAAACGAGGATTTATTATGACAAAGAACACCCGAAAGGAGAAGGCGTAGCAGGCAGTATAACGCCGGACAGTACTATATATGAGAGTGTGGAGGGGCAGCTGCAGTATCAGAGGATTACAAATGTAGCAGTTAATTATATTGGAAAACAATGGTTTGACCAGGAATCTAATACATGGAAACTTGTTGACGAGCAAAGCAAGGATAAAGGTGTTTTCGCTGGTACATCAAATATTGTTACCCTGAGTTTGGGTGAGGAGTTTAAAGGTGTAGGTGATTATGCTTTTTATGGTTCGGGCCTTACAAGCATAGAATTTTCCAATGGACTGAATACAATCGGAGAGGGTGCATTTAGCGAATGTATTCAATTACAGACAGTTTCCTTAAATGCGAATTGTCCGCTGAGCGCTATTGGTGCTTTTGCGTTTCAGCAGTGCAGATCTCTAAGGGATTTTTCTCTGCCTTGGAGTGTGGCAACAATTGGTGACTCCGCTTTTGAGAGATGCGATGGACTTCAAACGATTGATTTATGCAACGAGGGAACAACAGATGAGGAGGGCAGCGGCGTTAATCGTCTGAGGACTTTAGGCTATGACGTTTTTAAGAATTGCAGCGCTCTGCAGAATGTGACTTTTCCTGATGGATGTGCAAATCCGATTCCTATATCCACCTTTGCAGGATGTTCTTCATTGCAATTTATTGGTGCCAGAAATGAACAGCTGAAATTCACGGAGGAAAGCGGCGTCCTCACTTATGAGCAGTTTAAAGATATGTTGGGTGAAGGTACGACGGTGAATGGAGAGTTCTACTTTGAAGGGCTTGAAAATTCAGAACTTCATCAAATGTGTAAAGAGAATTGTTTTGCGTTTAGTTATATATATGACCGTACGGGAAATTACGGTAAAAAAGATCGTTATGAATTGACCGTGTCAGATGAAGACGGAGGACCGGGGGCAACGAATACTTTCGTGGTAACATCCAATAACAATCTCTTTCACTATGATTATGAGGGAGATGTTAAGTCCCTTACAATTCCGACTAAGATAGGCCCTTATAATGTGACTACCATTGACCCGGAAGTGTTTGCTAATTACTGTAATCTGGAAACGGTTGTTATTCCAAATACCATAGCAGCCATAGGAGACAGAGCTTTTCAGGGATGTCATAAGCTGACAAATGTTATTTTTTCCTATAACAGTGGGGAGAATGTTTCAGTCGGTACAGATGCATTTAGAACGCAGAATTTTACTGGAAATTCTCATGAGTGTAATGGAACAGTAGAAACGAACCCTGATTATTCTCCTGTACGCAAATTGGCATTTACAGGACCGATATCTTCCGGTTTTGCTCCTTATCAGTATGCCATGAGTGATGCTGGCACATACAATGCCGGAGGGCAGTCCGACAGCTATATTACTTATTATAGCGGTTGGCCGCAGAATCTTGAAGTTGAGTACAATACAACGACTAAGATGAGTGAATTGGTAAATTTCCCGGCATTGGATGAATTGAAAACATATTCATCCAGCACTTATAAATATCTTGCCCTGCCGGGTGCCGAAAAGGTTGAAGGTAGTGACCGGACTGTATATGAAGATGCTATGCAGACAGCGTATGACCAGTATAAGAGCAATCCCAGTGCAATGACACCGAACCAAAGATCAGTTATTGATGCTGCACTGAACCTTGTGATTCCAGAGGGGGTTGAGTCTGTCAGAGATGGTTTAATCAAGGAAAAAGAAGAAGCTGATGAGAAAAAAACGGTCACAGCATATAGCATTAAGACAATTAAGAGTGGTACTTATGACGATGCTGGCAACTTAAAGCCGGGAACAGGAACTTTTGCGGGTTGTGAGAATTTAACAGGTATCAGTTTGTTGGCAGATGCTAATAACAATGGTATAAATACGATAGAGGATCATGCATTTGAAGGGTGCAAATCACTTACAGACGTGTCTATATCGCCGAGCCTTACCAGTCTTGGGATATGTCCTTTTTATGGCTGCGAGAACCTTACAAATGTCAATTTCCAGAATAATCCTGTTTATAGCTGTGACGATTCAATCATTTACAGCACTGATGACAGTGGCAAGGAGATCGTGGAATGCCTGCCCGGCAGGTCGAAGGCAATCCGTTCCACGGAACTTGAAGGAGTGACCGGTCTGAAAGCAGAGGCGTTCAGGGGAAGTAGTGTAATGGAAGTGGATCTGACAGGAACATCTATGGATACCATTCCCGCCAGAGCCTTTGCTGATACACCGCAGCTCTATAAAGTATCGCTGCCCTATACATGTGATGCAGTAGAGGAGTATGCGTTCCAAAACAGTAACCTGACAATGTTTGTGGCGTCAAGCGCGTTAGATCTTTTCGATGCGAATGCATTTACGGGTTTGCTGAATCCGAATAACCAGGTAACCTGGGTATGTGAGGAAGGAAGCAGGGCAGAACGATATGCGCAGCTGAATGGTTTTGATATTTCACACGAAGTCCTGGAACGTTATTTTAAAGTGGTGTTCTGGGATTGGGACAGCGAGCTTGGACAAAATACTATGGTAGAGGAACAGCAGGTTCTTGCAGGTGACGATGCGGTTCCTCCCGAACCCAAAGGAAAGGAAGGACAGGAGTTTTTTGAGTGGCTTCCGGATTATCACGAAGTATATGATGATATCCTTTATTGTACGGCATATTATAGAGATCCTTCAGAAGCACGCTGGACTGTGACATTCCGGGATGACGACGGAACTCTGATCGCTGAAAGGGATGTGGTGAACGGGGGCAATGCTGAAGTAGTTGCACCGGTTTCGGGTGTTGATTTCAATACTGACGGAGCACGTACATTTGTAGGTTGGAAAGCGGACGGGGAGTTAAGGAATGTTACGACGAATCTTACGGCTGTGGCGAATTATGTGACAGAAGGTGAGTATTTGGTAGAGTATTATGTAAGAAGAGGAAGTATCTCAAGTCCATGGGAGGTGTTCTACAGCCTGACGATTAAAGAAGGAGAGACTGCCCCTAATCTGACACCATCGGCAGAGTACGATGTAGAGGGGTATCGATTTACCGGATGGGATAAGCCGCTTAACAATATTTCCGAGGCGACAGAACTATATGCCAAGTATGAACCTACGTCCAGTACTCCGACCAGCAGTCCTAACCCAGGAGTACCGACAACGCCGCCTAATCCCGGAGATCCTACGGCTTCGCCCGGGCCTAACCCTGGAAACCCGACAACTTCTCCAGGCCCTAATCCCGGGGGATCGACAGCCAGTCCGAATCCGTCCGAAGTTACCTATAAATTAACGGTGCGTGATGGTGAGGGTTCTGGAGATTACAAGCCAGGTGAACAGATTATTATTACTGCTAATGAAGCTCCGGAAGGGATGCATTTTGCCGGATGGGATGTAAGCCCGGAAAATACCGTGGTTACAGATAAGACGCGTTCGGTTACGATTATTACAATGCCTGCTAATGATGTGGCGGTAATTGCGAAATTTGAAGATGGAAGCAACAGCGATGGAACGGATCCGTCTAAATTGTATACATTGCAGGTAATGCATGGAAGCGGTGCAGGAAGTTTTGCCGCAGGAGCACAGGTTATTATAAGTGCGGACGCCGCACCGGAGGGACAGGAGTTTTCCGGTTGGGATGTCAGCCCTGCAGCGACAGTGCTTGCGGATAAGACCCGTCCTTCCACTATCCTTACCATGCCTGCGAGCGATGTGGCGATTATTGCTCAATACCAGGAGAAAGAAGGAGCAAGTACACCTGAGCCTCAACAAATGTATAAGCTTGTAGTACAAAACGGAAACGGCTCTGGAAGTTATGCCGCTGGTTCTCAGGTTGTCATTTCCGCTCATGAACCGGCTGCGGGACAGCAGTTCAGCAGTTGGACAATTAGTCCGGACAGTACGGTTACAACGGATAAGACGCTTTCAGCAATTGTAATTACGATGCCGGAGAATGACGTGGCTGCTATAGCCAATTACAAAGCAAGGGCTACGGGCTCCAGCAATACAACGGGATCAGGCAATACGTCAAGTACGAATACTAATCGTCCATCGGGTGGTATCAACTCTGTCACACCGACCAACCGTCCCAGCAGTGGCTCCGGAACTTCTTCAAACGGTGGCACTACGGTGGTGATTGATAAAAACGGGCTTTCCAATACGGGCGTAGTTTCGGCAACGGTCAATGGATCTTCCGATAACTTTGTCCTGAAGATAACGGAGAGTACTTCTGCTACGGAAGCAGTACTGAAAGCACTTTTAGCGGAATACGGAAATGTTGACAATATTAAGTATTTCCCGATGGATATTTCCCTGTATGATTCCACAGGAAATACAAAGATTACGGATACTACTGGTCTTTCCGTAAATATTACATTGCCATTGCCGGATTCGCTGATTCAATATGCGGGAAATAACAAAGCGGCCGGAGTAGTAAATGATAAGCTTGATAAGCTGAATCCGAGATTTTCCACGATAAACGGCGTGTCCTGTATTACTTTTACAGCGGAACATTTCTCGCCGTATGTGATTTATGTGGATTTGACTAATTTGTCTGACGGTACCATTTCAGACAATACACCTACAACGGGGGATGGAATTCATCCGAAGTGGTTCCTGTCCATTGGGTTGGCATGCCTGTCCTTTGTAATGTTCATGATGAAGGATAATGCCAGGGCACCCAGGAAGAAACAGAAAGTTGCAGCAAGGTGAAAGGATGCATATGAGAAGGAAAAAGCGTAATTTGAGTGTCCTGATAGTAATTGTGACGCTGATAATCATGCTGCTTCCTGTATCGGAGGCAGATGCGGAGACATCTGCCTCCGATTTTAGAATGGAAGGAAGTACGCTGGTAAAGTACAGGGGTACAGAAAAGAATGTGACCATTCCTGATACAGTGGAAGTGATAGGACGGAGTGCGTTTGAGGATAATAAAGATGTAGAGCTTGTTGTATTGTCGAATTCTGTCAGACGTATTGACCCCTATGCTTTCTGGGGATGTGAGAATCTGGACACGGTGGTTCTCGGAACTGGTTTAAGTGCAGTTGGAGATTATGCATTTACGAAATGCACCGGACTGGAACAGATGACACTTCCCTCCAATATAACGGCTATAGGAATCCAGGCTTTTGGGGACTGTACGAGTTTACGGAATATCAGTATTCCTGCACAGACGACCAGTATACACGAGACGGCATTTGACGGTTGTTATCAGCTGACGTTTCATTGTGATTCGGGAACCGTAGCGGATGAATATGCCAAGGCATTTTATGAGAAGCAGCAAAGTAATTTAGAGAACAGCATTCCAGTTACAGTACCTGATTCAATCGATTCAGATCATAGCGAAACTGAATATACAGAAACTGAATATACAGAAACGCCTTCTCCGGCAGAACTTACAGCGACAGAGCCTGAAGCAACGGCTGTGCCATCTGATCCTGATGAAGTATCCGGAAGCCTGTTGGGTACTACTTATATAGTAGGAAATCAGGCTGTCATGATTGCAGATCACGCACAGTTTAATGTATATGAAAAAGAACAGGACTCCGGAAGTGTGGGTATTTGGGAGGATAAAATACCAAAATATGCGATCATAGATGGAAAAGCAGTCGCAGACCAGGCCTACTACCGCAGTACGGCACTGGGAGATGTGGTGCTGCCCCAGGGCATTCAGGAGATAGGTGAGTTTGCTTTTGCCAGAAGCTCTGCCACATCGGCAGTTCTGCCGGAGGGAGTGGAGCACATTGGCTACGGTGCTTTTTACCATTGCGATGACCTGCAGGAGGTGGTGCTTCCGGAGACAGTCAGATGTGTGGAGCCAAAAGCCTTTTCCCACACCATGTGGGTTCAGAACTTTCTGGAGAGTGAAGGTGCGTCAGCGGAGGATGATTTTCTGGTGACAGGCGGTGTACTGGCGGCTTATCGCGGAAATACTGCGGATGTGACGGTTCCCGAGGGAGTGCGTGTGATTGCTGGAGAGGTATTCCGGGATCATACGGAGATAGAGAAAGTGTCTCTGCCGGACAGCCTGTTGGTGGTAGGAGAGGGCGCTTTCGAAGGATGCGGCAGTTTAAGCCAGATTGTGTTTGGGGAAAATGTGGAGGAAATTAAGGACAGAGCGTTTCTGGGAAATGTGATGTCAGAAATTTCTATACCAACGTCCGTGAAAAAAGCAGGTCTTCAGGCATTTGGTAATGCCATTGCCGCATACCAGGGGCAGGAAGCGGAATATACTTATGAGAATTCCGCGACGCGGCTGTCTAACGGCATTTATCGTGGTATTTCAAATACCGGGGAAGCGGTTTCTGGAGTGACAGTGACGGGACTGGAGACAGTGTTTGGGTCTGCCGCAGCGGATCATTTCAGTACAGGTCAGACTTCTCTGTTGGAAGCAGACGGAAGTTATACTTTGAATATAAGCCAGACGGTGGACACTGCCGGGATGGAGGCTGCATTTAAACGTGTATTTCAGAATGCAATTCCGGATGGAATGCTGCTTTATGAGCTTGAATTGACGGATGAAAGCGGGATTCCGCTGAAAAAGCTGGGGAAGCAGACTTTAAGTGTAGTGCTTCCTGTTCCGGACGCAATAAAGGGGAAGGAGCCAGTATTCTTCACACTGGACGGAAACGGGCAGTTGGAGAGGCTGGAGGCGGAAGCAGTGGATGTGGACGGTATAGAGGCATTCCGGTTTGAGACAAACCATCCTTCCGTGATCGGGGTGTGTGGTGCGCAAAATTCAGAACTTCCATCAAGTGAAAATGCAACTGAACCGGCAGACTGATACACAGCTGTATGTAAGATAATGCCGTCAAGGTTGCTCATGATAACAAGTAGAACAGATCAGAAAATCCCGGCATACAATAAATGAAAGTATATGCCGGGATTTTTTTATTATGCAGCGTGTGAGAGACTTCATTGGTGGAAATGTGCCGGAAGAAATTGACGGCAGCGGTGTGACCATTGCCGTACTTGATACAGGGGATTGTGTTATAGTATTGCCAGATTAGCAAAGCCCAGGAAATAAAAGGGTTTTCGGTGATTTTGTCCTACGAAAAAATGCCGGATACGGGGTCATCCTGGCGTGGGGAAGGGCCCGCTCCGAAGACGAAAACAAAAATCAGCATTACTTTGACACAAGATAGATTGACTATCTGGTATGAGGCTTTGTACCCCACTGTGCTATCTGGGCAGAAACGTCATCATCTCCGCCTTCATCGACAATGAGGAGG
>CAJUFB010000122.1 GCA_910585805.1 uncultured Acetatifactor sp.
CTTTCCTGATCTGGAATTTTCAGGGTTGCATTACTGTTCATTTGTCAAGGTTCATCTTTCGGCGTTTTACGCCTGTACAGTTTTAATGTAAACTGTAAACGGAGAAGGAGGGATTTGAACCCTCGCGCCGCTATTAACGACCTGCACCCTTTCCAGGGGTGTCCCTTCGGCCTCTTGGGTACTTCTCCAAGCTCGCAGACTCACTCATTTCTATATTTTATCCAAGGCATTCCATCTGCCCCAGAGCGGAGAGAGTGGGATTCGAACCCACGCGCCCTTGCGGACAAACGGTTTTCAAGACCGCCTCGTTATGACCACTTCGATATCTCTCCATGTCTTGTTGTTTACCGCTGTTCCCTGACGGCAAAAGTTATTCTACCAAAAAACCTCTTTTCTGTCAACTACTTTTTTACAATTTTTTTCAATTTTTTTCAAGTCCCATTTTTCCTGCATTTTCAGCCGCTTTTCAATGCTTTTTTTCAGCGCGCAGAAAACTTTCCGCAATCAGAATATCCTCCGGCGTAGTAATCTTTATATTTTTATAAGAGGCTCTGACCAATCTGACTTTCGTATCCGCAAAAAGTTCCACCACACCTGCATCGTCCGTAACTCTGATACTCTGCTTCTGCAATTCCTCCCACTCTTCCAGAAATTTAGCATAAGCCTCTCTGACCAGTCCCGTGTCAAATACCTGGGGTGTCTGGATGCTCCAGAGCAGACTTCTGTCCGGCGTCCCGGCGGCAAATCCTTCTCTGTCCGCGATCTTCACCGTATCTTTGGAGGGAACGGCTGCCACACAGGCATGATACTTCCGGACCGCATCATACGTACTCTGCAATATGGCACTTGTGAGAAAAGGCCTGGCTCCGTCATGAATGAAAACATAGCCATCGCGATTCGGGATCTGCAGAGCCTCCCCCATGGCCCGAAGGGCATTGGCTACGGAAAAGCATCTCTCCGAACCTCCGGCAATTACAGTCTCTACTTTATGAAAGCCGTATTTCTCTACAATCTCGCAACGCATGTACGAAATATCCCCTTCTCCGGTAACCAGGATACAGTCATCTATGATCTCAGATCCTTCCACCGCCTGAAGCGCATACCAGATCAGCGGCTTCCCGTCCAGAAGCATAAACTGCTTTGCCACTGTGCTTTTCATGCGGCTTCCGCTCCCGGCTGCCAGCACGATTGCCGTACATCGTTTTTTCTCCATAGCAACTCTTTCCTCCCGGATATGCTCTGATCGCTGTCAGAATCAGGCGTATGGCAATCCTTTCAGGAAACCCAATACTGACAGCCAAATAACTGCCGCTCTACAGTTTCAGGTTCGGCACGGCATTCAGATCAAAGCCGCTGCGTTTTCCCTTCATGTATTCATAATATCCCGCTGCCCCGATCATCGCCGCATTGTCCGTACAGAGTCCCGGGGAGGGACAATAGAATCCGATGTTCCTTTTTGCACATTCCCGCTCAAACGCCTCCCGCAGGGAAGAATTGGACGCAACACCTCCTGCAATAGCGAATCTGCCGCAGCCGAATTCCTTCACTGCATGAAGAGAGCGCTCCACCAGCACATCCACCACAGCCTTCTGAAAAGACGCCGCTACATCCGCCTGGGAATAGCTCTCCCCCTTCATACTGCAGGAATTCAGATAGTTCAGCACCGCTGATTTTAAGCCGCTGAAGCTGAAGTCATATTCGTTTTCCGCCACCTTAGCCCTGGGAAAAGAAATTGCCTCCGGGTTGCCTTCCCTGGAAATCCTGTCAATTTTAGGACCTCCGGGATATCCCAGCCCAATCGCCCTTGCCACCTTATCGAAAGCCTCTCCGGCCGCATCGTCCCTGGTTCTGCCGATTATTTCGTATTTTCCGTAATCTTTTACCATCACCAGATGGGAATGCCCGCCTGACGCCACCAGACAGACGAAAGGAGGCTCCATCTCTTCATATTCGATATAATTGGCACTGATATGTCCGCTGATATGATGGACTCCCACCAGAGGAATCCCTGTTGCAAAGCTGATCGCCTTTGCCTCCGCCACTCCTACCAGCAGCGCTCCCACCAGCCCCGGTCCATATGTCACCGCCACTGCCGTTATATCCCCCAGGGTAACTCCGGCCTGTTTCAGCGCTTCCTCTATTACCTGATTGATCATCTCGATATGTTTCCTGGATGCGATTTCAGGCACAACACCGCCATACTGCGTGTGCAGGGCGATCTGAGTATAAATAACATTCGACAGCACCTTCCTGCCGTTTTTCACCACGGAAGCTGCTGTCTCATCACAGGAAGTCTCAATCGCAAGCATTAAGACATCTTTTTCTTTATTTTGTTCCACGCCTTCTGCTCTTCCCTTCTGTCAAAAATTGTCTGAAAATAACTGGTATATTATCATCTGTAAATGTAAATTACATCCTGTCTGACGCCTGAAGACTTACCTGGCATCCACATTCTGAGCCAGGTCCCAGCCGTAAATCTTCCATCGCCTGTTCTCGTCACGACGCAGAAGATATATGGTAGATGTGGGATTGCTCTGCCCCTTTTCAAGCACTGTATAGCTGCACTGAATTCTGGCAAAATCATAGCCGTCTTCCGTAAAAGTATCCACATTGACACTGGAAGCCACTGATATGGATGTTATCTTCTTCTCATCGGAACGAAATGAAGCCACCTCTGCTCTCAGCTGCTGCAGGTTCATTTCCTCCTCATTATTTTCCAGCAGCTCCGTATCATAAAGCTCCCTGGCCCGCAGACCAAGCTGTTCCACATCCTCATCCGTGCATTCTTCATTATAGAGACATTTCTGGATATCCATATAATATTTTATGACTTCCTTCACCGTGGGCGGATAATCATTCTGCATGTCCCGGCTCAGGACAAGCTGTATCTGCGTCATCTTCACATCATCCGCAGCGGCCCTTGACTTTCCGGACAGATAAGCATAAAAGCCTATCACGATCAAAATCATCACCACAAACACGACCGTCACTCTTACAGTTGATTTCTTCATATGGCCTGCCCCCCGCTATTCCTCTTTAAAATTCAGTTCAATGGTTCTGCCGTCTCTGGCAGCAATCGTATTAGGAAAAATCTTCTTCACATCCCCCAGATACTCCTCCGGCCGTGTCAGAGAAGGACTGTAATGAGTCAGCCAGAGCTGTGGTACCCCGGAAGCTTTGGCGATCCTGGCAGCTTCATACATGGTCATATGCCGGTTTTCCCTGGCTTTCGCAAGCTTATCCGGTTCTCCGTACATACCTTCCAGGATCAGCAGATCAGAGCCTTCCGCATTCGCCGTGATGGCATCTACCGGCCTGCTGTCCGTACAGTAAGTCACCTTCAGCCCCTTCCGGCACGGTCCCAATACCATCTCCGGCGTGTATACAATATCATCCTGGGAACAGACCTCCCCCTTCTGCAGCCGGCTCCAAAATTTCATGGGAATCTCCCGGGCCAGCGCGCGTTCCCTGTCAAAGCGTCCCGCCCTCTCCACAATCATGGAATATCCGTAGCACACTACACTGTGGCACACCCTGAATGCTTTGAGTTGAAAACCTTCAAAGGAAAAAACCTGTTCTTCCTCCGTCATCTCTCTGTACTGCACCTCAAATGGCAGCTCCGGCGCAATGCTTCTGAGAGCGCTTACTACTTTGATCAGACCCTTCGGTCCTATCAGCAGAAGCGGTTCCCTCCGCTCGGCATTTCCCATGGTGAGAAGCATACCCGGCAGTCCGCTGATATGATCGGCATGGTAGTGGGTAAAACAGATAATGTCTATGGGATTGGGACTCCAGCCCTTCTCCCGCATGGCAATCTGGGTTCCCTCCCCACAGTCGATCAGTATGCTCTTTCCATTATAACGCAGCATCAGGGACGTGAGCCACCGATATGGCAGCGGCATCATGCCTCCTGTTCCCAGCAGACTTACATCCAGCATATTTTCCTTCTTTCCATCACTGTGAGCAGGTTTGCCGCCATTCTCCATACCGCATCACGGGATGATCACCGGTTATTTTTTACGATCCGAAAACTCTTTATTACTATTCTGTCTTACAGAAATTCTGTCTCTTCCACTTCATCTGCAGCCACGGTAAATCCCGCCGTCAGCTCATCATAACAGTCCTCGCACAGATCAAAATGATGCCTCGTTCCATCCTTCCGGCTAAAATATCCGAAAACGGTGTCAGCGCTGAAACAATATTCTCTCAGATGTCCGTTTTCCACTTTTAAGCTCCTGCCGCATTTATTACAGACTGCCTGAATCAGTTTTTTCTCCTGTCCCTCTCCGTATTTACGCATACTTTTCTCCCTCCATGCATATACTGGTTATGATTACAGTTAAAAACATCTGAACCGTAACCATTATACTAAAAATATACGCAAATACATCTGGTATTTGTTGGAATTCTATTTTCTGCGCCACATGATCATGGCATCTTCCCTTGGTTTTTCATAAAAACCCGGGCGAATTCCCACAGAGCGAAATCCTTCTTTTTCATAAATATGGATGGCCGCCGCATTGCTGACCCGCACTTCCAGAGTAAATGCTTCCACACCTGCGGCTTCCCCCCTGGCAATCAGCTCCCGCAGCATGGCCTGACCTATCCCACAGCCTCTGTACTGTCTGGCCACTACCACATTATCTATATCGGCTTCGCCGAAGCTGTTGGTATAACCGCAGCAGCCCACGGGACGACCATCTGCAAGCGCCACAAGATAAAAGCAGCAGGACTGCTCCAACAGCCCCTGAAAATCCTTCTTCGTCCAGGGCATGGAAAAAGCTTCCGCTTCCACCTCCGCCAGAATTTCTATATCCGTTTCCTGCAATTCCCTGATTTCGATCTGCATAGCTGCTCCACTATTTATTTCGGCATAATTTCTGAAAAGATAACCTCGGCTATCCCTTTTCCGCTTCACGTTCCGCCTGACTCTTGCGTAAATATTCCGGGTGATGTTCTGCTGCCGTGACCGTCCTGCCCTCCCAAAAATATACAGCCCCCAACGCAGCCACACTGGCGGCCCGCTGGCGGTTATTTCCCGGCGGGGCAACAAAAAACGGCACCCTCTGGCAGGCGCGGATAACATCATAATACACCGGAACACCGTCTCCCAGAAAAATGACCGTTCTTTTCAGGAGCGCCAGCTGTTCCAGCAGCTCATGAATATCCATGGGGCGCTGCGGCAATACTGTATGAAGCCGGAAACCCTCCCCACAGGGCAGGAATTCGTAGGCAGCTGTATACACCTGGTTCCTTCTGGCATCCATAACAGGACATACGATTTTTTCCGTACCGTACAGATTCCACGCCAGTCCCTCCAGCGTCGGCACCTCCACCAGGGGGATCTCCAGGGCCAGCCCCAGCCCCTTTGCCGTAGCCGAGCCTATCCGCAGCCCCGTAAAGGAACCCGGTCCAGATGCAATGGCAATGGCATCCACCGTATGCATGTCCAATTCAATCATATTCCGCAGCTCGTCCAGCATGGGAAGGAGCGTCTGGGAGTGTGTTTTCTTATAATTCGTCGTATATTCCGCCACCAGCTCACTGTCTTCCACCAGGGCAACACTTGCAACAAGACCCGAGCTGTCCAGACCTAATATCTTCATCCTGATCCCCCTATGGATATGCCGCTTATTTTTCCCGCTTCACACTGATGCTGCGATGATCGAATCCTCTTTCCGGATCCTTTGTTATCGTTATCCGTATACGGGATTCCGGCAATATCTCTTCGATCATATCCGCCCATTCTATCAGGCAGACACCTTCTCCGTAAAAACAGTCCTCATAGCCGATCTCGTCCATTTCCTCCACATCGGCAATGCGGTATACGTCAAAATGATAGAACGGAAGCCGGCCCCCCTCGTAGACCTGAAGAATCGTAAAGGTGGGGCTGTTCACCGGTTCCCCGATGCCCAGCCCCGCCGCAAATCCCTGTGCAAATACAGTCTTGCCCGCTCCCAGATCCCCTGTCAGGGTAAAGACCGTCCCTGCCCTGCTCTGCCCGCCCAACATTTTCCCCAGGGCAAAGGTTTCCTCTGGTGAGCCTGACGCCACAGTGATGCTTCCTTCCCTGTTCAGTTCTGACAGAATCTCTCCCATATCCATATTCAATCCTCTTTCCCCACCGGCAGCCCGCTCATTCCGCCGGAACTGACAGTCTTCAAAACATCGATCTGCCTGCTTCCGCCTCTCCGCTTCAGCTTTTTCCGAACGTTTTCCCGTTTATATCATCTCCCTCAATCAGGAACGTATCTTCACCTTCGCCGGCGGCATATGAGTAGAAATTATCTCAATCACAGCTGCTTTCTTATCACCCAGCAGCCGTTTGGGAAACAGGGTGGCATTCACCCGGGATGTATAGAGGATAATGCTCCTTCCGGTAGACACCGCCTTATGCATATCCTCCCATGCCATTTTCTCCCAGGCCTCTCCCTGAGAGACAGTCAGCCCTTCCTCGTCAAGAATATATTTAAGAGGTTCCTGAAAAGAAGGATTGCTCAAAATCTGGCTTCTGCTCTTAATGAACAGCGTCCATGGCAGATACAGCAGCATCACCAGACCCAGTACTATGAAGATCCACTGCCGCGTGGCAAAAGCAAACACGATCAGCAGCGCACCGAAAGCGCTTCCTATAAGCCCTGCCGGGCTGTTGTAGGAATGCATCAGCATATAATCATATAAATCGCCGGCCTCAATCTTTATCGTCAATTCAAGCATCACATTTCACCTGTTGGATGGTAAGGAAGTGTCTACAAATAACCGCTACAAGTTTGCAGCAATTTTTAATGTAATTCCGGAATTATTCCTGAACAAATAACAGCGGTTATTTTCCGGCAGTTCCTAAATAAGTTATATGTGCCATTCTACTCTAAAAACAGAAAAAAAGCAAGCAGAAATGCAGATGTATTCAATCATATTACATATATGTCTTACATCCTGTGTCCGGTCTTGATAACAGGGCTCAACGGCTTGTAGATCAGCATGGTAACAACGGATACACTGATACCTTTGATCAGATTCAGCGGCGCCACACAGGCAACCACAAAGCTGACAATGCTGCCTTCCTGAACCCACGGGTTTACCTCGCTGCCCATAGCAAGCAGATTGTCCAGAGGCAGACTATAGAGCCTGGAAAACGCCGGGAGCAGATAGACTGCATTAAAGGCAGTACCAAACACCGTCATGATCAGGGTGCCTGTGACGCAGGCGAAAATGGCTGTCTTTTTATTCTTGCGGAAAGCATAGATGGCAGATGCCGGCAGGATAAAGCTGCAGCCGATGACAAAATTCGCCAGATCCCCCACAAAAGCCGTAGAAGTTCCTTTGACGCAGAGTTTCAGCAGTATCTTGATAAATTCCATCATGACTCCCGCCGCCGGTCCAAACGCAAAGGTTCCTACCAATATCGGCAGTTCGCTGAAGTCCAGCTTATAGAATGGAGGAGCAAATGGCAGAGAAAAATCAAACAGATGAAGCAGCATGGCAACCGCCGAAAACATACCGGTCATGGCAACCTTTCTGGTGCTGAAAATCGGCTCCTGCACATCGTTCTTTTTCCGCGCTGCCTTTTCCAGCAGCACTGCAGCCAAAAAGATCACCACAATAATCACCAGGAAACTCAGGACATACATTGCGTTCTCCGCAATATTCCGGAACAGTTCATTCATTTTTTCTTCCTCCTGTACTTGTAATCACGTTCATTTGCCGTTTTTCCGTTCCACATTCTGAAACACTCACTCCTTTATACATTTTGTCTGGCAAAAGTTACTGATCCTGCGTATAAATAGAATTCCGCAGATTGCCCGCTGTTTTAAGCAGGAAAATTCTTCTCGTGAACTATTTCTGCATACAAAAAACCCGACTCTAAAAGACTCGGGAATCATTTCTGCATACTTGCCAACTGCAGACACAATAAGAATGATGCAAATACAATCCATGCGGCATATCTTCTTTTATCCTGACCTGCAATTGAACGTTCTTCTTTCATCCAGACTATACTGTTGGTCCCGGACTTTCACCGAGTCAGCCGTGACTGTCATCCGGCACCGCAATGGGGCCGATTACCTGCCACGGGTCGCGGACTGTACCGCCAGTAGGGAATTCTCACTTATGGAACCTTTGCGTTTCATAAGAGTCACCCGACCCCGAAGAATTTTCTGTAATTTACAGTTACCATTATAGTACGGTTTCGTTTAAATTGCAATAGAAAATTGAAAAACGCGCTTCCGGGAGCTAAAAGTCGCCGGCAAAATCATGGAAAGGGGATATATTTACAAAGAATACCCCAATTCCATTACCGTGTTTCTTGACAAGACGGAAGAGAAACCTGGCATCCTGCATTTTCCCTGCATAAGCTCCGCCACTATCTTGCATCCAAAATGAGCGCGTTGAATGTCCCGGAGGCGGACATCAAGCGGATAGGAGGATGGGAGACTGACCATTTGTTTTACAGTAGCAAAAAAGGCCGCAAAGGGGCTGTCAGGAAATGGCATTCGTTCACAATATATAGCTGTGATTTCCAACATATCACAATATATATTGTGGGAATGTGGTTATTTCCCGACAGCCCCTTTGCGGCTTTCTTGCCTGTATGCGGAATGTGGGACTCGAACCCGTCATATTATGTCCTATAAACGCGATAAATAAGCCATTTCCTCATTTTCTGGACAAAATTCTGGACAAATTTTAAAAATCACTGCCGCCCCTTGTCGTGGGAGATTTTAAAAGAAAAGAGCGGTGGCAAGTTCCGCTCTCATTCTTAGTCTTCCTTTTCCTCTTTGTCCTTTTTCTTTTTCCCTTCGACTGATTCGATACAGTCAACAATATCGTCACTTGTGAAATTTTTGGATTTCAGCCATTCAATAAGATTTAAAACCTCTCTCGCTGTCATTGCTTTCAATACCTCCATTTTCCAATCTCCTTTCCGTTCATCAGATTTACTTGCCTCATCTGATAATACTATCATAAACCATATTTGGTTTATTGTCAATACTAAAAATAAACTTTTTATGGTTTATTTTCTACATATTTTATTATGTTTCCTGGTTGCATGTCCAATAATTCGCATAGCTGTTCTAATGTTTTTATCCCTATCATTTCCCCTTTCCTCAATTTTTGCATAGCAGACTGGCTTAGTATATTTTCCCTCAATATTCTGGTGCTGTTATAGCCTGATTCCTTTAATGTCTCTAATACGTCTATCTTATATGCCAACATGCCCAAACCTCCTTTTCTCTATTCTAATTTGATGTCGAAAAAAAGTCAAGAAAAATAAACCATAAAAAGTTTAAAAAGTATTTGACATTAAACCAATATTGGTTTATAATAGACTTATCAAAGGAACGGAGGATATGGAAATAAAAAAAATAAATATGGAATTAAATGAAAGCAAAAAGGCGCAGGGATACACAATGAGAGCGAACGTAAACGCTGATTGCATCAGAGCATTAAAGCGCTGGAACAAAGAGGACGGAAAAGCAGTTGCAGAAGCCGTCAAGAGCGGAGATGTAAAGAAAGCCATTTATCATATGAGCAACGCGAAAAGCCGTAACCGACAAATAAGAGAAATTTCAGCACATCATGACAAATTGATTTTTCTTGATGGAAAGGACTGGGGGATATTTGAAGCCGATACAAGAAAGTGCTATGAATGGGAAAAATAAAACCACACCACCCACCCGGCGGGGTTGCGCCGGGAGAAAGAAGGGAAGATATGACGAAATATCCAATGAAAAATAAAACTGATAGGCCGCTGTTTGAATACCTTGTGAGGGACAATATGCACCTTGACTATTATCTTTTTGACGAATTTGATAAAGCTCTCAAACAAGCCGAAAAGATGTCTATCTCTGACGGTAGACACATTCTTATATACGAAAATTATTTTAACACCAAAACAAGGGAATGGCATGGTTGCAATACTTTTGATGTTGTAGAAGGCGAGGTCAGATACGATAAACACGCACGCCCCGATTTACACCTTGAATTTTATGTCAATGCTGGGGAATGGATGAACCCTAATCAGAAATGGATTGATTTACTTAAAGAACAGGCGGCAGGATAACACCTACCGCCTGTTCTATGCGTTACTTTATTCTGCTGCCAATGCCGCCCAGGTCTTCGGCCCTGCAATTCCATCCACTGCAAGCTTATGATCCGTCTGGAATGCCCTGACTGCTGCCAGAGTCTTGCTTCCAAAGATACCGTCAGCAGTCCCCGGCTTATATCCCAGCGCAGTAAGGCGCTGCTGCAGATATGTAACATCTGCTCCCCGGCTGCCTGACCGGACGGTTGCTCTTGTGGTATCTGCCGTATCTCCGGCCCCGGTATTGTCTGTTGCACCGGTGCAACTTTTCAAAAACAGCTGCCTCTCCGCCTGCCTGCGCCTGACCAGTCCGGAAAGTATCACGCCGCCTGCCTCGTTGTAAGACAGCATTTTTTCTGCTATCACCGCCCTGCTCCTGGTGCCGTTTGCCGTCAGCTGGTCAATGGAACCAATATTATACGCAAATGACACCAACGCGTCAAACTCATTCTGGTTCCAGCCATACCTGCTGTACTTGTCCACTTTCTTTTCGTACTTTTCCAGGTCTGAACGCAGATAGCTCTCTGCCTGGGCCGCAGTGATCCTCTGTCCCTGCTTAACCCCTGCTGTATGCCCGT
>CAJUFB010000123.1 GCA_910585805.1 uncultured Acetatifactor sp.
AAGACATCGCCCTTTCACGGCGGTAACACGGGTTCGATTCCCGTTGGAGTCATTAGATTGTAACGGCAGAATGTAAATATGGCGCAGTAGCCAAGTGGTAAGGCAATGGTCTGCAACACCAGTATGCACCGGTTCAAATCCGGTCTGCGCCTTTTAAAAATCCCGATTTTTCGGGTTTTTTTGTTATTCCCTCTTTTTCTCATTGTTCTTTTGGATCTAAGCCTCCGTTCTTTTCTGGTTATTTTTCCGAAATTTCTTTTTTTATGCCCTGTTTTAGACCATTCAAGAGCGATTAAAATCTTTTCGGTTTCCCTTGTATTCCAAGGCTTTTTTCTACAGAAGTTGTAGAGTTTGAAGCGACACTGGCGGCATGGAAGAGACAGAGCAGGAAAACGGCGGGTTTGAAATAACAATGTATATTTTGCACAACACTGAAAGCTGATAATACTTTATATATTGGTTAGTGTGATGAAACTATGGTTAGGTTAAAAATATGCATTGACAAAATCCGTTCGTTGTCATATTATAATATATAGTTAGATAATGCTAACAGATGTTTGATGCATAGGATTAATGGGAACCATTATATTCCAAAGAAAATGTACAACATTTCGGAATGGAGGGACACATGATGCCGCTTACACTTGCAGAGGTAGGAGAGGAAAACATTATCAGGAAGATTGGGGGAAAGCAGGAGGTCAGAACTCATCTGGAAAACCTTGGCTTTGTTGTGGGAGGGGCAGTCACGGTAATCAACGCCATCGGAGGCAATGTTATTGTGAATGTGAAGGATTCCCGCATTGCAGTCAGCAAAGAGATGGCACAGAAGATCATGGTCTGAGGCGGATGTGGCAGCAGAAGCGCGAGTCGCTTTCATATGCAGGTCTACAGGAATATTTTGAAATGAGGAGGAAAAGGGAATGAAATCACTGAAGGAAGCGAAGGTGGGAGATACTGTCCGGGTTGTGAAACTTCACGGCGAGGGGGCGGTGAAACGCCGGATCATGGACATGGGGCTGACAAAGGGAGTGGATGTGCAGATCCGCAGGGTGGCGCCTTTGGGAGATCCGATAGAAGTGACTGTCCGCGGTTATGAACTTTCCATCAGAAAGGCGGATGCGGAAATGATTGAGGTGGAGGTACCCTGAGGGGTTTCCGCTTTATTTTTCAGACGACAGTTAGCTTTGACTAATAGAAGAAGGAGAGGAAAAATGATGAATATGCGAATTGCTCTGGCCGGCAACCCGAACTGTGGAAAGACAACGCTGTTCAATGCCTTGACGGGCTCCAATCAGTTCGTCGGAAACTGGCCGGGGGTTACGGTGGAAAAGAAGGAAGGAAAGCTGAAGAAGCATGACGGCGTTACCATTACCGATCTTCCCGGTATTTATTCCCTGTCTCCCTATACACTGGAGGAAGTGGTTGCAAGGAATTATCTGATCGGCGAGCGTCCCGATGTGATCCTGAACATCATTGACGGCACAAATCTGGAGAGGAATCTGTATCTGACCACTCAGCTCACCGAGCTGGGCATTCCGGTGGTCGCTGCCGTCAACATGATGGATGTGGTGGAGAAAAACGGCGACAGGATCAATACGGCAGAGCTGTCCAGGGCATTGGGCTGTAAGGTGGTCGAAATATCCGCCTTGAAGGGAAGAGGCATCATGGAGGCTGCAGAGGCGGCAATGGACGCCGCAAAGAACGGAAAAACGGTTCCCATGCATACGTTTTCCGGAATGGTGGAGCATGCTCTTGCCCATATCGAGGAGGCGGCGGTACACGGTCTGCCGGAGGAACAGCAGCGGTGGTATGCCATCAAACTGTTTGAGCGGGATGATAAGGTTCTGGAGCAGTTACAACTGGGCGACGCCGTCCTTTCCCATATTGAAACGGACATCAAGGCGGCGGAAAAAGAGATGGACGATGATGCGGAGTCCATCATCACCAATGAGCGGTATATATACATCGGCAGCATTATCAAAGGATGTTTAAAGAAAAAGTCTGCCGGAAAACTGACAAGTTCCGATAAAATTGACAGGATTGTCACAAATCGTTTTCTTGGACTTCCGATTTTTGCGGTTATCATGTTCCTTGTGTATTATATTTCCATGGTATCAGTTGGGGCCGCCGCCACAGACTGGGCAAATGACGGACTGTTCGGCGACGGTTTCCATCTGTTTGGCATCGGTTCCCCTGCTTATGAGGAGGCGGCCGAAGAGTATGGAGACGCGGCACTTATCGTGGACGGCTATGACGCTTATGTGGAAGAAAACGGCGCGGCTCCCTCAGGCGACTTCCCTTATGAAGTGGAGGATGAAGAAACCCTGGAGGTAACTGTGGAAACGGCCTCCGCAGAAGATTATGATAGCGCTCTTGCGGTGATGGAACAATATGGCGACGAACCTGACCCTGCGGATTATGGCGTATGGATCCCCGGTATTCCCGTGCTTGTGGGGAACGGACTGGAGGCTGTGGGAGCCGCAGACTGGCTTGCAGGGCTTATCAATGATGGTATTGTGGCCGGTGTGGGTGCGGTTCTGGGATTCGTGCCGCAGATGCTGGTGCTCTTCCTGCTTCTGGCCTTTCTGGAAGCCTGTGGCTATATGGCCCGTATCGCTTTTGTGCTGGACCGCATTTTCCGTAAATTCGGTTTGTCAGGCAAATCCTTTATCCCGATGCTCATCGGTACCGGCTGCGGCATTCCGGGCATTATGGCATCCAGGACGATCGAGAACGAGCGCGACCGCCGCATGACGATTATGACCACCACTTTTATCCCCTGCGGCGCAAAAGTGCCTTTTATCTCCATGGTTGCAGGCGCGATCTTCGGCGGCTCCGCATGGGTGGCCACCAGCGCATATTTTGTGGGTATGGCGGCAATCATTTGCTCCGGCGTCATGTTGAAGAAGACAAAGATGTTCTCCGGCGATCCGGCGCCGTTTGTCATGGAGCTTCCGGCGTATCATATGCCTACGGCAGGCAATGTACTGCGCTCCATGTGGGAACGCGGATGGTCTTTCATCAAGAAGGCAGGGACGATCATTTTGCTTTCCACGATCGTGATCTGGTTTATGACTTATTTCGGGTTTACATCGGAAGGGTTCCGGATGCTTGCCGAGGAGGAGATGGACCAGTCGCTTCTGGCGGCTATCGGCAGCTGGATTGCATGGATATTCATCCCTCTTGGCTGGGGAAACTGGCAGGCTGCTGTGGCGTCCATCACAGGGCTTGTGGCAAAGGAAAATATCGTCGGAACGATGGGTATCCTTTATCCCGGCGGATGGCCTGAGATAGCGGCGAACTTCAGCAGGGTAGCCGGATATTCCTTCCTTGTGTTCAATCTTCTGTGCGCGCCCTGCTTTGCGGCCATCGGCGCGATCAAACGGGAGATGAACAATGCAAAATGGACCTGGTTCGCTATCGGTTATCAGTGCGGATTTGCTTACGGGGCAGCACTGCTGGTTTACCAGATCGGATCGGCATTCTCAGGTAATCTGAATGTCATTGGTCTGCTGGCAGCCGTTTTTATTCTTGCAGGCATGATCTATATGCTGTTCAGGCCTTACACAGAGGCTACAAAGCTGACCAGAAATGTGAAGGTAAAAGCAGCCGGATAAGCGGAAAGAATAATGACAGGATGACGGAAGGGGCTTGTTTCCCGATCCTCTTCTTAGTAATTGTCGGATAATAACCGCTGCAGCTTCTTCAGGCAAAAACCGAAAAATACGATAAAACTTGCTATGAACTCGCATCGGTTATTTGTAGACACTTCCTTACCTGGTGTCACAGGACAGAGCATATCAGGCAGGGCATATAAAACAGGAGGATTCCGATGTTTACATGGATCATGGAAAATATGGCGACGATCATCATCAGCGCAGTTTTGATCATCGTGGTGGCGGCTGTCATTGCCGGTATGGTGCGCAGGAAAAGAAGGGGAAAATCTTCCTGTGGCTGCGGGTGCGCTGACTGTGCCATGAACAGCGCCTGCCATCCAAAGAATTAAAAAAGAGAACACCGCCCCTGATACTCCGTTGAGTAGAAGGGGCGGTGTTTTTGATGTGAAACATATCAGCGGAGATATATCCCCATGAGGATATTACATGCGTCCGGAATTGCGGCTTACGGACAGCATCTTCTGGCGCATTTCATCTTCGATCCGGATCAGTTCCTGCTCGGCGCTCCTTCTCTTGGCGCGTCCGTCCTCCTGGATCTTCATAACCTCATCCAGTGTGCTGATCAGCGTCTTGTTGGTAGCGGTAAGGGTCTCAATGTCTACGATACCGCGCTCGCTTTCCCTGGCAGTTTCGATTGTGGCAACCTTCAGAGTCTCGGCATTCTTCTTCAGCAGGGCATTGGTCATGTCCGTTACTTCCTTTTGGGCCCTGGCGGCTTCCGTAGAGTGGTTCAGACCGATGGCAATGACCATCTGGCTCTTCCACAGGGGTATGGTGTTGACCAGAGTAGACTGGATTTTCTCTGACATGGCGGTATCATTGCTCTGTATCAGGCGGATCTGTGGAGCCATCTGCATGGAAATGGTCCTGGTAAGTTCCAGGTCATAAATCTTCTTTTCAAAGCGTTCACACATAGACGCGTAATCGTTTGCGGCCTGGGTATCCTCGGGCAGGCCGCTTTGCTCCGCCTTGGCCAGAAGTTTGGGAAGCTCCACGGTTCTGGCCTGTTCCAGCTTCTGTTTGCCGGCCAGGATATACATGGACAATTCTTTGAAATAATTCAGGTTCAGCTCATACATCTTATCCAGCATGGCGGCGTCCTTGAGCAATGTAATCTGATGCTCTTCCATCACCTTGCAGATACGGTTGATATTGCCTTCCGCCTTGTCATACTTGATCTTCAGGTTGTCCAGCTTGTTGGAGCTTTTTTTGAAAAAGCCCAGGATGCCCTTTTCTTCTTCCTCTGTGTCGAACTCTTTCAGTTCGGCTACCACGCCAGCCAGCATCTGGCCGATCTCACCCATATCCTTGGTACGCACATTATTCAGCGCATTTTCGGAGAAGTCGGCAATTTTCTTCTGGCTG
The DNA here is from genome assembly GCA_910585805.1 of uncultured Acetatifactor sp. Lineage (GTDB taxonomy): Bacteria > Bacillota > Clostridia > Lachnospirales > Lachnospiraceae > Acetatifactor. Next base: position 5,043 of record CAJUFB010000123.1, read on the forward strand.
CCGGCACCGTACTGCAGGACTAACTGAGTGTTGGTGATATCGATCTGGGCGGCGAAATCATTTACCATCTTTTGCTCTTCCGGAGTCAGAACTACCTCGGGGGCTGCCGGCGCTTCTTCCTTTACCACAGGAGTCTCCGGCTTGGGCTCCGCCCCGAAAGGCTCAAAGGTCAGGGAAGGGGCTTCCTTTAACATTTCATCTAAATCATTATTCATTTTCTTTTCCTCCATATATAAATTTCAGATTCTGCAGAATAAGGAAGTGTCTACAAATATCCGCAGCAGGTTCATAGCGAGTTTTATTGTATTTCTCCGTTTTTGCCTGAATAAGTTGTATCGGTTATTTCTGACAATGCCTGAGAACTGGTCAGAACAACAGCGGCGGACTTTTTGAAAACAGGTTTTACCGGTTCCATTCCGACCATTCCTGACATATATGTACAGCCGGAACGTCAGGTCCGCTTAAGGGCGTCCGTCAAAGCCTGCAAAGTCCATCTCCCTGGTCAGTCCTTCTTTCGCCAGCATCGTTTTAAGAACCTGGGCATCGGTAGTCACGTCAAATACGCTGTCCTGGAACAGGTTGTTTAAAAGCTCCCGGAAAGCCTGATTGATGGTATCCAGGGTGTTTTCAATTTCTGCTTTCGCTTTGATGATGTCAGGCCCCGGGGCGCTGACCTTGTCAAAACGCTCATAGGATTCCACCAGTTTCAGGGTGGTGGGAAGGTAGTAGCTCATCAGCTTGTGCATACGGTCCATCTGCTCCGGATGCTGTTTGACACTTTCGAATATGTCTCGCAGAAGATTCTCCAGGCAGAACAGTTTGGCGGAGATGACCTCCCCGGGAATCCTGTCGTTTAAGTCCCGCAGTTTGCGGATATATTCCATTCCTTCGTCTATCATGGAATGAAACTCTGATTCCTGGGCACTGGATACTTCCGGCGCGGGCTGCTCTGTTACGGGCTGCTCGGCTTTTTTGTCCTCAAGAGCCTTTCTGGAATCCAGTTCTCTGAGGCGGCGGTTATTCTCTGCTTCCAGATATTGCCTGTAGACCACATCATTGAGCATGAAGCAGGTCTTCTGCTCATCAAGATGCCCTTCCGGGAAGATACCCAGTTCCAGCATCTTCTGAAGATCCCTGACGACATAGCCCCTGCTTTTTCCGGTACCCTTTGCCAGATGTTCGATCTGACCGTATACCCTGTAGTCGCATAGCTGGAGATAACGCTCTGCGCGTTTCAGGCGCTTTTTCTGTCCCACACCGAGACGGACCATGCTGTAGAAACCGAAAAGGAACACCAGGTTCACGATCCATCCGGCGAATGTGGTGTCTCCGGCCAGCAGGGCGAAGAAGTGGAACAGGGTTACCAGGCTGGTGATGCCCAGGCCGATGCCGCCGAATACCTGGTACAGCACATTGGATACATTGCCGACCTTCCGCATTTTAATAGAAGGAAGATTTCTGCGGCGGGACTGCTCCTGCTGCCTTTGCTGCAGTGCCTGCCATTCCTGCTGCTTTTTCAATTCCCGCTCCCGGGCGCGCTGCTGCCAGACCGGCATACTGTTCTGCGCCTGCTGACTCTGAGCTTGTTGACGCTGCGCCTGCTGCTGGCTGTTAAAGGATGCATTTGAAGGCTCGCCGGGCTTGTTCTGGCGGTTTTGCGGGTTTCCGTTATTGATAAAGGACACATGCTTTCCGACTTCATTTACGGCATCTGTCACTGTCTGGGACACCAGATCATTGAGATTCTTAAAATCTCCGCTTTGCAGAGCTTCTGCAAGGGCGCTTTTCATCTGCTCCCCGGCAGCGCTCCAGTTCCGACTGTCACTCATTTCTTTCAACCTCTTTTAGCTTTAGATGTCAATTTAAGATCTGTTACAGAAAACGTTATGCGAACCCTGCAACCTAAGATCTGCTGCAGGAACCGTTATGCGAACCCTGTAACCTAAGATCTGCTGCAGGAACCGTTAGCGAACCCTGTAACCTAAGATCTGCTGCAGGAACCGTTATGCGAACCCTGCAACCTGAATTCTGTTGCAGGAACCGCTGCGCGAACCCTGCAACCTAAGATCTATTATGGCACATTGGCTTCGGTTCCGCAACAATTTCTTCGAATCTAAAGAGAAAATTCAGAAAATGGATATTTCATATATATAAATGGCATAATAGCTTCCGTCAGTCTCGAAAGGTGTCTCGTTCAACAGCGTAAGCCCCTGTTCTTCCGCATTAGAAATATATGCGGCAGAGAGAAGGTATCTTCCGCCCATGTCATAAAGTGCCTTCGCGTTGAGGTGATAGTCCTGAAAATAAAATTGGTGTTTTTCAATGGTGTAATATCCCGGACATTCCGAACTGAAGAGATAGCATCTGTTGCCCCATCCGTCGTAATACTGCCTCAGGTATTCGCTTTTCTCCAGCTCCGGTGAAATTACTTCACGAAACTGCATTTTATAATCCAGTGAATAATTATTCGAATATTCGTCCAGACAATAAAAGCCATGGTACAGTGCCGCTGCAGGGTCGATGCCAAGGCTGACTACACGATATTCGTCAACGCCTTTTCCGGTATAAGCGTTCAGAAAATCCCGTACCTGCTCCATGACGCCGATAGCGTAGTAGTCACGGTAACTGAGCATTTCATAGCCCGGGTTTTTCAGTTTCTGCAGATTCAGTTTAAATTCACCGGAGTATAAGGACCAGAGCGCTGTCATGCCGAAGGCTGCAGTCACCAGCAGCAGGAAAAATACATATCGCAAACGGGTCTGGCAGAGCTTGTAGAGGATGGACAGCCCGCATGCCGCTGCCAGATACCACAGGCAGGGGGACAGCCAGAGCAGCCGGTTCAACTGGAACGCGCCCAGAAAAGACAGATGGGAGCGCAGGCTTATGCCGGAGGCGGAATTCCAGAGAGCGGACAGCAGAGCGAAGAAAACATTCCATCCCAGGCAGACGCCGATTGTAATTAACAGCGGCTTTATCCGCTGCCGCTGAGCCAGTGCGGAATCCGTAATGTCGTGACCGGGGTGAAATATGCGGATAAGGCCCGGTATGACAGCGATACATATGCAGGCCAGAAGCAGGAGATGGTAGCCTTCTCCATGCTGTACTCCGTTAAACAGGCCGGTGATAAATCCCTGAATAAAGGGTTGGGCTCCCAGCGCATATTCTGATTTATGGGTGATAAATTTTCCGCCGATTCCCAGCAGTTCCCGGAGAAGCAACTGGTTTTCCGCCAGATATACGGCGAGAAGGAGAAGCCATGCGGTTGTCAGGCGCAAAATACCCTGCTGTTTTCCTTTTTCTGCCCGACACAGGATACTCTGCCGTTTTCCTTTTTCTGCCCGACACAGGATACTCTGCCGATTTCCTTTTCCTGCCGGACACAGGATGCCCTGCCCGTCCCTTTTCCCTGTCAGGTACCCGGAAAGCAGATTCAGGAGAATCCAGGCCATACCCATCCCCAGAACCCCGAACCCGACCAGTACAAGAGAAGAGCACAGGGCATAAAGAACGAAATAAAAGCAGGATACAAACAGGTGCCTTCCCTTTCTCATCTGAAGGGCGGCCCAGAACAGCATGGGGATTCCGAATTCCGCCAGGCCGTACACTGCCAGAAAAGGGATGCAGCTGTAGAGAAAGGCTGTCAGTGCGGCAATCCATTTTTCTCCGCTGGATTCCCTGACAAGCAGATACATTCCGGCATACCCGCACAATTTCCCGAGCAGGCCCATCAAAAAGAGAGCGCCGCAGTTATTTCCCGTCAAAAACAGAAGCACTGCCAAAGGCGCGGGAACGGTCAGGGCAGTTCTGGAGGCGCCGTTCATAAATTCGGCGATGCTGTTGCCCTGAAACAGATGCTTTGCCTGCAGGATGTAGGCAATCATCTCTCCATCCAGCTGGTCCAGGTAGATGTAAACCGCATCTTCGCCAAGAAGAAAGCAGGGCAGCATGGTAAGCAGGACGCCTGCCAGTCCAAGGACCAACCAGAGATTTATCGCTGTAGGCATACGGTGGTTCCGATCCATTTTTATTTCGTCCTTTCTATCATGGAGACAGCATGTTTTCCGATGGCAGGTACGGAAGCGCCAGAATGTTCGCTCCGTGCGGTTTTGAGATACTTTTTTCACTATTTTATCATGATTACGGTGCAGAGTCCACTTAAATGAGAAACATTTCCGTTTTTCTGTCTTTACTTGCCTTGGAAAGGTATGATATCATGAGATTATTACATTCAGAAAGAACCTGTCCATAAAGCGGCGGTTCCCGCCTGGGCTTGCAATGCTGAAGCGCAGGGCCGTGCCGAAGCTTCGGACTGCCATCATGAAGGAATTGGCGGCCGCGGTATCCGTTCCCGTATATTCCGTGGTCACGGAATACATGGAAAATCCTGTTTCAGGAGATGCCGTTGCACAGAGCGGGCATTTTTGAAAAGAAGTCAGATGATACTGGTATGCGCAGATAATCTTAACGGAGATGTGAGAGGAGGAGCTGCCATGGAAGATTTGCTGCAGATTCGATATAGCAGGCTTTGTTTCACGCTGGAATTTCCGGAAGAAACCCATTTGCCGGTGCATAAGGTCTCGATGCTCAGGGGCGGCATAGGAGAAATGCTTCTTCAGGGAAACTGTATCGGTAACCGGGACTGTGAAAAATGCAGTTTCGCGGAGGAGTGTGTGGTTCAGCAGATCTATTACCATAAACTGAAGATAGTGCCGGATTATGTACAGAAGAAGGAAAGTCTGGGATATGTATATGAATGCGGAGATACAAGGACGAATTATCATAAGGGAGACACGCTGAGATTCCGGATGACCTTGTTCGGGAATGTCATTGTTCATTTTCCTGCTGTTTTGCAGGCTGTTTACTGGCTTGGAATGCATGGCGTGGGAAAGGAGAAGGCACGTTTCCGGCTGATTGAGATCGAAAATCAGCATGGAGACAAGGTTCTGAATCGGGATGAGGTATGCCTTGCTTATCTGAGACCGGAGATGATAGGGGAGTATGCGGCGGAGCGGATGAACCGGGGGAGACAGGTTGTGAAAATGCGTTTTGTTTCGCCTTTGACATTGAAGCATGAGGGACGGTTTTTGAAGGAATTTCAGGAGCAGGCTCTGGTGTATTCCATATACAGGCGGATTTATCTGCTGAACTGCATGGAGGGGAACGTGATGGAGCGGAAGTGCCCGTTCCAAGGGGCGTTTGAGATTACGGATCAGAGGGTGAGGCCGGTGAAGATTCCGCGGTATTCCGGCACCCATGACAGGGTCATCTGTCTGGAGGGGATAGAGGGGGAGATGGAGATCAGAGCGGAGGAGACATTTGTTCCGCTTTTGTATGCGGGGGAGCTGACACATATCGGGAAGAATACCAGTATGGGGTTTGGGCAGTATGTTGTCGGGTGAGGAGAATGGAATTGTATCATTGGGGTAGTTGGATTTTGGAGGATTTTGGAGAAAAGATAAAAATGATATTGAAAAAGGAGGGGGATTTTGGTATAATGAATTCGTTAAATATGAACAAACTGTGAACAGCCCATTTTTAGGTCGGAAAATGCTTATTGACAGAATATTCTGTGAATTACACGTAAAAATGGGCTCTGGAAGCCGCTGTTTATGC
>CAJUFB010000124.1 GCA_910585805.1 uncultured Acetatifactor sp.
CACGTCCGGTTCCGTAGAGGGGTGTGGGGAGTAATCCCCACATCTACTCGACAGGAGATTCAGGGAGGGCATTGTGAGAGAGAGTCTATGGAAACCGCGGCTGATCAAGAGCCTGAAAATCGCGGCCGCCGCTTTTGCTGCCATCGCGCTGGCGGAAGAGCTGAACCTGCGGTATGCCGCTACGGCGGGCATAGTCACGGTGCTGAGCATCCAGAACACCAAGCGGGAGACGCTGAAAAGCGCAGGGAAACGCTGGCTGGCCTTTCTGTGCGCCCTGCTGCTTTCCCGGGCCTGCTTTTCTCTGATGGGATACCGCCTATGGGCCTTTGGGGCATATCTTTTCCTGTTCGCCCTGCTGTGCTTTAGCGCAGGCTGGACGGAGGCCATCGCCATGGACTCGGTGCTGGTGTCCCATTTCCTCACGGAGCAGGGCATGGGCCTCAATCTCGTGGCCAACGAGACCATGCTGCTTTTCATCGGCACCGGAGCCGGAATCGCGGTGAACCTGCATCTCCGCAGACAACAGGCGGAATTCCGGCGCCTTGCGGAAAAGGTGGATGGCCAGATGAAAGGGATTCTGCACAGAATGTCCATGTGGCTGCCCAGGGAAGACAAAGGCGAATACGATGGAGCCTGCTTTCCGGAGCTGAAAAAGAGCATTGGCCAGGCGAAAGACTGCGCCATGTCCAATTATGGCAATACCGTGCTGTCAAAAAGCGCCTATGAGCTGGACTATGTGGCCATGAGAGAACAGCAAAGCATCCTGCTGCGGGAAATCTACGACAACATCATGCGGATCCGATACCTGCCAAAGCAGGCGGAACAAGTGGCCAGTCTGCTGGGACAGATAGGGGAGGACTTCCACAGGGACAACACTGTGGAGGGGCTGCTGGAACAGCAAAGAGAGCTGCTTCTGGACATGAAAGCCCAACCCCTGCCCGGCAGCAGAGAGGAGTTCGAAGCCCGGGCGATTCTGTTCTATATCCTGATGCAGATAAAACAGTTCCTGGAAATCAAGCGGGAATTCATAATCAGCCATGGCGGGCATGAATAGTGCGGAACCAAGCGTCCTGGACTATTTTAAGGTTGGAAGGGAAACTTTCGGCGTCTGGGAGTCGGAGGAATTCCTGATATTTTTCGCTTCGCAAGGCCTCTGGAGGACTATCCGGAGAGGAAGGAGTGGCACAGGGAGCTGTGCATGGTGCCGGATTGCCTTTGAGGCAGAGGGATATATGATGCCTGGCCATGATTTGCCATTCAACTGCCGGATGAATTCTTTGCACGCATTCCCTTTCTGCGTTATTGCGCTTCGCGCTTTCCTGTATTAAGATAAATGTGTAACATCCGAAGACGGTAAACAGATAATATTGCGCATTTAATACAGTTAATCAGGAAAGAGAAAGGCGGCAGATATGGAGCATCTGAAAACAGGAGAAGTCATCAGCAAAAGGCGAAAGGAGCTGGGCCTGACCCAGAACCAGCTGGCAAAGTCCCTGAACATTTCCTTCCAGGCAGTCTCGAAATGGGAGAACAGCACGGCCTACCCGGACATCGAGATGCTGCCGAAGCTGGCGGCTGCCCTCCACACCACAGTGGACGCCCTGCTGGGCTACAGGAGCGTAGTGGCAGACTATGATAAACGGTATGAAAGGGAAGATTATTACTGGGGGCTTTTGCCTAACCGCATCTGCTATGACATCATGAAGCTTCTGCCGCCCATAAAGCCATATCGGGTGCTGGACATCGGCTGCGGGGAAGGCCGCAATGCCATCTTCCTGGCGGGACTGGGGCACACTGTGGACGCCTTCGACATCTCCGCGGCCGGAATCGAAAAAGCCCGGGAGGGTTCGCATATGCTTACAATTGAAGAATTTTCAAACGTATGCAGGGGATCTACAAAAACGCTTAGATATTGTGCTGAATCTTGTTCGTATTGCTTCAGACGATATTTTCTCTCTACATGGTTTACAAAGTTTTTATCAGAGTTAATCCGTGTATATAAGCCTGCATAGGTTTCTTCAAAGGATTCATGGGCATAGTTCTTTAATGCTTTATATAAATCCGGCTTCATAGGAGTTTCCTTCCTTTTATCACGTTATGCTTCTCGTAATTCTGAATATATACTGCACACCGGTTGAATTTGCAGTACAACCCGACTGCAGACCGCCAGCCAGGTATTTTCCCGGAGGCATCACTGTAAATCCTGGCGGTCTGCAGTATAACAATAAATATATAACGTAGGTTACAACATATATTTCACCTGATTTCAAGCATAAAATATGATTGGTTGGAGGTGCCATATGAAGAACGAGAATTTAGTGATAAAGCCGAAGAGAGCCAAAGGAGAGGACGGATATAAAGTTTTCTCAATCCGAATCAAAGAAGAAATTGTTGCACAGATAGATGATATATCTGCCAGAACGGGGCATAGCAGGAACGAATTGATAAGTACGTTTTTGGAATTTGCTTTGGACAGGTGACAGGTGCATTGTAGAAGAGGAAAAGGACTGATAGCATAGGGAATAAAATGTTGGAATACGGAAACGATGTAAAGAAAAGAATGCAATATGCAAAGAAAATGCTTTACAAAATCTGAATATGCGCTATAATGGAATTGAACAGGAGGTATGATACTATGGCACAGACAAGTGTAAATTTCCGCATGGACGCAGATTTGAAAGAATCTGTAGAAGAAATCTGCCGAAAAATGGGCATGAACCTTACAACTGCAATCACTATATTCTGTACAAAGGTAGCGCAGGAGAGACGAATCCCCTTTGAAATTACCGCAGACCCAGACCCCTTTTACAGTGAAAGTAATATCCGGTATCTGGAAAAGAAAATGGAAGATTATAAAGCAGGACGGTTAAAGTTCGCAGAACACGGACTGATAGAGGAATAGGGGGTGTTATGCAGATAGAGCATCTACAATGGGATTATGACGCATGGGAAGAATATTGTGAATGGCAGCGGACGGATAAATCTGTCTTAAAACGTATCAATTTGCTGATAAAAGATATATGGCGAAATCCCTTTGAGGGTATCGGTAAACCAGAGCCGCTGAAAGAAAATCTGAGTGGTTTTTGGAGCCGCCGGATTGACGGAGAACACAGAATTGTCTATGCGGTGGAAAATGATGTTGTGGTGATTATCGCATGTAGGGGACATTATAAATAATATGCCAGACGGTGACAAAGGGTGTACTTTGTGCGATAATGCATGGGGGCATCCTGGCAGGGAAATACTTTGCCGGAAGGGACAAGGGCGAAGCGGCCAGACGGCCTTTCAATTTTATAGGCTCTCAGAATCTTGCGTCTGCCGCCCAAAACCCGGTCTCCGTTCAATCCCACCAAAAATACCAATACCGGCATTTTTTCAGATGGCCTGTATCGATCAATTCGCCCTCCCATGTATCCGGTGCAAAAGCAAGGTGTTCAAAGGCCAGCGCCTCCAGCTCTGCCCTGGTACGTCCCCGGCCCGCCGGGATATCCATATAAAACTCCACCTCGTCGCCGCTGACCGCCGCCGGGACGGCCCCGAAGCGCTCATACCAGCTTTTTGCCACCGCCATCATCTCCAGCGGTCCGGGGGCGCAGTTCCAATTGCCCATGGGCAGCCAGGCGAACACCTCCCACGGATTTTTCACGGGAATCTTTGCCAGCATGACCTGCCTGGTAGGCGGGTTTGCGCTAAATTCATTGGAACCGGAACCAAACAGGGACCAGAACACATTGTGGATGCTCTTTTCCGCTTCCATAATACCGAACTCCCTGGCCTCTTCATACAGATTCATTTCCCCGGCGGCTTTCTTAAATATCCCGTCTGCATCAGGCAGGGGCGTTTCCAGCAGTTCCTTTCGGTAAGCCGCCACCCGCTGTGGAGAGAAGTTTTTGATATCGTCCTCCGACGCCGGATCTGCGTTGGCGACCAGCATCTCCAGCAGATGCTCCTTCCCGCTCACGGAAATAAAGACCGGCACAAACCCATGGGTTTTCCCCGTTTTCCAAGCCCGCTTATAGGCTTCCATATGCTTATGCGGGTCGGGCTGCGGCGTAAAGAGCCGAAACGGGCAGCCCAGATACCGCTTGAGCAGTTCCACCAATTCCGGCTCCCTGCGGGGCCATCCCATGCCCTCCTCGCACTTTGTCAGCAGCGAATCCAATAGTATGCCGGATAAAAGATTACGATTTATTAATCACAGACGACAATGTATCCGAGGATTTTCTGGCACAGGCGAAAGAGCTTGGGGTGGCGGTAGAAACGGTTCGGATGAAGGGAGGGTGAACAAATGTACTGTATACTGGTGACAGGAATGCCGGCGGCAGGGAAAAGCACCATGGCAAAGGCTCTGGCAGAAAAGTGGAATCTGTCTGTTATTTCCAAGGACGCAATCAAGGAAGTGCTGTTCGACCATGTGGGCTTTGGGTCAAGAGCGGAAAAGGTGCAGCTTGGCATCGCAAGCATGGAAATCATGTACCATATGGCAGAGCAGCTGATGAAAGCGGGGCAGCCCTTTATCCTGGAGAATAATTTCGAATATTCCTCCGGGCATGGACTCACGGACCTGTCTATCCGGAGGTATATGATCTGTTCCGGGATTTCAGATATAATCCCATTGAGGATGCCCGTTTTGCGCTGTTTGAAGGGACGGCAGATATGCTGACGGATGAAGAGAAGAGGATCATTGAGCTTGTGGCGAATACCTTTGGAATGTACGGCGGCAAAGTCCTGGAGCGGATCACGCACAATGAAGAGCCTTGGAAGAATGCCCGGAAAGGATACGGGGAGGGCATTCCTTCCAGTGAACTGCTGCCGAAAGAAAGCATGATGAAGTATTATAAGAAAGTGCATGCAAAATATGGAATCAGCACAGAGGCAGGGTTAATGAACTATATTCACGACATGTTGAAAATGGTCTCATAAGGAACGGAAGTTTTAGGTTACAAACAGGAAGAATAAGGGTACACAAAATGGCATGACAAGTTGTATCAGGTGATCAATGCCCGGGTTTCGCATGTGGAGTGGGAGGGAGAGAGAAATGTCAGATTTTCACTTTGTAAGGAGAGAACAGATTCATGAAGGTTGGTCTGAAGACCGGAAATACTGCGCTATTGAGGAAGACGGAACCAGGTATCTGCTGCGGATTTCACCCATAGAGCAGTATGAGCGGAAGCATGCCGAATTCCGGATGATGGAGCAGGCGGCGGCTCTGGGCATTCCCATGTGCCTGCCCCTGGAGTTTGGTGTCTGTGATAAGGGGGTTTACTCTGTCCAGAGCTGGATAGAGGGTGTGGATGCGAGGGATACGATCCCCAATCTGTCCGATACCAGACAGTATGTCTATGGCCTGGAGGCGGGACGTATTCTTCGGAAAATCCATTCCCTGCCGGTGCCGGGAATGGATTCCGGTGCCGCAGGGGAAGGGCAGCCGGAAGTGGGCGAAGACAGCAGCAGCCGGGCGGCGAGTCCGGAGTGTGACGGGAAATCCGCCCAAGAGTCAGGAGTGGACGAAGACAGCAGCCGCCCTGGGTGCGCAGATAGTGGCAGGAAATCTGCGCAGGAGTCAGGATTGGACGAGAGCAGCCGTCGCCCTGTGGATGCAGGCGGTGAAGGAAAGTCCGCCCGGGAGGCAGTGGTCGGAAAGAAAGGAAATCGAGCAGATATTTCTGGCGGGAAAGTATTGGAGGACTGGGAAACACGTTTCGGCCGGAAAATGGACAGGAAGATAAAAAGCTACAGGGAATGTCCCCTGCAGTACGAAGGCGGAGAGAATTTTATCCGGTATATAGAGGAAAACCGTCACCTGCTGAAGGGCAGGCCCCAGGGATATCAGCATGGTGATTACCACATCGGCAACATGATGTTGGACAGGGAGGGGCGGCTTCAGGTGATTGATTTCAACCGCTTTGACTTCGGGGATCCCTGGGAGGAATTCAACCGCATCGTGTGGTGCGCCCAGGCCTCACCGCTGTTTGCCTCCGGTATGGTGAACGGGTATTTTGACGGTCGGGTTCCGGAAGAGTTCTGGAGGCTTCTGGCCCTTTACATTGTCAGCAATACCCTTTCTTCCCTGCCCTGGGCCGTTCCCTTCGGGCAGGAGGAAGTGGATACCATGCGGAGCCAGGCGGCGGAGGTGCTGTCCTGGTACGACAACATGAGCAGGGTAATACCGTCCTGGTATTTTGAGGGATATTACCTGTAATATATAGACGGAATTCCGTATAAATTAAAAGAGCCTTTCGATTTTTCTTTTCTGGGCAGATATGGCAGGGTATTCCGGGTGTTCGACGACCAGGACTCCGGCAATATCTGTTTCGGGATGCAGAAGGGAGAGAAACGTTATTCCGTCAAATGTGCCGGCGCACCTACACAGCGGGGCAGCATCGCTCCGGTGGAGGCTGTGAAAAGACTGAAATCGGCCGGTGTCCTGTACAGAGAATTGCGGCATGAAAATCTCATTCCGTTGGAGGAGGACTACAATGGATTTGTACCATTATTATGACAGGACGGTGGGGCCTTTTCGGAACCTTTCCGACGTGTCCGTGGAGGAGGCGAAGGAGATTCTGGTCCGTATCAAAGAGGAAAAGCCTCTGTCCCAGAGTGCCGGGCGGGATGCGCTGTATGTGGAGCACCGCCGCAGCTGCGAGGAGATTCTGCGGCGGGAGTTTGCTGTAAAAGGCGGCAGGATGGAGCGCAGAGCGCCTCATTATCTTGTGGTGGAGCATAGTCCCTGGCTCAGCACCTGGTTCGAGAACGGAGCCTTTCTCAGCATTCCCGTGGAAGAATTTGACAGGAGCACGCTTTCTTTCACTTATGGGGATTCCATGCCCACGTTCAGCCCGCTCATAAATGACGGAAAGGAATATCGGCGAAAGCTGTACAACTATGAGGAGATACTGGATATTATCCGCAGGTATGGACTGCCCCAGGACTGGAATGATGACGGGCACTGCGGGCCGGAGCGTTATATTGAGGTGCATGTGTGGAGTGATGAGGTGATTGGGCGGTATTTGCGGGAGGGGTGCCCGGGGAAACAGTTGGGCTGCCATAAAATTGGTAATTAATACTGCTTAACAGTTATAATTCCCGAGTAACCCGACTATATAACGCCAGCATGTACGTTTAGCCAATGCAATACGGCAAATTCTGGCGTTATGTAGTATACAATGACTAAACATTGACTGCAAAATTTAGAAATGTTATAATTGACCTATCAATTCATGGGAGTACTACAAAATGAAACTTTCAAGCGAAATGAAACTGATGATTGCAAAGTCCGGTGCCGATAATAAGTGGCTTCCGCTTTGGATGCATGCAACGGATACTGCAAAAGTGATCATCGAGCTAATCCATTTGCGGTATTCTTTTCTCTCAGAATTATGTGGAATGTCTTTTGGCGACTTTAAAAGAACCGCAATTCTGCTTGCCTATCTCCATGATATCGGCAAAATCACACCGCTTTTTCAATCACAGATTTTAAAGGCTCTTCCTGCAAGGCGTTCTGTGTTTGAACACTACGGGATTCACAATATTCTCGAAAATTTTATCGATAAGGAAAAATCCCACCATACAAAATGCGGTGAGGCGATTTTATTGGAGTTGGGCTTTCCCAAAGGATTTTCTTCGATAGTCGGCGCACACCACGGCATGCCGGCCGAAGGGCTGCTACATCATATCGAGAACTATCCAAACCATTTTTTCGGTATGCCGGCAGACCGCAGGCTGTGGAACCGGCTGTATGAAGAATGGGCGGCGTTTTCGCTGGAACAGGCCGGATTCGGCGACTGCTCCGAGATTCCTGCGCTTTCTAAAAGAAGAGAGGTTTTATTGTCGGCGCTATTGATTATGTCGGACTGGCTGGCAAGTAATCAGGAGAATTTTGAACTTCTGGAGGAAGACATGATTCTGTCGGAAGACGACTATCCGCAAAACCGCTGCAGCAAAGCGTTTGAAAAGCTGAAGCTGCCTGAATCAGGGGAGTTTTGTGAAGAAAGGATTTCGGATAAAGGTTTCATAGAACGTTTTGGTTTTTCCATGAATGCAATCCAGAAAGAAGTGATACATACAGTGGAAAACTGCAGGGAACCAGGGCTGTTCATTTTAGAAGCGCCTATGGGCAAGGGAAAAACAGAGGCGGCTCTTGCGGCGGCGGAAATTCTATTGGCTAAGTGTGATAAAACCGGTCTGTTTTTCGGGCTTCCGACACAGGCCACCGCCAACGGCATTTTTGAACGTGTGGTGCAGTGGGCCAATTTACTGTCGGAGGATTCGGTCCACAGTATCAATCTGGCTCATGGAAATGCGGAATTTCAGCCCGTTTTTGCAGAGTTGAAAAATGAGAGTATGCTGCAGACGGACCTGGACGGAGAAAGTGGACTGGTGGTAAACTCCTTTTTCAGCGGCAGTAAAATGTCTTTATTGACAGACTTTGTGGTGGCGACTGTGGACAGGCTATTGATGTCTGCCCTGAAGAAAAAGCATGTTATGCTGCTGCACCTGGGGCTGTCCCAAAAAGTTGTCATCGTAGACGAGTGTCACGCCTATGACGCTTATATGAATCAGTATCTGGATACGGCGCTGGCCTGGCTGCACGAATATCAGGTTCCTGTGATTCTGCTCTCGGCGACGCTCCCGTTTAACCGACGAAAGGAACTGGCAGAAGCTTATCTGAATGACAGAAAAAAAGCTTTTGAACTTCCCGAAATTCATTATCCGCGTCTTACCTATACAGACGGCAGTGAAGTATATACAAAGTCTTTGCCGGAGGAAAACGCAGACAGGATGGTAAATATTATCCGCGGGGATGAAGAGATGGCTGTGGAGAAAATGATATGCGCGGTGCGTTCGGGGGCATGTGTCGGCATCATTTGCAACACTGTCGTGAGAGCGCAGTATTTTGCCGAGAGAGTCCGCAATGTGGAGGGCGCTAAGGTAATCCTGTACCATGCGCAATACATTATTCCGGACAGAATGGAACGGGAAGAAACGCTGAAAAAGCGGATTGGAAAAAATTCGACAGCAGAAATACGAAAGGGTGTAGTCGTAGTAGGAACGCAGGTTTTGGAGCAATCTCTTGACATTGATTTTGATATTTTGATTACAGACCTTTGTCCTATGGACCTTCTGCTCCAGAGAATCGGACGGCTTGGGCGGCATCCGCGTATGGACAGACCGCAGGGATATGAAACGGCAAAGTGTGTTGTTCTGGGGACGGAGGAACTTGACAGCTCTTCGGAACAGATTTATACAAAATGGCTGCTTTTGCGTACAAAAAAGCTACTGCCCTGCCAGATCTCGATTCCGGGTGATCTCGATCCGCTTGTGTATGAGACTTATCAGGACGCGGAACCCGACGGCGAGGAAGAGAAATCAGCCTGGACAGCGTATCAGGCGCTGCTTAAGGATAAGCAGCAAAGAGCAAAGGGATTTTTGATGGCGAAGCCGAAAGAAAGCAGATGGGGCAGCGATCTTCATAGCTGGCTTCGAAACTCCGCAGGAGATAAGGAAAGCAGCGCGCTGGCAACGGTACGCGACGGAACCTTCTCCATAGAGGTTCTTGTTTTGGTACAATACGCGGACGGTATGTTGGGAATTTTGCCGTGGCAGTCGAATGGCATAAAGTATTCGCCTGCAGTCTGTCCGCCGGAGGACGAATGCCAGCGGATTGCCCGGCAGAAACTCCGGCTTCCGGCCAGGTTTTGCTATGATATCAACCGAACGGTGAGCGAGTTGGAAGAAATGGACCGGCATTTAACAGGATTCCAAAAATCCCGCTGGCTGAAAGGGCAGCTTGTGCTGTTGCTGAACGAAAGCTTCAGCACAAAGCTGTGCGGCGTTATGGTCACATACTCGCGGGACAGTGGGCTTACCTATACGAAGGAGGGGGAAGGGTGAACGATAAGGATTTTAATTTGCTGGATGAGCCATGGATCAGAGTGATCGACAAGGACTGCGGCATTCATGAGGTGTCTCTGATTGGTTTATTTGAACGTGCGCATGTCTACAGGGATTTGTGCGGCGAACTGCCAACACAGGATTTTGCCGTCCTTAGATTGCTGCTGGCGGTTTTGCATACGGTGTTTTCGAGGTATGATGAAAACGGGGACGAGAGGCCGCTTGAAGATTCCGATGACGCATTGGAGCGTTGGAAGGAGTTGTGGGAAAACAGAAAATTCCCTGTGGAGGTGATAACAGAGTATCTGGAATCCCAAAGGGAGAGCTTTTATTTGTTTCATCCGGAAAGGCCGTTTTACCAATGCGAGCACGCAAAAGCAGGCACAGAATATTCTGCATCCAAATTAAACGGCAATTTGTCCGAGAGCAGCAACAAACTTCGCCTTTTTACCGATATCAGCGGAAAAGCAAAAGAAGAGATGACGTTTGCCGAGGCGGCGCGCTGGCTGTTATATGTGAATGCCTATGACGATACTTCTGCAAAGCCTTCAGGGGAAGCAAGGAAACAAGGCATAAAGCTGCCGTCTGTGGGAGTCGGCTGGCTGGGAAAACTGGGAATTATTTTTGTGACAGGCGAAAATCTTTCCACCTGTGCGGTTGGATTTTTCAGCTAATAGCCCTTGTCTCTTTTGAC
>CAJUFB010000125.1 GCA_910585805.1 uncultured Acetatifactor sp.
GCAGGCTGCACAAATCGAGCTTTTTAAGGTGTAAAATCAGCGGAAGTTAACAATCAATATATGGATGATATCCAGGCGGAAATAGGGCGTATTGTTTCCTTTTCATACTATAAAGAATCCTATATGCACTTTTTGAACTTAATGTTAAAAAGTATAATAAAAGAGGTTGAAAACAGCGAAAAATGTATAATGTGACGAAAAATAAGAAAAGGGTGGTGCTGAAAATTGAAAAAAGAAGAAAAAATGCTGAAAACCGGGCAAGGGGGCAGGGAGACGAAGAAAAAGGGGGGCAAGAAGAGTCGATGGACGAGAGGGGACACGGAGCTGACGCTGTTGGGGCTTCCCACTTTTATCTGGTTTGTGGTATTCTCCTATTTGCCGATGTTCGGCTTGATTATTGCTTTTAAAAACTATAAGGTATCGCCGGGGCATGGTTTTTTGTACAGCCTTCTCCACAGTGAGTGGGCAGGTTTCGGCAATTTTGAATTTTTCTTTAAATCCAATGCTTTCGCTATGCTGCTGAGGAATACGGTTCTTTACAATATTGTCTTCATTGTCCTTGGCACGGTGATTCCGATTACATTGGCCATCATAATCAGCCAGCTTTACAGCAAGCTGTTGTCAAAGGTTTATCAGACGATGATGTTCTTCCCCCATTTTATGAGCTGGGTGGTGGTAAGCTATTTCGTTTACGCTTTCCTGAATCCCTCGAAGGGGCTTCTGAACCAGATGATTACATCCTTCGGCGGCGAGGCTGTTATGTGGTATTCCCAACCAAAGTACTGGCCGTTCATCCTGGTGTTCATGAATCTGTGGAAAGGTACCGGCTACGGCATGGTGGTATACCTGGCTACTATTACAGGGATTGATACATCCATGTATGAAGCGGCGATGATTGATGGCGCTACTAAGTTCCAACAGGCAAAATACATAACACTGCCCAGCCTGAAGCCGATGGCCATCATGATGTTTATCATGAACGTAGGCAAGATATTCTACTCCGATTTCGGCCTGTTTTACCAGGTTACGCAGAGAGTGCCGAGCAATTTGTATACTACGGTGTCCACGTTTGACACTTATCTCTATAACGCACTGCAGTCGAATGTGTCCATCGGAAGGACGGCGGCGGCGTCCATGTTCCAGTCAGTGGCATGCTGTGTTACGATTCTGACTGCAAATTATATCGTATCCAAAATTGATTCGGAAAGCGCGCTTATTTAGGCGGACAGGAGGGTGAAATGGCAAAGAAAGAGATAGAAGGACAGGAAAATCATCTTAACAGGATTAAGTGGGGGACGAATCTTGGTTTTAATATTTTATTCGTCATTTTGGCAGCAATATGTATTTTGCCGGTTATTTTCGTATTTATGATATCAATCTCATCGGAAGAGTCCATTGCGAAGTTTGGTTATCGGTTTATACCGGATTCTTTTTCGCTGGCGGCGTATCAGTTTATGTGGAATGAGCGGGCACAGATTCTGCGGGCGTTGTTTGTCTCCGTGAGCGTGACTGTGGCAGGTACCATACTGGGGCTTATCCTGACGACTACGATGGGGTATGTGCTTTCCAGGCCGGGTTATAAGCTGAAGAAATTCTTTACCTGGGTGATTTTCATTCCCATGATATTTAATGGGGGCATGGTAGCCAGTTATGTGGTGGTTGCAAATTTCCTGGGGTGGCGGAATACGTTCCTCGTATTGACCGTCCCGTTGGCGGTATCCTCCTTTAACATTGTCATTACGCGGACGTTCTTCCGGACGACGATTCCGGACTCCATTATAGAATCGGCGGAGATAGACGGGGCATCACAGCTGCAGACTTTTATCAGGATTGTGCTGCCCATCTCCAAGCCGGTGCTGGCTACCATCGGATTGTTCCTGGCCTTTGGATACTGGAACGACTGGTTCCAGGCATCCCTGTATATTAACGAAGAAAGGCTGGTGGGTCTGCAGGCGATGCTGAATAACATCTTGAAGAGTATTGAGTATTTTGCCAGCCATCCCGAGCTTGGGGTCAGCCTGACGCAATACAAGCAGTCCATGCCGTCCGAGACGGTCCGCATGGCAATTGCAATCCTGATTGTAGTCCCGATTGCGTGTGTTTATCCGTTTTTCCAACGGTATTTTATCTCCGGGCTTACCGTGGGCGCAGTAAAAGGCTGAGCCCCGGCGGAGATTTTAAATACAATATTCAAATATTTTAATTTAGGAGGAAATGGTAATGAAAAAGAGAAATCTGAAAGTAATGGCCCTTCTGACGGTGGGCACCATGCTGGCAGGAAGCCTCACAGGCTGCGGCAGCGAGCCTGCGGACCAGAGTTCCGCCCAGGGCAGCAGCGAGGAAAGCTCCCAGCAGTCGGAACAGCAGTCTGAGGAGTCATCGGAAGAGCAGCAGTCTGAGGAGTCGTCGGAAGAGCAGCAGGCAGCGTCCGGAGAAGTGGTAGATATCAAGTGGGCAATGGTAGGTAACGGCATGCCGGACAACTACGACGCCTGGAAAGCGAAGCTGGATGCTTATCTGGAAGAGAAGATCGGCGTACACCTGGATATGGAAGTGGTTAAGTGGGATGACTGGAGCAACAGAAGAAGCATCCTGTCGAAGAGCAACACAGAATTTGATATCCTGTTCACTGATTCCGGTACATATGCCAGCGATGTAAGGACGAATACGTTTGCAGACATTTCAGGGATTCTGCAGAGTACATGCCCGGATCTGTATTCTTTCATTCCGGAGGATTACTGGGATGCAGTATCCATAGACGGCGGAATTTATGCCGTGCCTACCTATAAGGACAGTTCCGCAACGCAGTATTTCGTATGGGACAAAGAGCTGGTAGACAAATATGAAATCGACTATGAGAACCTGCATGATCTGCAGTCCCTGACAGATGCCTTGACCAAAATCAAAGACGGAGAGGGTTCCGAACCCTTCATCCTGGCATCAGACGGCCTGGGCGCTGTCCTTGACAAGTATGACGGAATGGGCGCTGGTCTGCCCGGCATCGGCGTATCTTACAATGATTCTACCAAGAAGGCAGTCAGTGTGTATGAGCAGGAAGATGTTATGGCTGACCTGAAGACACTGCACGAGTGGTATAAGGCAGGCATCATCAACCAGGATGCTGAGACATTGGGCGAAGCTCCGAAGTACAGAATGTGCTATGTTGCCCAGGGATGGCCGTTGGCGGCGAAGACCGTCTGGGGACCGAACATGGACAAGGAAGTAGTAGTATCTCAGTGGGGCGATACGCATCTGTCATTCAGCACAGTAGGCGGCTCCCTGAACTGTATCTCATCAAGCTGCAAGAACGTGGAGAAGGCTCTGCAGCTGCTGGAACTGGTAAATACGGATACCTATGTAAGGGATGCCCTGTATTTCGGTCTGGAAGGCGAGAACTTTGAGTACACTACAGACGGCAGGGTTCACAAGATCAATACAGACTGGCCTATGGCAGGCTATACCCAGGGAACCTTCTTCAATGTAACGCTTACTGATGACGTGGAAGAGAATCAGTGGGATGAAGTGAAGGCTCTGAATGAAGCGGCAGTTGCGTCTCCTGTATTGGGTATCTCTATCGACACTACCGAATTCGAGGGTGAACTGGCGAACTGTAATGAGATTATCGAGCGTTATAAGAAGGGGCTTCTGACAGGAACGTCAGATCCTGAGGTGACAGTGCCGCAGATGATGGAAGAATTGCGTGCATCCGGATTCGACACCATAATGGAAAATGTTCAGGCACAGATTGACGCTGCCCAGTAATATCAAAGCAGGTGCAGCGAAACAACCCGGTAGTTTGCTGCCGGGTTGTTTTGAGAGTAAAAGGGGACAGTATTACTATATACAGGAACGGAAAAGAGGAATAGTATGAAAGGAAAGTTGAGAAAACGCATTGGAGCAGGCATCCTTACGGCGGCATTAATTGCTACGTCGTTCGGGGTGGATTTCGTGACAGTTTCTGCAGGGGACACTTATCCCTATGTGGGAGCAGGAGCGAAGGAAGAGAACCAACCGTATCAGCATGGATACCGTGTTGAGGATATTATGGACTGGTCTCCCGAGACAGATCCCTATGGGGAGCTTCTGCGTGCACGGATTCCTTTACAGGATCGGAATGCGGCTTTTGCCGCAACACAGGCGAACCCGGAACTTAGCGTCGCTCCTCAGTACCTCACGCTGACTGGTGATTATGGTAACAGTTTCTTCCAGGCGATGCCTTATAACAATGAGTTCAGCACCCATATTTTTAATTTCTGGCAGTATGTAGATCAGTATGCATCCTGGCATGGGATGCCTTCTGTGGGTACGCCGGAGGAGTTGAATGATATTGAGGACGAACGGAATGCCACGGACGGCAATGCATGGAAGAGGCGTTATTTTGAGTTCGGGCTGGTGAACCTGCCGAATCCTGCCTATACAAATGCCGCTCATAAGAATGGAGTCTTGTCCCTGGGCTGTATGTTCCAACCGCGGGCATACCAGAATTTTGAGGTTATGCTGTACAAGGATGAGGATGGCCGTTATCCGGTAGCAGATAAACTGACGGAGCTGGCCAATTACTATGGCTTTGACGGCTACTTTTTTAATATGGAAGGCCGCTCGTATTCCAGTGAGACGAGAGAAGAGCTGAAGGCGTTCCTGGGGCAGATGCGTTCTAACGGCATGTATATTCAGTGGTATAATGCAGGGAGCTTCGGTACGGAAATGCTGACTTCCGCTACCAGTGGAAATACGGAAGCCCCAACACTGTACGCAAACAGCGTATTTATTGAGTATGGGCATGCGGTACCCGGAGATGAGGGGACGCAGCCCTATGGCCTTGACAAATATGAAGTTGCATTTAACGGTTTTGAGGCCGGAGGGAACAGATGGAGCAATAATTTTGACAGAATGATGTCAGACGGTGTCATGAATGGCTCCATTGCATCGCTGGGAACCGACTTCGTACAGACAGGACTGGAGGCACAGGCAGGGACGGATCCGGAGACTGGTTACAGACTGTTTACACGCGAGTTGGACGAGTATCAGTGGATGGCTTTTAAGCGGGAGCGGATGTGGTGGTCCGGAGGCGCTGTTGACCCCACGAATCCTGTGGCGGCCGATGACGCTGAGGTTGAGGTTACCAATAACAGGCAGAACGGTGTCGCAAAATACATAGCGGAGCGCACGGTAGTCAACGGAGACAGTTTCTATACCGACTTTAACACGGGACATGGACTGGAATATGCCGTGGAAGGAGAAACATCCAGCAATGCCGAATGGTCCAATATTACCGTTCAGGATATTCTGCCTACCTGGCAGTGGTGGTTTGACTCGAAGGGAACCAGGCTCTCTGCTGATTTTGACTATGGTACGAAATACCGGAAAGTAAGCAGGGATGGCGAGGAGCAGGCATTTGATTTTGACCTGGTTGGTGCGTATAACGGGGGCAGCTCCCTGGTGGTATACGGCGATGTGGATGCCGAGAATTTCCTGCACCTGTATAAGACAGATCTGGCAGTTAAGGAAGATTCCGCAATGAAGGTTACGTTCCTGAAGTCCTCCGGGGATGAGGTGACGATGCAGTTGGGCGTTATCTTCCAGGATGATCCGGATACCGTGGTGAAATTGGACATTGCGGATTCAGCAGCGAAGAGTGACGGATGGGTAAGCTCCGAGGTGGCTCTCTCCGATTATGCAGGGAAGCAGATTGCTGCATTTGGCCTGGTATTTGACGGACAGGCATCAGGGTATCAGATGAATGTGGGCAGGATGCAGTACGGTTCCGGAGAAGGAACAGTACCAAAGACTCCTACTGGCCTTACAGTTGAAAAGGCATATGAAACCGGCGAAATGGTGGTATCCTGGGATCTGGATTCCTACGCGGATGTGAAGCAGTATAACATCTATGCGGAGAAGGAAGGAAAAGAAATCTACCTGGGCGGTACCTATGACGATATTTTCTATATCAAGGATATCGAAGAGGCAATCGTAGAGGCGGAACGGACACAGGTAGATTCCGTCGTGGTATCCCCGGCTGAGACAGAAGCAGAAGCGGGCAGTACAGTTTCCTTTGAGGCAACGGTAAATGGTGTTGACGAGAGAATCGGCGATGTAACCCTTGTGCTGAAAGCAGTGTCAAAAGACGGAGTAGAAGGCGAAGGGGCAAAGACAACATATAACTTCAAAGATGGAGTGACCAATATTAAGGTAGACAATTCCAAAGATGGAGAACTTATCGTTGGCTGGGATGGCGGACAGGCTGATGTTACCGTCACTACTTCCTATGAGAAGGAACCGCGCACCTGGACAGGCTCCGGCAGCAATGGCTGTACGATTTCAATCCCTGTCGGCGCAGAGGCGAACGGCGCTGAGTATACCATGGAAATCAGGACGGCTGACGGCTTTACTACCTATGACGGGACTCTTCCTGATCACTATTGCGCTCCCTATGACGGTAGAATCTGGAGTGACGGTAAGCTGACTCAGCCATCAACAAGTGAATGGCATAAGCTGTTTGTGAGGGAAGAATTTGAAGGGGAAGTACTCAGGGAAGAAGTGTATACACGCGGTACAGCAAGCCATGGTGAATTAAATAATGACTGGTCGGTTTTCCAGGAAATTTCCAAAGAGGCGGATTCCGTGTATGTAAAGCTGGAAGACTACAATGGCAATCAGTCTGATGAAGTTCGTCTGGGCGGCAGAATGTCAATTACTGTAACAGCGGATGAAAACAGTGTTGTCCAGGGGATGACCCTGCAGCTGCATGCAGAGGTAAAAAATTATAAAGAAACAGATGCAGTCACATGGTCTGTGTCCGGCAATACGTCCGATGCTACCGGTATTGATGAGAATGGTTTGCTGACAGTAGGAGAGGACGAGAACGGTGTAAAGGATTGGTATGGGAACAAAACCATAAAGGTGATTGCCACCAGCGTGGAAGACCCTGTGATGAAAGGTGAAGTGGATGTTACGGTGGTTCCGGCAGGCAGAGTGGTTGCAGATACAGATACTGTCTATAAAGGCGGACAACTGCAGTTTAACGTGATGTACAAAGATGATACGAAACCCGCCGGCGATTACACATGGGATGTGACAGGCGAATATGGTGAAGTGGCAGAGGGTACCACAATTGATGCAAACGGTCTGCTGACGGTTGCAGCAGATGAACAAAGTAGCAGCATTACTGTCACAGCCACGAATAAAGAGAATCCTTCCGTATCCTATTCCAGCAGTCAGATATCTGTCAGGGATGCAGTAGCTGTGGCACGCGAGGATGGCGCGGACCAATGGACAACAGTTTATACGGGGGACAGCATTCAGTATAAGGTGACTTATTGCGGAGAAGAGGCTGAAGTTTCTGATTTTGATTGGGAAATTATAGATAGCACCGATTCCGGAACAAAGATTGAAGAAGGCTGTCTGACATTAGGAATGGCAGAAAAAGGGAGTATTAGTTTTAGGGTTACAAAGAAGGATAGTGGGCAATATACAGAGGTATCAATATCTTCTTATAATATAAAGCCGTCGTTGGACCTGTCACAGAGAGGCCTTTCATGGTTTGATGAATATTATGGAAATTTCTCAGTAACAGGAGGAGAAACCGCGCAGTTTTACATTAAGTGGAAGGGCGAAGAGACGACAGACAAGGCGGTGGATTGGAGTATCAGCGGAAATGGGTCAGAAGCTACTTCAATCGATGCGAATGGTTTGCTGAGCGCGGCATTGGATGAAACGGCGGAAGAGATTACCGTTACTGTCTCCTTACAGGAGAATCCTGAATTCACAGTCAGCAAACAGGTTAAAGTGATTCCAGGCCAGCAGAATGAAGGTGACTCCTTTATCAAGGCAGAGGTGCTTGGCGTATCCGGTGAGGGCAGCGGTGGAGAGGCTGCCGGGAGCGCTTTGGACGGGGATGATGCCACGAAGTGGTGCCAGGATAAAGCGGAGGCAGGCTGGCTTGCCATTGATCTGGGAGACACCTATACCATTAACCGCTGGATTGTAAAGAACTGCGGCATGAATAATGAGCCGGCACTATGGAATACGGCAGAGTTTGCCCTCGAAGTGCTGAAGGAAGGTGCCACAGAGGAGAATCTGGCAGATACAGTATTCCTGGGGAACGCAGAAAACTGGACGGAGATTAAGAAGATAGAAAATACTGATCAGAAGACCGTGGTGGATGATTCACTGGGAGAGGCTGTTACAGGCAGATATTTCCGGCTGCGTATTGATAAATCATACACCGAATGTCCGTATCCGGCAATCCGTATTCATGAGTTCCAGCTCTTTGGGACACAGGCAGAGTCAGGAGAGGCACAGATATCGGAAACGGGCAGTACTCCGGAACCCGGTGAGGAATCTGACATAACCCCGGTTCCTGATACAGAGTCCGGAGCAGGCCAGGATACAGGAACAGAGTCCGGAGCAGGCCAGGATACAGGAACAGAGTCCGGAGCAGGCCAGAACATTGGAACAGAGTCCGGAGCAGGCCAGGATACAGGAACAGAGTCCGGAGCAGGCCAGAACATTGGAACAGAGTCCGGAGCAGGCCAGGATACAGGAACGGAGTCCGGAGCAGGCCAGGACATTGGAACAGAGTCCGGAGCAGGCCAGGACACAGCAACAGAGCCCGGAGCCGGGCAGAACTCCGAAACAAATGGAACAGAACCCGGTATGGAGGCCGAAACGGAATCCGGCAATGCAGGGGAAGCTTCGGATACCGGGAGTGGAACAGAGATAATCCAATTGTCAGAGGTGAAAGAGGCTTCTGCCATTCAGGAAGTGATCTGGTCTGTGGAAGGAAATCAGGACAAGAATACGATAATCACCCAGGATGGTTTACTGAGGATAGGCACAAAGGAGGCGCCTGGCACTCTGGTGGTCAGAGCTGTCTCTAAGGTAAATCCGGATGTGTCAGGAACCGCTGTGGTAACAGTTACAAAGCGGGAGCAGAGTCCAAGCCCAAAACCGGAAGAAAGTACCAGGCCGAGCGAGAGTCCAAAACCGGAAGAGAGCACTAAGCCGAGCGAGAGTCCAAAACCGGAAGAGAGCACCAGACCGAGCGAGAGTCCAAAACCGGAAGAGAGCACCAGGCCGAGCGAGAGTCCAAAGCCGGAAGAGAGTACAAAGCCTGAAGAGAGCCAGAAGCCGGAGGAGCCGACACAGTCTCCGCTGCCCAGCGATGAACCAGGCGAGCCGGAAAATGGCATATGGGTAACGGAACCGGATGGAAACCAGTATTGGTACGAAGACGGCGTAAAACAGGGAACTGAAGGAAGAGGCAAGGAAATTTATGATCCCGGCACCGATGCATGGTACTGGCTGGATGCCGTAGATGGCGGCAGGAAGGCAGTAAATAAGGATGTATATATGGAATCACTGGCAGGCATATGGGCCGAAAACGCGGACGGAAGCGGCAAGTGGGTGCGCTATGACGCGGATGGCCGCATGGTAAAGGGCTGGGACAGCACGGAAGCAGGGACTTACTATTTTGACCCGGTTTACGGCACCATGGCAAAGGGCTATGTGATGATTGAAGGAGAGCTTTACTTCTTTGACAACATAACCGGCATTGGCACCGGACAGCCTTGTGGCTGGCAGACAGTGTACGGATGGGTGGTCATGGAAGACGGCAGCCGCTATTGGTATGAGGACGGCGTAAAGCAGGGAACCGAGGGAAGAGGGAAAGAAATCTACGATCCCGTCTCTGACGCATGGTACTGGCTGGATGCCGCGTATGGCGGAAAGAAAGCAGTAAACAAGGATGTATACATGGAATCGGCAGCAGGTGCCTGGGCTGAGAATCCGGACGGAACCGGCAAATGGGTACGCTATGATGCCAATGGCCATATGGTAAAGGGATGGAATACAACAGAAGACGGAACTTGGTACTTTGACCTGATCTATGGCACAATGGCAAAAGGGACAGTCATCATCGATGGCAGTGAATATCGGTTTGATGAAGTGACCGGAGTCCAGATTGGAAAGAGGAGCAGCCGGCCTGAAACCGGACGTAGAAACTAAATCTTTGGAAAAGCCGAAAGCGGGGGCGTCGGCTTATGCGGAATTTCGACTAAATTAGCCCCCTGAAATGAAACCTCCCGCAGGAATCAATGTTTTAACGACATTTTGATTTCCGCGGGAGATTTTTTAGGCATTTTGCTCCAAATGCCCAAATTTCAGTCACTTACAGCCGTCTGCCTCAATTTTGGGCAGACGGCTTTTTCTGTCGATTCCAGGGAGAGGGCTTCTCTGCTATACTGTCAGCATAAGGAACAGGCAAGGTTCCTGCGGAACTGAAAACAACAGATGCCCGTACAGTACCGAATGGAATTGCGGACGCATCCCTAAGCGGCCGGAAATTCATCTCAGAGGTTGGGCAGTGCAGGACATCTGCAAAACTGGAAGAGGAGGTAGAAAAATGAAAATGCGTTCCGTAACACCCATGAGAATTGCAAAAACAGGCTATATCATTATCTCGGCAGTATTCTGCATTGCCGGAATCCTTTTGTAAGCGGCAAATAATCGGCGTCTATAAAAGGAGCGCTGCCTGTGAT